>DATNDC010000206.1:0-4673 GCA_035607055.1 Polyangia bacterium
AACGCGCTCATGGACGCGCTGGCGGCGTTTCCGCGGCCGACGCTGGCGGCCATCAACGGCGCGGCGTTCGGCGGTGGGCTCGAGCTGGCGCTGGCCTGCGACATCCGGATTGCGGCCGACGGCGCCGAGCTGGGGCTGACCGAGACGCGCCTCGGGATCATCCCGGGCGCGGGCGGGACGCAGCGGCTTCCCCGGATCGTGGGCGCCGCGGTGGCCAAGGAGCTGATCCTGACCGGCCGCCGCATCGGCGCGGCGCGCGCGCGGGCGCTGGGCCTCCTCAGCGAGGTGGTGCCCGGGGCGGAGCTGCCGGCGGCGGCGGCGCGCTGGGCGGCGGAGCTGGGCGCGGCGGCGCCGCTGGCGCTCGGCGCGGCCAAGCGGGCGATCGACGAAGGGCTGGCGCTGCCGCTCGCCGAGGCGCTGAAGATCGAACGGGCGCGCTACGAAGACGTGCTGGTCAGCGAGGACCGCAACGAAGGGCTGGCGGCCTTCGCCGAGAAGCGGCCGAGCGTCTACAAAGGAAGATAAAGGACCACCGACGATGTCACGCAGCGACGAGTTCAAGGCGCTGGGCGCCAAGATAAAAAAAGGCGGCGCGCCCAAGTACCACGAGGCCAACGCCGCCGCGGGCAAGCTCCACTGCCGCGAGCGGATCGCGCTCCTCTGCGACCAAGGTGAAAATGCCGGCAAGGATTTCACCGAGGACGGGCTCTACGCCAACGCGACCGCGGCCGACCTGCCGGCCGACGGCGTGGTGACCGGCGTCGGGCGCGTGCACGGGCGGCCGGTGGCGATCATGGCCAACGACTCGACGGTGAAGGCCGGGTCCTGGGGGGCGCGCACGGTGGAGAAGATCATCCGCATCCAGGAGACGGCGGCCCGGCTGCGGCTGCCGCTCTTCTATCTGGTCGACTCGGCGGGCGCGCGCATCACCGATCAGATCGACATGTTCCCGGGGCGCCGGCACGCCGGGCGGATCTTCGCCAATCAGGTCCGGCTCTCCGGCGCGGTGCCGCAGATCTGCCTGCTGTTCGGGCCGTCGGCGGCGGGCGGCGCCTACATCCCGGCGTTCTGCGACGTGGTGTTCATGGTCGAGAAGAACGCCTCGATGTACCTCGGCTCGCCGCGCATGGCGGAGATGGTGATCGGCGAGAAAGTGACGCTGGAGGAGATGGGGGGCGCGCGCATGCACTGCGAGGTCTCCGGCTGCGGCGACCTCCTGGCCAAGGACGAAAAAAGCTGCCTGGCCGCCGCGCGCGACTACCTCGGCTACCTGCCGCAGCGGGCGGGCGAGCCGGCGCCGGAGGTCGCGCCACGCCCGCCCCGCGCCGAGGCCAAGCGGATCGACGACGTCCTGCCGGCCAACCAGAACCAGGCGTTCGACATCGCCGCGGTGGTCGAGGCCCTCGTCGACGAGGGGAGCTTCTTCGAGCTCAAGAAGCTCTACGCGCGCGAGCTCGTCACCGGGTTCGCGCGGCTCGGCGGCAAGCCGGTCGGCATCATCGCCAGCCAGCCGAAATGGAAGGGGGGCGTCCTGTTCGTCGACTCGGCGGACAAGGCGGCGCGCTTCATCTGGCTGTGCGACGCCTTCGGGCTGCCGCTGGTCTTCCTGGCCGACGTCCCCGGCTTCATGATCGGCAAGGCGGTCGAGCGGCAGGGGATCATCCGCCACGGCGCCAAGATGATCTCGGCGGTGGCCGACGCCACGGTGCCGAAGATCTGCGTCGTCCTGCGCAAGGCCTACGGCGCCGGGCTCTACGCCATGTGCGGCCCGGGGTTCGATCCCGACGTCACCATCGCGCTGCCGCAGGCGATGATCGCGGTCATGGGGGCGGAGGCGGCGGTCAACGCCGTGTTCGCCAACAAGATCGCCGAGAAGCCGGAGGCCGAGCGGGGCGCGTACGTCGAGGAGCTGCGCGCGCAGTACCGCGCGGACATCGACCTCTTGAAGCTGGCCGCCAACCTGCACGTCGACGCCGTGGTGCCGGGCGACGAGCTGCGCGGCGAGCTCCTGCGGCGGCTCGCTGCCGCCGGAGCGAAGAGCGTACCGGGGCTGCCGCGCCGGCGCCCGGTGCTCCCGGTCTGACGCCATGGCGGCGCGCTGGCTGACGCTCATTCCGGCCGACGAGGCGAGGCGCATCCTGGCCGAGACGCCGCCCGTCGATGGCGAGCGCGTGCCGCTCGCGGTCGCGGCGGGGCGCGTGCTGGCCCATCCGTTCGTGACGCCCGACGATCTGCCGGCCGAGCGGCGCGCCGTCATGGACGGCTTCGCCGTGCGCGCCGCCGACGTGCACACCGCCTCCGAGCTGTCGCTGGTGGTGCTGGACGTGGTCGGCTCCGTGCCGATGGGGGACCTCTTCCACGGCCGGATGGCGGCCGGCGAGGCGGTGGCCATCGCCACGGGCGGCTTCCTGCCGGCCGACGCCGACGCCGTGGTGATGGTCGAGCACACCTCCGCGCTCGGTGGGAGCGGCGACGGCAGCGGCGGCGGCGCGCGCGTCGAGGTCGCCCGGGCGGTGCCGGCCGGCGGCAACGTGGTCCAGCCGGGCGAGGATCTGGCCCGCGGCGAGACCGTCCTCCCGGCCGGGCGGCGCCTGCGGCCCGCCGATCTGGCGCTGCTGGCCACGTTCGGGGTGGTCGAGGTCGAGGTCTACCGCCGCCCGCGCGTCGCCGTCCTCTCCACCGGAAACGAGCTCTGCGCGCCGGAGGCCGCGCCGCGCCCGGGCCAGGTGCGCGACGCGAACCAGGTCGCGCTGGCGGCCCAGGTGGCCGCCGCCGGCTGCCAGGCGACTGCCGCCGGGATCGTGCGCGACGACGCCGCCGCGTTGCGCGCCGCCATCGACCGCCTGCTCTCGGCGCACGACGCCGTGATCCTCTCGGGCGGCTCGTCGATCGGCACCAAGGATCTCTCCGCCGAGGCGCTCGACGGTCTGCCGCCGCCCGGGATCCTGTTTCACGGCATCGACATCCGGCCGGGGAAGCCGACCCTGTTTGCCCGGGCGGGCGGCAAGCCGGTCATCGGCATGCCCGGATTCCCCACCTCGTCGCTGGTGGTGTTCGACGCCTTCATCCGCCCGCTGCTCTGGCGGCTCTCCGGCGAGGGGGCGCGCGAGCCCTGGCCGGCCCGGCGAGCCGCGCGCCTCGGCGCCCCCCACCGCTCGGTGGCCGGCCGCGAGGACTACCTGCGCGTGGCGCTCGACGAGCGCGAGGGCGCCCTGTGGGCCGACCCCCTGCGCGGCGGCTCCTCGACGCTCTCCAACGTCGTGCGGGCCGACGGGCTCGTCTGTGTCCCCGCCGCCGTCGACCGCCTCGAGGCCGGCGCGCCCGTCGAGGTCCTGCTCTACGCCTGAGAGGGGAACCCTGCGAGGCGACAAAATGTTCCATGCAAACCGCTGGCGATTGCTGGTACGCTGGCGGCGATGGCTCGTTCCGGGATGACCGTTGGCAGAAGGGCGGTGGGACGCCTGTTGTTTTCGGGCCTGCTCTGCGTGATCGGATGCGGCAAGAGCGGGCACTCGGTCCCACCGGATGCGTCCGACGGCGCGGGCGCCTCCGTCGACTGCGCGGCGGTCTGCGGGCGGGTCCGGGACCTCTGTACCGGGCGACCGGACGTCGACGACGTTTGGGTCGACGCTTGCCAGACCCAGTGCGGGGCACGGGTGCAGCTGCAGCCGGCCACGGCGACCGAGGAGGCGGCCTGTGTCGGCGCGGCGTCGACCTGCGACACGGCCGTGACCTGCGCCGCCGACCCCGGCGCGACCCCGCCCAGTGATGGCGCCGCCGACCATGCGACCGGGGGCTCGGACAGCGGCGGCGGCAAGGACGCGGCCGCCGTCGTCGACGCTCGAACGTCCACCGACACGGGCGTCGCCCCTTCCATGGTGCGCGCCACGGTCGACGGAACGCCCGTCGTGTTCGATCACGTGACCAACATACAGTTGATAAGCGACGTCATTCTCATCCAGGCTTCGACCAGCGACCAGACGAGGGCGATCACGACCTACACCGCCAGCGGGACCGGCATTCTGCCCACCTTGCCCGCCACCTACGGTTGCACGAGCAGCGACATCGGCTACCTCCATTACACCGTTTACGGGGCAGGCGGGCCGGACGCGGGCCCCGGCCAGACCTATGGCGACACGTCCTCGGGCAGCTCACCCTGCAAAGTCACCTACACGAGGGTCGACTTCACCCGCATCCAGGGAACGTTCTTTGCCACCGCGTTCGGCCCCAATGGCTCGGTGACGATCACGAACGGGGTCATCGACGTCGCCCTCCGCTGAAAACCTGTGAACCCTCTGTTGACCTCGAACCCGCTCAACCATTACCCTGCGAGGGCGCATGGTCCGTTCGTCCTTCGTCGCGGCGCTGGTGGTCCTGGGCGCCGCGCTGAGTGGAGCCGCCCCCGGCTTCGAGTCGCGTAACGCCGCCGCTCAGCAGAGTCCGGCCATCCGGCCGCGCGTCAAGGGGCGGACGCATCGTCTCAAGATCGACAGCTCGCCTCAGCAGGCGACCGTTTTCTGGGACGCCGGCGTCGCTCCGAACCCCAAAAACTACGGGGTCGCGGGCTACACGCCGGTCACGCTCAAGGTGCCCCGCGGGCCGGTCAAGGTGATCGTCGAGATGGCGGGGTTCAAGCCGCAAGAGCAGAGCCTCGACGTGCGCAAGAGCCAGAC
>DATNDC010000077.1:0-52781 GCA_035607055.1 Polyangia bacterium
TCCGCTCAGCCGCAATGAACACCTGACGAGTCGACAGAGACGCACGCTCCCGCCGCCTGACCGTTCTGGTCGCAGATCGCAAACGGTAGACAGGAGCACGTCGCGGTGCCGGAGCACGCAGCTGGTATGTCAGTGCAGAACGGTGCGGGCTCCGGGCTGCAATTCAAGCACTGCAGGTGGATGCAGATCTTCCCGCTGGCGCAGTCGGTACCTCCGCAAGCGCCCGTGCCGCCGCCGGTGTTGTCCGAAGCGGGGCCATGTCCTCCGGTACTCGTCGCTCCGGCGGCATTGCCCTGACCGCTTTCACCGCCGGTGTGCCCGCCTAGAGCTCCACCTGCGCCGCCAGCGCCCGTGCCGTTCGTGGTCGAGGAACTGTTGCAGCCCAGAGACGCCGCCGCGATGACGGCGAGGCACATGAGTGAGGATGCGTATCGGGTCATGGGAGGCGCTACCCGCAGAAGCAGAAGCAAGCGTTCACGCAGATCTTGGGCGCCGGATCGGACGCCGAGCATCCGCACATCGTGTCCGGCGACGAGCAGTCGCTGCTCGTCGTGCACTCCTGGTGGCAGGTGCACTGACCTGGGCCCGGGCCGCCGCAACCGCAGCGATAGCCGGCCGGGCACTGTCCACCGTCCGGCGTGCAGGCGACTCCACCTGCGTCAGTCGAGCCACCGGTACCGGTCGCCCCGCCCGTGCTCGCTCCGCCGGAGCCCGGCGATCCGCTCCCTGCGCGGCCGCCACCTCCATCGGATCCGCTCGATGACGATCCGCACGCAGCAAGGGCGGAGAGCATCAGCACTCCGAGCACGACCAGAATCTTCCGTTGCATGCACGGTTGCCGTGAGCAACGCCCGGGCCACTTTCGCTCCCGGGATAGTCGCGACGTACCATTGAGACGCATCAGATTTTCGATACCCGACACACGATACCTGACCGACTTGTCAGGGAGGACCGTTTTCGTGTGGTGGAGAAACCACGCACATATCAATGGATACGCCCCCTGGTCCACAGGTTGCTGCCACCGCGGGCACCATGCGGCGACCCTCTTTCGTAGGAGACTCAGCGGGATGAAGCATCCGACCACTTTGATGATGCTCGCAGGCGTTGTCGCGATCGCCGCGTCATGCAACGGGAGTAGCGGCAGCACCGAGGGAGGCGGGTCGACCGGAGGGAGCGGCGGCCACGCGAGCGGAGCGGGCGGCGCGGAGGGAGGCCATGGAGGTGCGGGCGGCGTCGCTGGAAAGGCCGCCGGGGGCACGTCCGGTAATGGGTCGGGCGGCTCGGGCGGTAAGGGCACTGGTGGTGCTCCGGGAGGTGCCGGCGGCAACCAAACGTTCAGCTGCGGCTCGGACACCTGCACAGTCGGAGAAACCTTCTGTTACAGCTACACGCCCGGCACGGCGGGGCAGACCGGTCGTTCCTGCGAGGCGACGCCGGTGGCGTGCGCGTCGGCGCCGACGTCTTGCGCGTGCCTCTGTCCCCCGTCATCGAGCACAGCGGTCGGTTGCGTACCCGTCGGGATGGGCGCAGGAAATTTCTGCACCTGCAGCGACACGGGAGGTGTCGTCAACCTGAGCTGTGCTGGCTCATGAGGCTGGCCGGGCCGTCGGGATCCTGGCGACCCACTCGGATTCGGCGAGTCCGCCACGGCAGCGCGGTCAGCGAACGAGGTTGTCGCACGCGATCGAGCGGCCGAGCGACCCGGCCGCCGGCCCGTTCCTAGACGCGCCGTCGTGCGTACGTTTGATCCTGATCGGTGGGCACTGCTGCGGCTATGACACCCGCGAATCCGCTCCTCCCGCGCAAGGGCCGACGCCCTCTCAAGGTTGGCATGGCGCTCCTTCGCTACCTGTCGATCAGCCTCGCCGCTTGTGGCGTTACGGCCTTCGTGACGCTCGGTGCGTCTGACGCGGCGGCGCGGGATATCGGCTCCCCACCTAAGGTTAAGAGCGGGGCCCACGACGGCCCGAAGGAGCACGGAATGACGACCAAGAGAGCGGCGAAGGGACGAACCGAGGTAACCGTCTTCAAGCCCGTCACCTACGATGAGCCGACGGACGGCCCGAAGCTCAACGAGGTTCAACTCGCCGAAACGTTCGGAGGGGATGTGGAAGGTGAAGGCGAGGCTCGCGTCCTGCAGGCGCAATGGGCCGATGGCTCCGTCAAGTACTGCACCATCGAACGCGTCGTCGGCGCGCTCGCGGGGCGGCGAGGGAGCTTCCTGCTCCAGGTCGGAGGGACCGTGCAAGGCAAGCACAATAAAGGTGCGTGGTCGGTCATCGCCGGCTCGGGGACGGGTGACCTGCGGGGGCTTCGTGGTGACGGCGGATTCGACGCGGAGCTCGGGAAGCATGGTTCGTGGACGCTGAGCTACTGGTTTGAATGAGGTCCTGGTCCCAGGCGCGCCAGATGATCTACGTCTCACAGGCTCCGCGGCCACCTCTCGACGCGTTCGTGGAGAATCTCTGGTGGTTGAGCGATGCGCCGCCTCACGCGCGCGAAAGCATTCTCCCGAGCGGCACCTTCGAGCTGGTCGTCAACCTGCACGAGAACGAGTTCAGAATCTACGATTCTTGTGACGGCGCTGAAGCGAAGCATTTCTCCGGCGCGATGGTGTCGGGCGCCTACCACCGAGCTTTCGTCATCGACACGCTCGAGCACGCCTCGATCGTTGGCGTTCATTTCAAGCCCGGCGGCGCGCTGCCGTTTATTGGCGCTCTACCCGGTGAGGTCGGCAGCACGCACATCGATCTCGAGTCGGTGTGGGGGGCGCACGCGAGCGAGCTTCGGGAGCGCCTCGCCGAGGCCACGACGCCCTCGAGGCGCTTCCGGATCTTGGAGCGGGCGTTGCTCGCTCGGCTGCACCGGCCGTTCAAGCGTCACGTCGCTGTGCCGGTGGCGCTCGTTCGTATCGCGCGGGGCGAGCGAATCGGCGCGGTGGCCGCGGATCTCGGGTTGAGCCATCGCCGGCTCATCGAGCTCTTCACGGCTGAGGTCGGTATGGCCCCCAAACTGTTCGGCCGGGTCCAACGGTTCCAGCAAGCGATCCAGGCCGCGCGGACGGCGCGTGCGCCTGACTGGGCGGGCGTGGCCCTCGCCTTTGGATACAGCGACCAGGCGCATCTCGTCCGCGATGTCGTCGCCTTCTCGGGGCTGGCGCCGACCGAGCTCTCACGACGCGGGCGCGTTCCAGTGAAGGCCAACCATGTCGCGGTGCCGATGCCGTAAGGGTCAAATTCCTTCAATACGGGACGGGCCACAGGTCCTAGGGTTCTGGGATGGAAGGAGGCGAGCCATGATCAGCTTTCGCAGCACGAGAGCGTATCGAGCGGCGTTCAGCGCCGCCGTCGCGCTCCTGGTCGGAGCAGCGATGAGCCAGGCATCGGCAGAGACGAGCCCGACAGCCCACGCGACCGGTGCCGCTGGCAACCCGGTGGCGGCAGCGACGGTGCGCTACCAAATCAGGGACGTCGATCGAGGGATCAAGTTCTACACCCAGGTGCTCGACTTCAAGCTCGAGCAGCGGGCGGGCTCGGCGTTCGCCATGGTCTCCAAGGGTCCGCTCCAGCTGATCCTCAGCGGCCCTGGCAGCTCGGGCGCCCGGCCGATGCCGGACGGAAGTAAGCAAGAGCCGGGCGGTTGGAATCGGATCGTCATCTACGTCAACGACCTCGACGCGCAGATCCAGAAGCTCAAGGCAGCGGGCGCGCACTTCCGGAACACGGTGGAGGTCGGACCGGGCGGCAAGCAGATCCAGATCGAGGATCCTGACGGCAACCCGATCGAGCTTCACCAAGGCGGCGGGCGGAAGTAGGGCGTGCCGGAACCCCCGTGCGTATCCAGGTACGCCGCGTTGGGTGAAGGTCCTCGGGCTCATCACGCTCGGGTTGGCGGTTCTCTTCGTCGTCGTTCACCTCGCCGGCGGCGGCGACTCCGGGGCACCGCCTGCCATCCGGAGGCTTCGCGGTTCCGGGGGCAGCTGCGGCGGCGACTTTGGCCGCTTCCGCGGCGGTCGGCGTCAGGGCGTCGCGACGGCCCGAGCGACCCTTTCAGGTGGCGCGAAGCAAAGCCTGAACGGCCGACTCGATCTTCTGGTCGAGCATCTGGCCGATCGGATCGAGCTCCCGCCGGCCGAGGAGGCGCAGCGAGGATGACGGGCGATCGAACGAGATCGTCGCGTCGGCGAGCTGGTCGGGCTGGTGGATGGCGACCCGAAACGGAACGTAGAGCGAGGCCCGAGGATCGATTCGCACAATCTGGGCGGCGATCGCCGGGTTGCCTACCAGATAGAGCCGGCAGCGAACAGCGGGTCCAGTGAGGCCGGCCACCGCCCCCTGATCGAAGGATTCGAACACCATCAGATCGCTCGGCCCGGCCATGGTCGCCATCGCCGACTCGACCTCGGACCAGGGACTTTGCCGCCTGACCAGGTCGGCGGTGATCTCCCGATCGAAGCGACCGACCGCCGCTTCGAAGGCCTCGACGGCCGACGAGTAGGGAAGCCCTGTCTCCACATAGACCCGTTCGACCGGGCCGCTGGTGCTGATCGATCCCGCGCGCGGCATCGGTTCCGTCCTATAGCTGGGAGACCACCGTCATCTCGATCGAACGAGCAGGCGAAAGAAGGTGAGACCGTGCGTCACCAGGAGCGGCGGCACGATCGCGGTCGGAATGAAGAACGCGGCGCCCAGCGCCCCGGCGTCAACCAGCACGCGCGGGCCTTGGACCATCGCGAACAGGAGATCGGCCGCACCCCAAATATTGAACAGCCACACGGCGGGCGTGGCCCAGGATGCTCCTTTCGCCAGGGCGATGACGGCGACGACCGCCAGGATGCCGGCGACGAGATCTCCGAACGCAGCTGGTTTCGCAAAGGCGGCGGGCAACGACGCAGAAACCACACCCGGCACCAAGAAGCTGAGCCCGATGAAACGTAGAAACATGTGTGGCGCGACCAGGGCGACCAGCGCCTGGTCGCGGGGCATGCTTCGAAGCAGCGGCCAGACATAGAGAGTCGCAACCACGATCGAGCTCACCAGGCTCAGCAGAGCGCTGATCCCAAACGCCGCGCGCGCGATCATCCTGTCGCCCCCTCTTTTCTCGGCAAGGTGCCGGCGCCAACTTAGGGTCGGGGTGGTCTGCGGCAAGGGGGCGCTTGGTGGGCCTCCCGACCCTCGCGTGGACCAGCGGTGGGGTCGACAGTTTCCCACGCGGGCTACCCCAGGATTGGTTTCCCACGACCGGAGCTTCAAAGAAGCTCTGCCCCGCGGAGGGGCCTCGCGGGCGGGCTGGCGCAGCGAGCCGGTGGACGCGGGCGGTTACCGGCCCGCCAAACCGTAGGCGAGGACTCGGTCGGTCGCCACGAAGACCTGCCCCTCGTTGATCGCGGGCGTGATGAACTTCGCGCCCTGGCCGAGCTCATCGACGCCCGTGTGCCACAGCACCGTCATCGTCGTCCCGTCGACCGCGTAGAGGATCGGGTGCGCGATGTTGACTCCATCGGTGGTCATTTCGGCCAGCGAGCTCTCGGCATCGATCACCCAGAGCATCGGGTTGGTAAAGCCGTCGCTCGTCACGACCGGCGAGCTCGGGTTCAGGAGCGCGAGCGTGGTCTCCTCGGCGTCCGGCGTGAGGTATGCGGGCTGGCCGGGCGAGGTGTTGATCTTGAGCCGGAAGATGTCCGGCGGCGAGTCGAGGAGCGTCCCCGCGGCGTTGGGCGCCTTGGTGTTGCCGGTCACGTAGACGAAGTTGTTGGCCAAGTCGGTGAAGAACGCGGGCGTCGTGTGCATGCGCGAGATGACCTTCGTCGCTGACGCTTGGTACGGGCCGAATACGTTCAGCGGGCCGACCGTCTGGAACTGCGCCTGCGGGTTCGGCCCCAGGAGCGACTCGTCGGTCGCCGCGTCTTCGCTGCAGTCCTGACGCGCGGAGAGCGCCCTCGACAAGTGTGCTCGATCGACAAGGTACACGTTGCCTTGCTTCGAGCCGAGCACGGCCAATCGGGGTGTGCTGGTCGTGGCGGGATCGAGCGTGATGAGCACGGGGGCAGCTCCGCTGAGGTCGGTGTCCTGCGCTTCCATGTCGCAGTAGTTGAACGGCGTATACCTTCCGGTGAGCCCCAAGGTGCGGCCAGGGGCGAACGCCAGAAGCGACTCGCCGTACACGTGCGGCGCGGGGCCCAAGCCGACCGGGCTGTTTCCGGTGGTCATGAACATCGTTCCGTCGTCGTCGACGGCCGCCCCGAACTGGCCCCACATACCGGCGTTAGCGATCTGCGTGGTCATCGCCGCGCCGGAGAACGAGCTCACGACCGCGGCCGCGTTCGTGTCGACCACGACCATCCAGCCGGCCGCCAGATCGCGCAGTCCCGCGAAGGGGACGTAAAGGAGGTTTCTGTCCGGGCTCAAGTTGAGCGCGCTGCGCTGCACGACGCGGCCGTTGACGTCGAACGTGAAGCTGCCCGGCCCGTTTTGATTGACCGGCTCCAGCACCGCGTCGTTGATGGTGACCGGCCAACCGGGGAGGACGCTGCCGTCGAGCAGGCTGACCGCGAAGACCTGCCAGCCCGCCGTCGCGTCCGCGGAGGTGACGTAAACCCGCGGCGGCTTGGCGTGGGCGTCGATGACCGGGGTGCTGAGCACGCCGATCGGAAAGAACGGATTGACCGCGGTACCGGTGCCCCTGACGACCGCGGGGGTGGTGAGCTGGGTCTTCCAGAGAATGGTGCCGGGCGCGGGAGCGTCCTTGTTGTTCACGGACGGAGCGCTGATCGCGTAGATGAACCCGTTTCCGGTCGCGGTGATGAGCACGGTGAATTTCTTGGCGAAGCCGGGCATCGGGACGTTCTTGATGACGAGCGGCGACGCCCACGCGGTCGGCGGATAGGTGGTCGTCGTGCCGTCGCCATTCGTCACCGTGAACGAGTCGAGCACCGGCGACTGCCATTGCCGCGTCAGGCCCTCCCGCGCGACAGCGCTCGGCGAAAGCCTAGGCTCGGCCGAGTTCCAGCCGCTCCGGGAGCGGGTGCCGGTGATGGTCACGATGTCGCCGTCACGCAACGTGTCTCCGTCGCCTCCACCCGCCAGCGAGGCTTCAACGCCGATTTGGGCGGGCGCGGAGGGAGCGGAGGAGGTGCAAGCTCCTGTCGAAGCTCCGAGCGCCAGTACGACACCTGCGGCGGCCGCGCAAAGAAGCGCGCAGCGACGGGCCAAGGTCGCCACCGTGCGCCTGAATGCGGACGGCGCTTCTCGCGCCGGATCGATGCACTCTTGATAGGAGCCCATTTCGGCATCCACCTTCCTCAACTCGCTCCGTCGTTTCATGGTGATCCTCCCTGACACGTTTGGGCCCCGTGCTGCGGGCAGTCCTCTGGCCACCGTCGTAGATGCAAGTTCGGCGCGGAGGCTGCCCTCGGGACAGCGACGGCGGGCGCAGCGGTAAGGGCTGCGCTCGAAGGGCATGGCAAATCGCCGCAGCCAGAAGCCACGCCAACATCTCCCGTGCCGCCGCCTGCCGCACCTTCGACCATGCCCCACCCCTTTTTCGGAACGACGGATTAGAAGCCGACTTCACCTAAAGGTCAATGTTTCGTGGTGGCCGACTACGTCGCGCGCGCGGCCTCTTTGCTGCGCCTCGCGCTTTGCGCTGTGGCGATCGCCGCCAGCTCGGCGAGACAGGCCCGGATCGAATCGATGGTCAACGCGAGCCGCGCGACCTCGAGCGGGTGGTCAGGCGTCCGCGCCTGATGAAGACGTCTTCGTCGGATGACCGTCGGGCGCGGAAGGCTCGGGGCTGACGTGTCTGGGCAGACGCACCGTGAACACCGTCCCATCAGACGACGATTCGACTTCGATGGTGCCGTCGTGCGCGCGGACGATCTCCCGGACGATGAAGAGGCCAAGGCCCAGACCGGCCGGGCTCTTTTCGCCCTTGCGAAAGGCATCGAAGAGATCGGGCAGCTGCTCCGCTGGAATGGGCGCACCTCCATTCCGAACCGCGATCGAGACGTGGTCTCGCTCGCGCCCCGAGGCGGACAGCGTGACTTCGCCGCCGCCATGCTGGACGGCGTTGGCGAGAAGGTTCGATAGTGCCTGTTCGATTCGGGCTTGGTCCCAGGTTCCGCGCAGATCGCCCAGCGCGCGGATGTCGATCCGCGCGGATGGGTGCGCGAACTGGACCTCATCGGCGATTGAGCCCGACAGCGCGGCCAGGTCCACCGCTTGAAGATTCAGCGGAATACCGCCGCCGAGGTGACCGCGGGAGAAGTCGAGGATGTCGCGGATCATGAGCGTCATGCGGCGAGCGCTGCGATCTATTCGATCGGCGATGGCGTGCGCTTGGTCAGGAAGATCGAGGACGCGACGGATCAGATCGGCGCCCGTCGTGATCGCGTTCAGCGGGTTTCGAAGATCGTGCGCGACGATCCCGATGTTCGTGTCCTGACGTCGCGCCTCCGCGGCGGCCTCGGCGAGCTGTTTCTGCTGCTCCATGAGGAGCGCCGCCCGGCGTTCGAGCTCGATCCCCTGTTCGTAAAGGGCGAGCAGGTTGCGCACCTTGCCGCGCAGCACGTGAGGGTCGACGGGCTTGACCAGATAATCGACCGCTCCGAACTCGTAGGCGCGTCTCATCGCCTCGTCGTCGATCTCCCCGGTGACGAAGATGACCGGCGTGGCGCGGCGGAGCCGATGGCGTAGGAGCTCGACGGTCTCGAAGCCGTCGATGCCCGGCATGCGTACGTCGATCAGCAGTAGAGCGAATTGCCTCTCGGCCAGCAGCCGAACGGCCTCGTTCCCGGAGGTGGCGGTGACGATGTCGTGATCGAGACCCTCGAGCACCGCGGCGTAGGCACGAAGGTTGACCCGCGAGTCGTCGACGAGAAGGAGTGCCTGTCGCGTAGGTACCGAACTTTGTACAGCCTCGTCGTCCATTCAAGCACCCTCCAGGGCGAAAAACTGTGACATGCGCGCGAACAACTTAGAAGGGAGAAGCCTCACCGCTCCGCGCTTCCGCGTGGATGAGCTGGCAAGTCGGCGATCTGTCAAGGACCGCTGCCGATCGCCTTTGGCTCTGGTCCTGCCGTAGCAATCTCTCGATACTCAGGCCGAACTTTCGCTGAGCAGAAACCTGTGCCGGATTCTCCGGTGCCTCAACGGATTGACTGCCAAATTGCCGTGCGTATCGATTTGGCGAGCCGCCTCCACACCAAGAGCTGCGCCTCCGGCTCCCACCAATCGCGGCGGAGGTGGGACGCCGGCGAGCGGAGCGGCTTACGAATCGCAGGCGCTGCCGGTGGGCAGCGTGCAGAGGCCCGACGTACCGCCGTCGCCCACGATGCACCGCGCTGGCGTCATGCACGACGGGCCAAGCACGGTGTCGCAGGACGCGCCCTCTATCGCGTCGAGCTTGCAGGTCCCCGTCTGGCTGCCGCTCGCGACGCCGGTCGAGGCGTAACAGGTCCCCGCCTTGCACAGGGCGAACGAAGTGTTGGACAGGTTGCCGCACGGCATGCCGTCGCCGACGTAGCTGATCGCCAGGCAGGTCTTGCCGCCGGATGCGCCGACGCAGGCAAGCCCCAGCGAGCCGTTGCACGCCGGCATGGTCCCACCGCCGCACGCCGCGCCGGCCGTGCCGAGTGAGACCTCGCAGGTCCCCGGGGCGCTCGTCGTCGAGAGGCCCACGCACGAGAGGCCATTGCCGCATGGATCGTTCGCGTCGCACGACCCATTCAGGATCACGACGTCCTCGCAGGTCATCGTCGCCGCCACGCAGTTCTGCCCGGGGCCGCAGAAGGAGTCGGCGCAGGAGTCACCGGCCGCCGGCTGCGCCGCGCAGGCGCCGCAGCGCGCGTTTTCCGTGCCGCCGCAGTAAGCGCTGGCGCACTGGCCATTGAAAGCGCAACGCTGCCCGTTTGTGCCCGGGCCCGACGGTGAACAGTCCGCCGGCAGCTCGGCGTTGAAGAAGTCGTCGCACGACAGCGTCGCGTAGTCGGCCGCGCACTTGCTGACGGCCTGTGGGCTGGCGCCGGTGTTGGGCGCGGCCAGTCGGGTCGTGCACTCGAGGGCCGCGCGGGTGAGGCAGACGCTCATTTCGCCGTAGACGCGGGTGATGCTGGTGCCGTTGGAGCAACTGTCTCGCTTGCCGCATTCGGCCTGCGCGAGCGCGGCGCAGGCTTGCTCCGCCGTGAGGCCCCCGTCGCCTCCTCCGTCCGCTTTCGGCGTCACCTTGCCGCAGGCGCCCACGCTCAGCACCGCCGCGAATACCCCGACCAGTCGACCCGTACGTTTCAGCATCTCGTCGGATGCATTTCACAACGACAGAACTCGAACACGGTAGCGAAAACGGACCGCCCGGCGGCCGCTGGCGACAAGAAGAGGACGTGTGCGCGATCACGTCCCGTCCCGTCAGGTGCTCGGCGCCGAGCTCAGCGGCGTGGTGGACCTGTTCGCGCCGACGGGCTGGTGGCGCGGAGGATGAAGATCGCCAAGGATTGAGCGCGATGAGGCTTCGGGCGATCTGCGCGCTCGCTGCGTGTGCTTCTCTGTTCTCCGGATGCAAGCGGGTGACCGTCGCCGCCGCGCCGGCTCGGGCCGCGGAGGAGGATCCGGAGCTGCCGGGCCTGGGGGCGGGATCGCCGGCGCTCGAGGCGAGGCTGCGGGCGGCGCTCGCGGCCAAGGGGCCGGCCTACCGCCCGCGCACCCACCACCTCAATCCGGACGGCAGCCCCAGGTACACCAACCGTCTCATCCTCGAGGCAAGCCCGTATCTGCTGCAGCACGCCCATAACCCAGTCAATTGGTACCCGTGGGGCGACGAAGCGTTCGCGCGCGCGAAACGCGAGGGGAAGCCGATCTTCCTCTCGGTCGGCTACTCGACCTGCCACTGGTGCCACGTCATGGAGGCCGAATCGTTCGAGGACCAGGAGATCGCCCGCTACCTCAACGAACACTACGTGGCCATCAAGGTCGACCGGGAGGAGCGGCCCGACATCGACGCCGTCTACATGAGCGCGGTCCAGTCGCTGACCGGTTCGGGCGGCTGGCCGATGAGCGTCTGGCTGACGGCGGAGCGGACGCCCTTCTTCGGCGGGACCTACTTTCCGCCTCGCGACGGCGCGCGGGGCGCACGCCGGGGCTTGCTCAGCCTTCTCGCCGAGCTGGCCACGGCGTACCGCGCTGACCCCGGCCGGATCGTGAGCGAGGCGGGGAAGCTCGCGTCCGCCGTCCGCCAGGACCTGGGTGGACCGAGCTTGGCGCCGCTGGCATCGACTGGCGTCGACTCGGTACCCGACGGAGCCGTCATCCCGGCCCTGGTCCGTCAACTCGAGCGCGGTTTCGACGAGGTGAACGGCGGGTTGCGCGGGGCGCCCAAGTTTCCATCGAGCCTGCCGGTGCGGCTCCTCCTGCGCGACTACCGCCGGACCGGGGACGCGGAGGCCCTCCGCATGGCCACGGTGACGCTGGAGAAGATGGCCGCCGGCGGCATCAACGATCAGATCGGAGGCGGTTTTCACCGCTACTCGACCGACGAGCGCTGGCTCGTCCCTCACTTCGAGAAGATGCTCTACGACAACGCGCTGCTGGCGGTCGCGTACCTCGAGGCCTATCAGGTGACCGGCCGCGCCGACTTTGCGCGCGTCGCCCGGGAGACCCTGGACTACGTGTTGAGGGAGATGACCGCGCCGTCGGGCGCCTTCTATTCGGCGACGGACGCCGACTCCGACGGAGCGGAGGGGAAGTTCTTCGTCTGGTCCGAGCCGGAGATCCGCGCCGTCCTGGGCGGTGGGTCTACGGCGGAGCGTTTCATCCGCTACTACGGCGTCACGCCGGGCGGGAACTTCGACGGGCGGAACATCCTCTTCGCGCAGAAGCCCAACGAGACGGAGCGGGCGGCGCTCTCGGAGGCGCGCTCCAAGCTGTACGCCGCTCGCGCCCGGCGGGTCCCGCCCGCTCGCGACGACAAGGTCCTCGCCGCCTGGAACGGCCTGATGATCTCGGCCCTCTCGCAGGGCGGCCGTCTCCTCGACGAGCCCCGTTACACGCAGGCCGCTGCGCGCGCGGCGGAATTCATCCTCGGCACGATGCGTCCTGGCGGGACGCTGGTACGCAGCGACGACGGCGGCCGCCTCGGGCCGCCCGGATTCCTGGAGGATTACGCCTTTGTCGCGGCGGGGCTCTTCGACCTCTTCGAGGCCTCGTTCGATCCCGGCTGGCTGCGCGAGGCGCTCGCGCTGTGCGCGGAGACAGAGAGGCTGTTCGCGGATTCGGCGCTCGGTGGTTGGTTCGCCACCAGCGCCAAGCACGAGACGCTGCTCGCGCGCGAGAAACCAAGTTACGACGGCGCGATCCCTTCCGGGACGTCGGTGGCCATCTTGAACGCCCTGCGGGCGGCAGCGTTTACGGCCGACGACCACTGGCGTGCGATCGCCGACCGAGCGTTCGCCGCCCTCCGGCAGCCACTCGCCCGCCGCCCCCTGGGACTGACCGAGGCGCTCCTCGCTCTCGACTTCAGGACCGACACGGCGCGCGAGGTGGTGGTGGTCTGGCCCAAGGGTTCCACTGCAGCGGCGGCGGCCCCTTTGCTCGCCGCCGTGCGACGCACCTTCTTGCCGAACAAGGTCCTGGCCGGCACCGCGGAGGGGGAGAGCCTCGACGCCCTGGCCGCCGTCACACCGCTGGTCAGCGAAAAGCGCGCGCTCGGCGGGCGCAGCACGGCCTACGTGTGCGAGCGGGGCCGCTGCGAGCTGCCAACGGCGGCTCCGGCGCTGCTGGCCCGCCAGCTGGCCCACGCGCGCGGCTACTGATCAACACGCCATCCCCACCTTCGGCGCGCGCCTGCCATCCCACCAAGACCGCGGCCACCACCGACGACGGCAGGAGGACGACACCGCGCTTCGGTGCAATGGGCGATCCCCTCACCCGCCCGGCACCGTCGCGTCGGGATCGACGTACAAACGGAAATGCTGCGACTCTCCCACCAGGGTTCCGGGCTATTGGGGCGGCGCTGCCTTCCAGGGATCGGCTCCCGGGTCGGCGCCGCGCGCTGCGACCGCCAGTCGTTCGATGAAATGCGGCCAGCCGAGGGCGTGCTTCTTGGCTTCGCCGGGCGTCAGACCGCTGTGCTCGAGGGTCACGCGCGTCCCACCCGCGTGAGGTGCCAGGTTGACGACGAGTCGCGTGGCGCCGGCAGGCATCTCCGCGTTCCCCGCCTCGCCCCAGGCGATCTCGATCAGGTTCGGCCGCTCCACCCGCACGAAGTGCCCGCGAATCAGGACTCCGTTGATGTCGACGGAGAAGAGACCGCCCGCGCAGGCCTCGAGGCGGGCGAAATCTCCCATCCACCGCACGAGAAGCTCGGGCCGGACGAAGTAGTCGAAGACCTGCTCTGGGGCTGCGGCGACGTCGATCGACGTCTTAAAGGTCTCGCTCATTTCTTGCTCTCGATGTCGTCCTTGAGCGCCCGCAGGCGCGGGGTCCAGAAGCTGCGCACGAACTCCTCGATCGGCGCGAAGCCGTCGGGCCGGACCGCGTAGATGCTTCGCGTGCCTTCGCGTCGGGCCTCCACGAGCCCCGCCTGCCCGAGCACCGCCAGGTGCTGCGAGACCGCCTGCTGCGTGACGTCGACCTGCGCGGCGAGCTCTCCCACGGTCCGCGGGCCGGCGCGCAGGAGCTGCAAGATCTCGACGCGCCTCGGCTCGCCGAGGGCCTTCAGGGCGGCCGACGCTTGTTGGTTCGAGCGCTTCACAAGTGGCCACTTGTGTACCACGGTGGGCCGTGTTATTCCACAACCCGTCACTTGTGGAGATGAGGATGACCACCATTCATCACGAGATCGAGGCGGCCTGTCCACCCGAGCGGGTCTGGGCCGTGCTGGCGGACCTCGAAGCGGTTCAGCACTACAACCCGACGGTCCGCACCGCGGCCATCAAAAGCGAGCGACGGACGGGCGTCGGGACGGAGCGGGTTTGCGAGCTCCTGCCCAAGGGACGGGTCGTGGAGCGCGTGACTCACTGGGAGGACGGGCGCGCGGTCGGTCTCGAGGTCGTTGAGAGCGATTGGCCGATTCGATTCATGCGCTGGGTGACGCGCATCGAGCCAAAGGGCGGCGGCAGCCGAATCACCCAGCGGCTGGAGTACGCGCTCAAGTTCGGCCCTCTCGGCTGGATTCTCGACAGGCTATTCATGAAGCGGAAGCTCTCCTCCACGCTCGACGACGTATTCGCTCGGCTCGCCGAGCGCGCGGAGGCGACCTCCATCCCGTCGGCGAGCATGAAGGCGTAAGAGAGTCGGTCGATGGCTGGGGTGAATCTTCGGACGCTCCCCGGAAGGCCTCAGCCCGGACGGGCGCGAAGCGGTCCTGGGCCTTCGCACAACGGGCAGCCGTCGTCGTCGTTCCGCGCGGCGATGGTCTGTCCACAGTCTCGGCACTCGGCGCGCACCCCGTGGAAGCCCGGATCGCTCGGCTCGACGGCGCTCCGTGCGCGTTCGGCGCGCTGCCCCTCGTACGCGACGCGCGCGGGGACGAAGGCGGTGTAGCGAATCTCTTCGCCGCCGCAGTCGGGATCTGAGCAGCCGGCTGGCACCGGCCACCGGTTTGGCGTGGTCAGCGCGGTCGCCAGGCCGTCGGGCAGATGGCAGCGGGGACAATCCGCGGCGGCGAACAGCGCTGCGCCACAGGCTGCACAGTCCACGGCATAGACGCCATCCACGAACTTCTCTCCGTCGTAGCTCCAGCGCGCGCGCCCCACCGGCTCGCCGGCGACGAAAGGGAACGTCCCGTCGAGGTACGCCCTGAAGGTCAGCTTGCGATCGCCGCAAGCCGTGCAACCGGCCCGCACCAGGCGATCGAGCTCGGGTTCGTTCAAGCGCCCCATCGCGCCACTCTACCGCGAGGCGTCCGGGCCTCCCAAGTTTGGGGTGCCGCCAGAAGAAGAAAGCGGACGGCAGGGAGGGCTTGACGGTAGCTTCTGTTAGTACTAACTTATGTAAGTGGTGACTAACGTAGAGCGCGTGTTGGATGCTCTCGGTGATCCGACCCGCAGGGCGGTGTTTAAGCGCCTCCGGGCGGGCGCCCGCTCGGTCGGCGACATCGCCGCCGGACTGGACGTCACCCGGCCGGCGGTCTCGCAACATCTGAGGGTGCTCAAGGCGGCGCGGTTGGCCACCCACCGTCCCGAGGGGACACGGCGCTTCTACTCGATCGATCAGCGCGGAATCGAGATGCTGCGCGGCTGGCTCGACGGATTTTGGGACCAGACGCTGGCTGCGTTCAAAGACGCGGCAGAGCGGGAAGCCGCCAGGGAAAGGAAATCGCGATGAGCGAGGCCACGACAAGAGGCGACATTGACCCCAACAGCGTCCGAAAGACCGTGAGCGTTCAGGCGCCGGCGGCGGTCGCCTGGCGGGTGTTCACCGAGCAAATGGGCAGCTGGTGGCCGCTCGGGAACTACAAGATCGGTAAGGCCAAGGCGGTCGACGCGATCATCGAGCCTCGCGTCGGCGGCCGCTGGTACGAGCGCGGCGAGGACGGGAGCACGTGCCAGTGGGGTACCGTCCTCGCCTGGGAGCCGCAGACGCGGCTGGTGCTCTCCTGGGACATCACCGCGGAGTGGCAATACGATCCGAACCTCAAGACCGAGATCGAGCTGCGCTTCATTCCCGAAGGGAAGAACACGACCCGGATCGAGCTCGAACATCGACGCCTCGACCGCTTCGGGGCACGTCGCGACGAAATGCGCCGCATCTTCGAGACCGAAGGTGATTGGGGTCGCGTCCTGCAGATGTTCGCCCGCGCGGCGGCGGGATAGGGGAGGGACCGATGTCGGACATCAAAGAGGCCCGCAACGCGCTCGTTGCACGAATCCTGGAAGGCGACGGGCTGGCGTCGCAAGCCCAGCGGCGGGCGGCGTTCGACAACCTAGGGCTCGACGAGCCCCTCAGAACGCTCGTCGAGAAGGTCGCCAAGCGCGCCCGGGACGTCTCCGACCAGGACTTCGCCGCCGCGCGCGCCTCGGGCCTGAGCGAAGATCAGCTCTTCGAGATCGTCGTTTGCGGGGCGGTCGGGCAAGCCGTGCGGCAGCACGACCGGGCGCTCGCCGCTCTCGAAGCCGCGATCCGAAAGGAGTGAGCATGCGCCTCGCGATCCTGGACCAGGGCCATTCCTTCGGGACGAAGGTGATGTTCACGTTCATCCGCCTGTTCTCCGGCCATCGGGTGGTCGACGCCGTGAAGCTGGTCATGTATCGGCCCGACTTCTACGGCGGTCCGATGAAGCCGCTCACCCACGAAGCGATGCGCGGACCGTCCGCCTGGTCCGTCGGCGATCGTGAGCTGATGGCCGCCTTCATTTCCCAGCAGAACGCGACCGAGTTCTGCGTCAAGGCGCACTCCGCCGTCGCGGCGAGGGCATACGGCGATCGGGACCGAGTGTCCTCTGTCCTCGCCGATCTCGACGCCGCGCCAATCGGCGAACCGCTGCGAGCGACCTTGCGGATGCTGGGTAAGCTGACGCGCGAGCACGCCGTGGACGCGAACGACATGCGTGGCGTGCTGGCCGCGGGCGCCTCACGCGCGCAGATCGAGGACGCGCTCGCCGTCTGCTTCGCGTTCAACACGACCGACCGCCTGGCCGATGCGTTCGCCTTCCATGTTCCCGGCCCGAAAGCGTTCGAGGCGGGCGCCAAGTTCCTGCTCGCTCGCGGATACCGCTAGTCGCGGCAAAACGATCCTTCCTGGTCGATCCTGGGTCCGCTGAGAACGGAGGTCAGTCGAGGCTGCGGTGGACGGCTGACGCGATCGTCGCGAGAAGCAGGTTCGGTTCGACGGGCTTTGCGAGGTGCGTCTGAAAACCGGCGGCCCGGGCCCGTGCGGCGTCGTCCGCGCTGGTGTAGGCGGTGACGGCAATCGCCGGGACGTTGCCGCCCGCCTCGGGGGGGAGTGCTCGGATGGCGCGCATGAGCGCGTATCCGTCCTTTCCGGCCATGCCGATGTCGCTCAGGACCACGGATGGCCTCCACGACGGCAGCGCCGCCAGCGCGGCGTCGGCGGAGTCGACCGCCAGCACGGTCGCGCCCGCCGTCTGCGCCACTTCGCGTAAGAGCTCACGGGCGTCTGTCTCGTCGTCGACGACGAGGACCCGTGCCCCCGTGAGGGAAGTCTGCGCGGGTGGCGCCGCCGCTCGATTTGCTTCCGCGTTGCCGGCGACGGCCGCGCCGAGGGGCAGCCGGATCACGAACGTCGCGCCCCTGCCGGGTCCGTCGCTGCGTGCCTCGATGGTTCCGCCATGCAGCTCGACGAGATCTCTCGCCAGGGCGAGACCGATCCCCAGCCCGCTGTGGGGACGCGACGTTCCGCCGTGCTCCTGCCGGAACCGATCGAACATCTGCGGCAAGAAGTCTGCCGATATTCCCTTGCCCGTGTCTCGGATCGTCAGACGGGCGAACGAATCGTCGCGCTCGGCGACCAGCGAGACCTCGCCGCCCTCCGGTGTGAACTTCACCGCGTTCGACAGCACGTTCCCCAGGATCTGTTGAAGCCGGTCCGGGTCACCGAGCGCGGGCGGTAGATCTCGGTCGACCTTCCCCGTCACAGACAACCGCTTCCGCTCAGCGGCCGGCCGCATCGCCTCCACGCTGCGGTCGATCAGCGAGACGAGGTCGACCGTGGTGACCTCGAGCCGCAGCTTGCCCGCCAGGATGCGGGAGGTGTCGAGCATGTCGTCGATGAGCTTGACCTGGGCGCGCGTGTTTCTGTCGATGGCCTCCATGCCGCGGCTGAACGACGGTTCCACGGCGCCGCGCGCCTTGATGAGGCCAACCCATCCCGCGATCGCGCTCAGGGGCGTCCGGAGCTCGTGCGAGAGCGTGGCCAGGAACTCATCCTTCAGCTTGTTCGCGTTCTCCGCCTCCACCCGTGCCACGTGCTCGGCCGCGGTGGCGCGCTCTTGTTCGACCACCCGGGCCCGGAGTCTCTCGGTCTCCCAGCGCTCCCGCTCTTCACGGAGCGCCTGCTCCTGTTTGGCTTGGGCGTCCCGTCTCACGTCCTGAACCATCCGAGAAAGGTCGGTGATGACCCGCACCTTCGCGCGAATGGCCTCCGGGTCGATGGGCTTCTCGATGAAGTCGGAGGCCCCGAGGGCGTAGGCCTTTGCCAGTTGCGCTTGCGTCGAACCATGCGCGGTCATGAAGATGATCGGGACCGGTCGCGGGCCCTCCGCCTGCCTGATCGCCGCGGCGGTTTCAAACCCGTCCATGACGGGCATGCGGACGTCGAGCACGATCAGGGCAAAGTCGTGGCGCTCCAGCGCGCGCAAGGCCTCTTCGCCCGAGCGCGCCCGGACGACCTCGACCGTCGGGCTCGCCAGCAAGGCATCGAGCGCGACGAGATTGCGCTCGACGTCGTCGACGACGAGGATCCGGACGGGCCGTTGACCTGCATCCCCCATCGCCAACCTCCCCCCTGATTTCCTTCAGTGGTCTCCGGATTGACGCCGAACGGCCGAGAGCAGCGCCGGTACCGGCAGCGGCTTGGGCACCAACTCGATGTCACCGAACTGGGTCTTCACCGATGCCTCGCTGAATCCGGCGGCGGTAATGACGACGAGCGGGATATCCTTGAGATCAGGATCTCGTGCCTGCTCCTGGCGGAAGTCCCACCCGTCCATCCGCGGCATCATCAAGTCGAGCAAGATCACGGACGGCTGCAGCCCGCGGCGGAGCTGATTGAGGGCGTCCTGTCCGTCCGTCGCGGTCGCCACGCCGTAGCCCTCGCTTTCGAGCAGCTCGCCGATACCATCGAGAACGGCTTGGTCGTCGTCGACGATGAGGACCGTCAGCGGTTCGAAGCTCGTAGCGCCTGCTGGGGACGCCACCGCCGTCGCCGTGCCCATCGTCGATATCGTAACAACCACGTAAGGGAAAGTTGGACAAAACTGTACCTTGTCCTCCTCAATCCGCCTTTCTCAATGCCGCTCGCCAGGGCCATCGCGGCGCGAAAGCGCGATCGAGGATCCGGGAACCGCGCCGGCGTGGAGATCAGGCAGTCCGGGGCGCGGATTCGCGGGGGGCGAGGGGCAGCCGGAGGGTGAAGAGCGCGCCGCCCTCGGTCAGGTTGGCGGCAGCAATCGTGCCGCCGTGCGCCTCGGCGATCTGGCGCGCGACATAGAGCCCGAGCCCCATGCCGCCGTAGTGACGATCCGATACGGCACGTTCGAAGCGCTCGAAGATTTGAGAAAGCCGGGCCTCGGGGATGCCGGGGCCGCCATCTCGAACCTGCAACACCGCCATTTCTCCCTGGCGGCAGGCCGACACCAGAATGGGGTGGCCGGCGGCGTACTTGATGGCGTTCGAGATCAGGTTCATCAGCACCTGCTCGATGCGAAGGCGATCCCATTGCCCGACAATGTCGGCGGGCACCGCTGCGGAGAGCGCGCAGTCCGCGCGGCGCGCGCCCTCGCGAAAACGCTCCACGACCTCGGGCACCACCGCGGCCAGATCGCAGGCTTCGAGGTTGAGCGTCAGCTTGCCGCTCGCGATCCGCGACACGTCGAGCAATGTCTCGATCAGTTGCGCCAGCCGATCGCCGACCCGCGTGGCGCGATCGATGCTCTTGGCCACTGACTCGTCGATGGACGTCGCCCGGTCGAGCGCGCCCTGGAGCTGCAACTGCATGGCCGTCAGCGGGGTCTTGAGCTCGTGCGAGGCTATCGAGAGAAACTCGTCCCGCAGTCGAACCGCTTCCCGGGCCTGCGCCAACTGAACCCTCTCCTCTTCGAGCTTCCGAGCTTGGGTGAGGTCGCGCGTGGTCTTGACGAATCCCACCAGGGTGCCGTTCGCGTCACGCATCGGCGCGATGACGATGTGCGCCCAGAAACGCGATCCGTCCTTGCGAACTCTCCAATTCTCAGCTTCGAACCGGCCGCGACGGGCGGCGATGTCGAGCTCCTCCGCCGGGCGGCCGCTCGCCGCCTCGTCGGCCGAAAAGAACCGCGAGAAATGGGCGCCCGCGATCTCCTCCTCGCTATACCCGGTGAGGCGTTCCCCGCCGGGGTTCCAGCTCGCGACCCGGCCCGCCGGGTCGAGCATGAAGATCGCGTAGTCGGAGATGTTCGCGATCATCAGCCGGAGCTTCTCTTCGCTCTGCCTCAACTCTTCGCTGGCGCGTCGCTCCTCCGTCACGTCTCGGAACACCAGCACGGCGCCGGCGGTGGCCCGTCCCCCGTCGCGGATGGGAGCAGCGCTGTCGGCGATCGGCCGTCTCGATCCGTCGCGCGCGACCAGCACGGTGTGATTGGCCAGCCCGACCACCACCCCCTCCGCCAGAACCCGGCCGACCGGATTGGGAGCCGGGGCACCGGTCTCCTCGTTGACGATGTTGAAGACTTCCCCGATCGGGCGGCCGATCGCTTCCTGCTCACGCCAGCCGGTCAGACGCTCGGCGACAGGATTTATCCGCGTCACGCGGGCACGCTCGTCCGTCGCCAGCACGCCATCACCGATGCTATAGAGAGTCGCAGCCAGGCTCTCCTCGCTCTTCCGCAGCGCCTCCTCCGCGCTTCGCTCGGCGGTCACGTCGCGAAAGACCAGGACGGCCCCCCGGGTTTCTCCGCCGGCGCCTCGGATGGGAGCGCCGCTGTCGGCGATCGGACGCTCCGTCCCGTCGCGGGAGATGAGCGCGGTGTGATTTGCCAGGCCGACGATCACGCCCTCCGCGAGTACGCGGGTTACCGGGTTGGGCGCCGTCGCTCGCGTCTCCTCGTTTATGATCCGAAAGACCTCGTCCAGCGGGCGGCCGACGGCTTCCTTCTCTGACCACCCGGTCAGGCGCTCCGCCACCGGGTTGATCCGAGTCACTCGACCCTTCTCGTCCGCGGCCAGGACCGCGTCACCGATACCGTAGAGAGTCGTCGACAAGCTCTCTTCACTCTGGCGGAGCTTCTCTTCGGCCTGTTTTCGCGCGGTGAGGTCGCGCGTGACCTTGCCGAATCCCCGGGGTGTTCCGTCCGGATCGCGGAGCGCGGTGATGACGACGTCCGCCCAAAAGCGGCTGCCATCCTTCCGCACGCGCCAGCCTTCGTCTTCGACGCGTCCCTCGCCGAGCGCCGTGGCCAGCAGGGCCTGGGGCAAGCCGCGCGCGACATCCTCGGGGGTGTAGAAGATCGACATGGGCCTGCCGATGACCTCGTCCGGACGGTAGCCCTTGATCTGGTGGGCGCCCGCGTTCCAGGAGGCAATTCGGCCCGCGGGGTCGAGCAAGAAGATCGCGTAGTCCTTGACGCTCGAGACCAGGAGCTCGAAGTGCCGCTCGTCGACGGCGGGACCGCTCCGGCGTTCGGACGAACCGATCGTCACGGGTGGGCCTCGCGCGTCGTGCACATCTTGTCGAGGACCGTGAACAGCAACGGCACATTGATCGGCTTGGGGACGATCGGGATCGCTTCATCGATACGGCTCCGCTCGACTTTGCGGCCGGCGGTGACGATGGCGACCGGGATGCCGGCGAGCGACGCGTCCTGGCGCTGCTCCTCGAGAAAGCCGTAGCCGTCCAGGACCGGCATCATCAAGTCGAGGAGGATGGCCGAGGGGGGAGCGGCGAGCCCCCGGAGAAGAGTCAGCGCCTCCCGGCCGTTCCCCGCACCCACCACTGAAAAGCCTCGATCACGGAGGATGTCGGCGAGCGCGTCCCGAATGTCGGGATCGTCCTCGATGATGAGCACCGAATGAGTGTGAGGCTGCATCCGTCAAAGACTGATTCTTGAGGTGGGAAAGCGAATCCCTTGCCAACCCGCCGTTCGGGAATGTTGCCATCTTCTGGTGGCCACTTCACGCGATAGGTCATCGATCCTCGAAGTTTGGTTGGAAGTTTGGTTCCATGATCCCTGAAGTCGGAGTGGAATCACCGCGCTGGCTGAGCGCGTGCTCGATGGGGCTTCCGGCCGGTTCCCGGGCGCCTCTAGGCGCCCCGCTGCGGTTCCAGGCGAAGGTGGTGCCGGAGCCAGACTGCCAGGGGAATGTGGAGGATGGGGAGCCAGTCCGACCAACAGACGGGGGCGGACCAGGCCGTCGCCACCAGGACGGCCGCCCCGGCTGCGGTCGCGGTCCACCGGCGCGTTCGCCAGAAGGTGCCGCCGATCAGGACCGCCGGGACGACGACGTAGATCGCGCGCGCGAACCCGCCCCTCACGTCGGTCACGTGGAGGAGCCTGAGGATGCCCGTCGAGAGGCTGACGTTGGCGGGAAGGAGCGTGCAGTCCGGGAGCGGCGTCGCGCCGGAGCGCAGCCATTCGGCGAACGGTCCGGGGCCGAGGAGGAGCAAGCTGAACGACACGAGGGCGGTCGCCGCCCCGAGTTGACGCCAGGCAGTCGAGGGGCGCCGGACGACTGCCGCCACGGCGACCACGGCCGGGTAGACCTTGAGGCAGGCCGCCAGGGCCAGGCCGGCCCCCGCCGGAAGCGACCAGGCGACGAGCGCCCAGATGATGAGGTCGATGTTGCCCAGGCCCATGATCGAGTTGGTCCCCGGCGTGAGCGCCACCAGCGCCGCCGCGGCGAGGACGCGAGAGAGCGTCAGGCGTCCGAAGGCGAGACGGGTCAGCCCGGTCGCATACGCCCAAAAGGCGCCCATCATGATCACGTACCAGCAAGCCTGGAAGACCCTGAGCGGCATCGCGGCCGCGGGCCGGATGAGCGCGGCGAACATCGGCGGATAGACGAAGGGGCCGGTGTAGATCGGCTGCCCGTGCGCGAGGCGAACCGCCGTCTGGTAGTAGACGTAGAGGTCCATTTCTCGCACGTCCACTCGGGTGGCGTTCCGGGGGAGCCAGAGAAAGAGCATGACCAGCCCCAGGCCCGCGCCGGTCCAGGACAGCACCAGCTCGGCGCGCGCGCCCCATCGCGTCTGAGCGCCGCGCGGACGTTCGCTCACCGGCTCCGTCTCTGCAGACAACGACGTCACGCGAACGACCGATCCCTCGGCGGTCATATTACCAGCGGAGAGCGACCCGTCGACGCTCACCGCGGGAGTGGGGAACGCGCTCGGCCGCTCCGTTGTCCCCGTACACGAGGAGGCGAAAGTATGACGCGTCTCGGCGGCCGCGTCGGGCTCGGGATCGCGGCGAGGGGTAGGTCAGGCCAGCGTGAGCTCGAGCCGCGTGACGGAGGCGGCCGGAAATTCATGGACGAGCGAGCCGCCGTTTTCGGCCAGCGTCGTCTGCTGCGGGTGGACCCGCTCCGGTTCTTCGAAGGTGTTGACCGCATGGACGTCGCCGGCCGCAAGCGTCGTGCAGCGAACCGCCGCCGCCGCGCGGGAGCCGCCGACGAGGACGATCTCCGTCGCGCGCGGCTGCCGGAGGTCGGGGTTCGTCACCGTCAGGACCAGTTGCTTGTCGCGGCGCGAGGCGGAGCCCGAGAGGCCGCGCATCGTGGCCGGCTGACCGTTGCGCGTGTAGCTCGGCCCCGGCGAGGCGAACACCGTTCGCAGGGACTGGGCGCCCTGGTGGGGGGCGTACATCTCGAACACGTGAAAGGTGGGCGTCAGGATCAACTTGTCGCCGCGCGCGAGAAAAGGCGACTGCAGGCAGTTCACCAATTGCGCGACGTTCGCCATCGCCACCTTGTCGGCGTGGCGGTTGAACGTGTCGAGCGTGAGCCCGGCCAGCACGGCGTCGCGCATCGTCGACTGCTGCCCGAGCAGGTGCGTGTCGTCGACCTGGGACCCGGGCCGGTACCAGGCGCCCCACTCGTCGACGACCAGCTTGATCTTGTGCTCGGGATCGAACGCCGCCATCGCCTTCCAGTGATCGGCGATGAACGACTCGGTGCGGTCGGCTTCCCGCAGGAGCTCGTACCACTCCTCGTCGGGATAGTTGACGGCGTCTCCCTTCCCCTTCGTCCAGTCCGTCGTCCGCCCGCCGCTGACGTTCCAGGCGTAGTGGTGGAGGCTGTAGCCCCAGATCCGACCGATCCCGTGGCGCTCGGCGATCTTGGCCAAGAAGCGGCGTGTCCAGTCGAGGTCGTCGTCGCTGGAGCCCGCGGCGACGAACGAGAGCGCGCCTCCGTCCGGCACCCACTCGATGAAGCGGCGGAACTCCGAGGCGTATTCCTCGGGCGTGAAGTTGCCGCCGCAGCCCCAGGGCTCATTGCCGACGCCCCAGGTACGGACGCCGAACGGCGCGCGCTCGCCGCTCGCCACCCTCAGATCCGCGGGCGTCGTGCTGCCGGGCGGGCCGTTGCAGTACTCGACCCAGTCCATGAAGTCGCGCGGGCTGCCGCTGCGCACGTTGACCGCCAGGTAGGGCTGCGCCCCGACCAGCCGGCAGAAACGCACGAACTCGTTGGTGCCGAAGGCGTTGTTCTCGTACTTGGACGGGCCCGCGGGCGGTTTCGGCCATTCCGAGGCTCCGCCCCAGAAGCTGGTGTGGCGCGGGCGGCGCGCGCGCGGACCGACGCCGTCGCGCCAGTCGTAGCTGTCGGCGAAGCAGCCGCCCGGCCAGCGGATGACCGGCGGCTTGAGCCGCCGCAGCGCCTCGACCAGCGACTTGCGAATGCCGCCGAGGTTGGGGACCTTCGAGCGCTCACCGACCCAGACGCCGCCGTAGACCGTGGCCCCCAGATGCTCGACGAAATGGCCGTAGATTTCCGGCGCGACACGCCCGATCGGCTCGTTCAAGAGCACGTCGATGCGTCCGTCGGCGGTGCGCGATCCGGCCGTCGCCGCGCGCGCCGCGCGGTCGCCGCGGAAGAGGACCGGCGTGCACGTCGCGCCGGCGGCAGTCAGGGCACCTTGCAGGAATCGGCGTCGTTTCACCGCTGGCTGCCAAGGTACCCGATACTGATCGGCGGGAACCGACAATCGTCCCACCCCCGGGGCAGCTTCCTCACCGCGGCGCTGCTGTCGGTCGGGCTGGCAGAGTCACAGAGATGTCTCGCAGGCCGCTGGTGAGCCGCCGCCCCGGGCTCGAGGCTCCGATCACTATGAGCGCGGATCTGCCGATACTCGAGCGCCCCGTCGACGTTCCGGCCCGCCGATGGCCCAAGGTATTGGCCTTCGGCGTCGGCTTCGCGGCCGCCATCGGCGCCTACCTGGTCGCGCGGCCACGGCTCTCGACCTGGCGATCCTGGGCGACCGCTCACCTGGCCAGCGTCGCGAGCTCGGCCGCCGGACCGACTGTGGCGGCGACGGCTCCCAACCGAGCGAGCTCGGTCGACGCGCCGCTCAGGGAGCAAAAAGCGAGCGAGGACGGGATGCAGGCGGCGATCCCAGCGACGCGAAGGCACCGGCCCAGGCACCGGCAGGCGTCCAAACGCTGATACGCCCGCGGGAGGGCTTCGAGGCTGGCGTTCGGCCATCCAGGATCTAGGATCAAACAGCCGTAATCGGAGCACTGCGGCGGCGCCCGAAGTGGGTTAGAGTCGGTGCATGCTCGGCGAAGTGATGAACCTCGGTTCAGATAGGCGTTCGCTCCCGCTCACGGTGGGAGAGGCACCTTTCGACGTCGCCGAGGGTCCGCGCCTCGCTCCCTGGCGGATCCTGCTGGTGGAGGACGACGACGCCATTCGCGTCTCCCTGGCCGAAGGGCTGCGGGAAAGTGGGCTCAAGGTGGCGCTCGCCGAGAACGGCCGCCAAGCGCTGGAGCTGCTGCGGAGCGAACCGCATCCGTCGGCCATCGTGCTCGATCTGATGCTGCCCGTGATGGACGGATGGGATTTCCGCCATGAGCAGCTCCGCGATCCGGCGCTTCGAGACATCCCGGTCGTGATCATCACCGCCACGGGCTTCACCGCGAAGACCATTCGGACGCAGCTCGGCGACGTGGAAGTGCTCGCCAAACCCATACGTCAGGCCGAGCTGTTGGACGTTCTGAACCGGGCCTGCGTCCGGCACTAGCGCCGAGCCGCCGCCCCGGCGCAACCGCGCCGCGCGCTTCTCCGCTGGCGGAGGCCGAGGCCGGGTTGTCGATGACGCCCGCGCTCTTAGGTTGAAGCACGGAGGGCGACATGGCTCTGTGGAAGCACGAGCCACGTAGGAGGCGGTTCACGCGGAAGCTCACGCCGAAGCAGTTTCTCAAGGAGGTCTACCGCGAGTACGTCCGCGACAACGTCTCGGACAGCGCGGCGATCCTCAGCTACTACTTCGTCTTCTCGCTGTTCCCCTTCCTGGTGGTGCTGGCGACGCTGACCGCCTACCTCCCGGAGGTGAAGAGGTCGGTGGGAACGCTGCTCTCGCGCGCGCACGCCATCTTGCCGCCTCAAGCGATGAACCTCATCGATCAGCATGTCCACGGGCTCATCAATCAGCCTCGGCCGAAGTTGCTGACGGTCGGTCTGTTGGTGACCCTCTATTCCGCCTCCCGGGGCGTGGACGCGGTTCGCAGGTCGTTGAACCTCGCTTACGACGTCAAGGAGTCGCGGCCGTTCTGGAAGACCGAAGGGATCGCGATCGGGATGACCGTGGGTGGCGCGCTGCTGGTCCTGCTGAGCGTGAGCGGGCTCATCGTGGGAGGCGATCTGGGGCTCTGGTTGGCGGAGCGCCTGCATATCGCCCGCGAGTACGTCGTCGTCTGGAGCTGGTTGCGCTGGCCGATAACGGCCGCGGTCATCATGCTCTGCGCGGCGTTGGGCTACTACCTGCTCCCCGACGTGGAACAACGGTTCAAGTTCATCACGCCCGGCTCGGTGTTCGGAACGTTGGCCTGGCTGGGCGCCACCTGGGGGTTCAGCCAGTACGCCGCCCATTTCGGCAGCTACAACGTCACCTACGGCTCGATCGGGGGCGTGATCGTGCTGATGACCTGGTTCTACCTGAGCGGCTTCGTCTTCCTCATGGGAGGTGAGATCAACGCCATCCTCGAGGACCATGCTCCCGACGGGAAGGCGCTGGGGGCCCGGGTTCCCGGTGAGGCCCCGCCGCCGTCGTTCGAGCGGCCGAGCGCGATGCCTCCGGGCGCCACCAAGCGGGCCAGCGCCGCCGAGGAGACGCCCGGCGGCGCCGTGCCGCCGTCGTCAAACGGTCCGCACGCCAGCCCTTAACGTCAGTATCGCTCGCTCGGAAGTCGAGGCGGCCGGCGATGGGCGGAGGCGATCCACGCTCTCGTCGTCAGGGGTCCCGGCGTCGCGACCTCGGTGTCTCTGGCGAGAGCCCGATGAATGCTCGACAAGACGACGATCGTGAGCGCCAGCGACATGATCCAGGCGACCCCTGTCGCGGCAATGAACCGCGTCGTGGACATTTCAGATTTCTCCAGCTTCCAAGATAACCACTCCCTGCCGAACCAAAGGCTGCCGACTCGAAGTATCGAAAAGTCGCGCGCGGCAGAGCCAGCGCACGCGGCCGTCGCAGTCCCGAGCCTCGAACGCGACATTCACCGCTCCCGAGCGTCTTCACTGTCGGTGGAAGCGAGAGTGAACGGCCGGGCGTTGCGCGCCGCGGTGGTCCCGATGGCGCCCGACGCGACGCGCCTGTTAGAATATGCGCCGTTTCGCCATGGGGAGTGCCGAGGCCGATCTGATCGGAGAGATCGTTGATGGCCGTTTTCGGGTCGAGGCCCGGCTCGGCGGCGGCGGGATGGGGACGGTCTGGCGCGTTCAGCACGCGGTCTCGCTGCAGCGATTCGCGCTCAAGACCTTGGACCCGAGCCACGCGGCCCATCCCGAGGCGACGCGCCGATTCGTGCGCGAAGCGCGCGCGGCGGCGGCGCTGCGCACGCGCCACGTCGTGAAGATCGTGGACGCGCAGATGGACTACACGCACAACGAACAGCCTCTCCCGTTTCTGGTCATGGAGCTGCTGGAAGGAGAGACGTTGCTCGAGGTGCTCGACCGGCGCGGCCGGCTGCAGGCCGGCGAGCTCGGCTGGTTGGCCGGGATGCTCGGGCGCGCGCTGGAGGCGGCGCATCGGCACGGAATCGTCCACCGCGACCTCAAGCCCAGCAACGTGTTCATCGCCGAGGACGACGAGGGTCAGCCCACGATCAAGCTGTGCGACTTCGGCATCGCGAAGTTGATCGATCGCCCGGGCGAGGGGAGCCTGGAGACATACACGGGGGCCGTTCTGGGGACGCCCATGTACCTCGCGCCCGAGCTGCTTCGCGGCGCCGGGGACGCCGTTCTGGCCACCGACCAGTGGGCGCTCGGGCTGCTGGCGTTTCGTGCCCTGGCGGGGATGGAATACTTCGGCCACGCCCGCGGCTTCGCCGGCCTCGTGCTGGCCATCGCCAGCGATCCGATGCTCGCGCCGTCCGCACGCGCACCGTCGCTCCCGGCTGCGTTCGACGCCTGGTTCCTGCGATCGTGCGCGCGGGAGCCGGCGCTGCGCTTTCCGGACGTCGCCGCGCAGGTGGCCGCGCTTGCCGCCGCGCTCGGCAATCCGGTGGCGCTGCCGATCGCGCCGCGCGCGGCCGCTCGCCGGGCCGGTGCCGCTGAGCCCGAAGCGGCCGCCGAGCGGATGGCGAGCCCGCCGCCGCCCGCCGCGGCCCCGGCGGGACAGCCGCTCCACGCGGAGCGGCTGCCTGTCCCCAGGCGCGCGCGCGCCCGTCTCTTCCTCGTGACCAGCGTCGTCTGGGCCGTCGCTGCGCTTGCCGCTGCCTCCTGGATCGAGGGCCGCTCGCGCGCCAGACCGGTGCTCGCGGCCCCGCCGCCCCCGGGCCTCGCGGCTTCGCCCGCGGTGCCGGGCCCGTCGGCGCTACCGCCGCAGACGGCTCCCGCGACCGGGTCCCCGCCGGGCGCGGACGCCCCGTCGACCCCGATTGCGGAAACGCCGGTCGCCGTCGTGAAGGAGAAGCGGGCGCATCGCCCGCACGACGGCGCCCACATCCGCGTCGCGGCGGCGCTGCGCCCGGAGGCGACGGCCCGTACGGAGGCGCCGGCGCGCACGGAGGTGCCGCACGCGGCAGCACCCGTTGCCGCCGCGCCGCCTGCCCGTGCGGCCGCCGCGCCACCGGTCCATCCGCCCGCCGAGGCGACGGTCAGGGGAAAGGCCAAGGGAGCTTCGTGCCAGCGCTCGGCCGAGTGCGCGAGCGGGCTTTGCGCGGCCGAGACCTGCTTGTGAGACCGCGCCGCCTCCACGCCGGCGCGGTGATCGGGCTGGCCGCGCTGCTGGGAGCTCGGCTGGCCGTGGCCGCGGACGCCGAGCAGGACGCGTACGGCGCCGCGCTCACGCGCGCCATCGCCGCCAAGGAGCGGGCCCTCGACGTCAACGAGCCGCCCCGCTGGGAGGAGGCGTTGCGCCTGTTCCAGGAGGCGGCGGCGTTGCGCCAGACGCGCGAAGCGGCGTACGAGATCGGGTTTGCGGCGGAGCGGCTGTCCCGGACCGACCTCGCGGTCGAGAGCTACCAGGCCGCGATCGATCTCGGTCTGGCGGGGCCGCCGGCGGCGCGCGGGGCGGCGTTCGTCGCCGCGCACGCCCGGGCTCTGGCGCGGCTCGAGGTACGCGGCCCCGCGGGCACCGGGTTGCGCGTCGCGGGCGTGGACCGGGGGCGGCTCCCGCTGCCACGGCCGCTCGTCTTGTTCCCCGCCGAGACGGAGATCGAGATCCTCGACGCACGCGGGTCCGCGTCGACGGTCACCGTGCGCCTCCAGGCCGGGAAGACCGACGTCCTCGACCTCGCGGCGGGACCGTCGAAGGAGGTGGCGGCGGCGCTCGCGCCCCCGGCGCCTCCGGCGGTCGGGCGGACGACGTCCTCGGCGGCGTGGCCGCTCATCGTGGGCGGCCTGGCGGTCGCCGTCGCGGCGGCGGTGCTCGTTCCGATCAGCCAGGGACGGATCGACGACAACCGGAGCGCGCTGGCGGCCACCTGCGCCGCGCCGCCGGTCGATGACGTCTGCATGACCGCGCTCGGCGGCAAGCGCGACGCGGCCCAGTCGAGCGAGGACGCGATCGCGACCTGGAAGGCCGCGCGCCTGGGCGCCTGGATCGGGCTCGGCGCCGGGGCGGCGGCGGCGGTCACCGGGTTGGTGCTGAAGCTCGGCGGCGGCGGAGCGCCGCGCCTCACCGCGCTGCTCGCTCCCGACAGCGCGGGACGCCCCACGATGGCGGTCGCTTGGAGCGTGCCATTCTAGAGCCGGGTCCGCGACCCGCCTGCCCTGACGAGGATACCTTCGCCCGCCTCGTCGAAGGATTGCTCCCGGCGCACGAGGCGGCGGCGATCGAAGCCCACGTCGACGGCTGCACGCCGTGCGCCGATCTGGTGGCCGCGTTCGGGCGCCTCTACGCGCCGCGCTCGACCGGAGCGGGGGCCGACGACGGCGGCCAGCTGCTGGTGCCGGCACTGGTCGCCTCGGCCGTTCTGCACGCGGCCTGGGCCGTCGTCGTCGCGCGCGTCCCGCCGGCGCTCGCGGCGCTCGCGCCGGCCGGCCTCGCCGCCGCCTACCAGATCTACGCCGCAATCTGCGGCCCCCTGGGCGTCGGGGCGGCGCTCTTCGCGGCGCTCGCGCTGCGGCGGAGATGGCCCGGCGGTCGCGCGGTGGCCCTGGTCCACGCCGTGCTCGCGCTCCCGTCGGTCGCGCTCACACCACTGGCCACGTTTGTGCTTTTCGCCGCCCGCGGGCGCGGAGCGACGTCGGGATCGCCCTCCGGTCGCCTGGAATCACGGGGGCCCACGGGGTAGAAAGCGCCGGTGGCGGCCGTCCTGACGCGCGTGGTGGAGGAGCGCTTGAGCGCGGCCTGGCCCCGCCTGAAGGTGGATCGCGCCGCGTTCGCCGACTTCCTGACGGGCAAGCTGGCCGGCGGCGCCGACGAGGCGTCGCTCGCGATCGAGGACCTCTACCTGGCCTTCGGCTGCAGCCGCGGCGATCGCGGCGCGCTGGAGGCGTTCGACCGGGAGATGAAGCGGGACCTCGACGCGGCCTTCGCGCGGATGCGCGTCCCGCCGGCCCGGCGTGACGATGCCCGCCAGGAGCTGTGGGAGAAGCTGTTCATCGGTCCGCGGCCACGCATTCTCGACTACTCGGGGCGTGGCCGGCTCCGCGCTTGGTTCCGGGTCACGGCGCTCCGCATGCTCCTCGACGACGCCCGCGGCGACCGGCGCAGCGTCGAAGTCCTCGACGAGGACGTCGTGCTGGGCGCCCCGTCGGGCGCGCCCGACCCGGAGCTCGAGCACCTCAAGCGCACCTACGGGAAGGCGGTCGGCGCCGCGTTCGAGGAGGCGACGCGCGCGCTCGGGCCCGAGGACCGCAACGCGCTCCGCAGCTATTACGGGCGGGGGATGACCATCGACGAGATCGCGACGGCGTTCGGCATCCACCGCGCCACGGCCGCGCGGCGGGTGAACGGCGCGCGCGACCGGCTGCTCGCCGAGACGCGCCGGCGCCTCACCGAGAAGCTGGCGCTCAAGAGCCGCGAGCTCGACAGCGTCTTCCGCCTCCTCGAGAGCCGCTTGCACCTCAGCGTCGGTCGAATGCTGGGGCCGTAGGACGAGACCTCAGGGAGCGCGGATCCGAGCGACCCAGGTTTGGCTCGTGGCATATGCGCCGCCCGTGGTACTTCCCACGACGATCCCTGTCCGCCAGCGCCTTCCGGGGCCTCGCCGGCCGTCGGACCGTGGCATCCGGCCAGCGCGAGCCGAAACGTTGGCGTGGTGCTGCGGCTTTGCATCGAAGCGCGCATTTTACAACGGTGGTGGGCAGGGATGGCGCTCGTCATCGACGACCTCGTTCTGCTTTCCGCCGTGCATCGCGACAGGAGAACGGAGCCACTCATCATGTGAGACCTCTAGTTCGTGGAGACGTGGGCGGTTACCGAATCGAAGGCCAGCTGGCCTCCCTCCACGAAGACGCTCCCCGGCGCCCAATGTCGCGCGCGCCGCAATCCGTTCGGCTGACGCGCGGTGGCGTTTTTCGCCACGAACAGCTCGATGCGGAGGGTCGAATCCTCCTGCCCCGACCGGTTGACGCCGCCTACGGGGCGCGCAATCGAGCGATCCAGGTTCTCTGCGTGCCGCTGAGAAAGCTCGTTCCGACCACGATGCGGTCCCGACCGATGAAGGCAACGCCCGTGAGGCGGTCGTTGTCGGTCGGGCTCAACCCCAGGACGAAGGTTCGAAGCGGCTTCCCCTGGAGATCGGTGTCGACCAGCTCGAATGCAACCCCACCGGTCCCCCAGGCGCCGTAGCCGAGGAGGCTGAGCGTCGTCCCGTCGCTGGCCATCACTGTGGGGAAAAAGCCGTTCGTGGGGGGGGAATCGGCATTGAGCACGAGTGATCCGGTGGCCGAGTTGTATTGCCTGAGGATGATCTCGTGGTCGCAGTGGATACCCAGGAACCACAGTTCGCCCGCGCCGTCGAAGGTGACGGCATAGCCGTTGGTAAAAGGAGCGTTGCCCCCGCAACTCGACTTGCTTGCGATCGTGTCCGTGAACCCGCTCGCGCCGGCGGCGGTCCAGCTGGTGAGGAACGCGGTGCTGCCCACCGAGTTGCCCCCGCTGTCGAAGAGGTGGTTCCGACCCGAGAGATAGATGTTGTCCTGGCCGTCGACGGCGGCCCCCGTCGCCCAGTCGGCCACTGTGGAGTCTACCTTGTCGAGGTCGTACGTTCCGTTCGGAAGGTAACGGCGGAACATGAAGTGGTTGCTGGGTTCGCCGGAAACGCCCTCGCTGCCGATGACGACGATGCGCCCCTGCGAATCGATCATCGCGCCGCCCCATGCGGAGTTGCTCACGCCGTTGGTCTCGGTATGACCCCAGGTGGTTCCGCCTACACCGGCCCAACGCAGGTAGCCTTGGGCGCTGGTTCCAGAGCCGGCAGTGCCGGCGAAGTAAACGTTGTCGGCCGGGTCGATGGCCACGCCGCCGAAGGATGTGCCGCCGGCCAGCGGATCGTCGTCCGAACCGAGGAGGTTTCCGTTCTCATCGAAGCGAAGATGCAGGCCGGCGGTGCCTTCGGCTCCCGCCACGTGGATCACGCGTTTGGAGTCGACCGCCACGGCGCCGCACAATTGCCCGGGAGGCCCGAGGTACTGCCAGACGATGTCGGAATTGCCGCCGTCAGGGCCCGCATCCACGGGTCCGCCGGCCGTCCCCCCCGCGCCGGCCGCCGAACCGGCTGCTCCACCGCTCGATGTCCCCGCTCCGCCACTCGACCCGCCGCTGCCGGCGCTCGCCCCGGCTGCGCCACCGTTTCCACCCTGCGCGCCGCCGGCTCCCCCTCCGCGGCCCGCGGCGGCCCCGGCGCCGGCCGTCCCGCCGACGCCACCGGTGCCGTGCCCGGCGGTCCCTCCAGACCCCGACCCGCCTGCGCCTGCAGTTCCCGCCTTGCCCCCCAGCGCCGATCCGCCAGCGCCAGCGGGGGCCTCTCCGACCGTCGGGCCGTGGCATCCGGCGAGCACGGCCAAAACACCGGCCAGCGCGGACCGCAATGCTGGCGTAGTGCTACGGCCTTGCATCGAAGCTCGCAGTTTACAACGGCGGTGGGCAGGGGCGCTCGTCATCGAGGACCTCGGCGGTCAGTAAAGTGACAGCGCGTGGACGGCGAAGCCGTAGCCCATGGTCGGGTCGAGCACGTTGAACTGAATGTCGGTGACCTGGGTGAGATCGAGCGTCCCCACCTGCGAGTCGCCGCGCACGGCGAACTCGCTGAAGGGAACGGTGTAGGTCTGGGCGCCGGTGGTGGGACCGATGGTCTTCTGGAAGTAGCCGTTGCCGCTCGTCTTGACGACGAAGCCGATGGACTGCCCGGATTCGATGTTGACCGTCAGCCCGCTGTGCCCCATCAGGCTGTACGGAAGCGCTCCGCCGACCAGGGTGCAGCCCATGATTCCGTAATTGGTGGTCCCGTTTCCGGTCGGTCCGCCGGTGCTCCAGGCGCCGCAGGCCTTGTCGGAGAATCCCGACGGCGGCACCGAGACGGCGAACGACAGGTTGATGCCCACGTCAGCCGCCGCGTACCAGTTCCCCATCCGGCCGGCGACGGTGTCGATCAGCATGTTGCAGTCCCAGAAGTCGTCGATGACGTCGGGGTTCGTGCAGTGGCCGTCGGTTGTGCACTGCTGACCGCTCTGACAGCTGCACGACGGTGAGCCGCCGGCGCCGGTGGCCCCCCCGGTGCTGATCGCGCCACCCGCGCCGGTGCTGACCGAGCCGCCGGCGCCGGTGGCCCCGCCGGTGCTGAACGCCGACCCGCCCGCGCCGGTGGCCCCGCCGGTGCTGGAGGCCGAGCCGCCGGTCCCGGTGCTACCGCCGGCTCCGGTCAGAGCCACACACAGATTCGAGGCGCATGTCAGACCGACGTCGCAGGTCTTGTTGCCGTAGCACGGGCAGGCTTCGGCGCCGGTCGGACAATCTCCGGCGTCCGATCCAGTCGGCTTTCCTGCGTTGCTGGAACAGGAAACCAAGGCGAGCGACGCGAGCACGTTGGCCAAACACATCAGGATCGAGGACTGCAAAAGCTTCTTCGTACGAGACCTCATCGGTGACCTCCCACGATGAAGACGCTCCGCCCGGAGCGAAGTCGCGGCGTCGTCACCATTTCGTCCGGTAACGCGCGACGGCGTCTGGGTGCGCCTGGCCATCAATCGTGTCGACGCCGGGGCCTGAGCCGATGATTTCCCAGATGTGTGGGCGCTGGTCACCGGTCCCCCCCGGCGCTACTTTGCGACCCATGAAAACACGTGCGGCGGTGGCTTACGCGGCGGGCAAGCCGCTGGTGATCGAAGAGGTCGACCTGGAGGGACCCCAGGCGGGCGAGGTGCTGGTCGAGATCAAGGCGACCGGCGTCTGCCACACCGACGAGTTCACGCGCTCGGGCGCCGACCCCGAGGGGCTGTTCCCGGTGATCTTCGGGCACGAAGGGGCCGGCATCGTGGTCGACGTCGGCCCCGGCGTGACGTCGGTGCAGAAGGGCGACCACGTCATCCCGCTCTACACGCCCGAATGCCGCAACTGCAAGTCGTGCCTGTCGCGCAAGACCAACCTCTGCACGGCGATCCGCGCGACCCAGGGCAAGGGCGTCATGCCCGATGGCACCAGCCGGTTCTCCATCGGCGGTCAGAAGATCCACCACTACATGGGCTGCTCGACGTTCGCGAACCACACCGTGCTGCCGGAGATCGCGGTCGCCAAGATCCGCCCCGACGCACCCTTCGACAAGGTGTGCTACATCGGCTGCGGCGTGACGACCGGCCTCGGCGCGGTGTTCTGGACGGCGAAGGTGACACCGGGCGCGAACGTGGTCGTCTTCGGTCTGGGGGGCATCGGCCTCAACGTCGTGCAGGGGGCGCGGATCGCGGGGGCCGACAAGATCATCGGCGTCGACACCAACCCTGGCCGCGAGCCGCTGGCGCGCAAGTTCGGCCTCACCCACTTCGTGAACCCCCAGCAGGTCTCGGGTGACAAGGCAGATCTGGTCGCGCACCTCGTCGAGCTGACCGGCGGCGGCGCCGACTACAGCTTCGAGTGCGTCGGCAACGTCGATCTGATGCGCCAGGCGCTGGAGTGTTGCCACCGCGGCTGGGGCGAGTCGACGATCATCGGCGTGGCCGGGGCGGGGCAGGAGATCAAGACCCGTCCGTTCCAGCTGGTCACCGGGCGGGTCTGGCGCGGGACCGCGTTCGGCGGTGCGCGCGGCCGCACCGACGTGCCGCGCATCGTCGACTGGTACATGAACGGCAAGATCGACATCGACAGCCTGATCACGCACAAGCTGCCGCTGGCGCGAATCAACGAGGCGTTCGAGCTGATGCACGAGGGGAAGTCGATCCGGACGGTGGTCGAGTTCTCGTGACGGCCGCCATCGAAACGATCTCGGAGCAGCGTTGCTTCGGCGGCGTGCAGGGCTTCTATCGCCAGGCGTCGACCGCGGTTGGGGGCCCGATGCGCTTCGGCGTGTTCGTTCCAGCCGCGGCCGCCCGGACGCCCCTTCCCGCGCTCTATTTCCTGGCTGGCCTCGAGTGCAACGAGCAGACCTTCGCCATCAAGGCCGGGGCCCAGCGCGTCGCCGCGCAACTGGGGCTCGTGCTCGTCACCTGCGACACGAGCCCGCGCGCCGCGCGCTATCCCGGCGACGACGCGAGCTGGGACTTTGGCCAGAGCGCGAGCTTCTATCTCGACGCGACTGCCGAGCCCTGGCGGCAGTCGTATCGGATGGAGACCTACGTCACCCGCGAGCTCCCCGCGGTCGTCGAGGCGAGCTTCCCGGTGCTCCCCGAGGCACGCGGGATCTTCGGCCACTCCATGGGCGGCCACGGCGCGCTGGCCTTGGCGCTGCGCAACCCGGGCCGCTACCGCAGCGTCTCCGCCTTGGCGCCGATCGTCGCCCCGTCGCGCGTCCCCTGGGGGCGCCAGGCCTTCGCCGGCTACCTCGGCCCGGACGAGGCGACCTGGGCCGCCTACGACGCCTGCGCGCTGGTGCGGGCGCGGCCGCTCCCCCTCCCGCTGCTCGTCGATCAGGGGACGGCGGACAAGTTCCTCGACGTGCAGCTCAAACCGGAGCTCCTCGAAGCGGCGTGCGCCGAGAGCGGGCAGGAGCTTCGACTCCGGCGGCACGCTGGCTACGACCACAGCTACTACTTCATCGCCAGCTTCGTCGACGAGCACCTCGCGCACCACGCGCGGGCGCTCGCGCCGTGAAGATCGCCTCCGCTATTCCCGCAGCGCCCCCGAGGCCTTGGCCGACGCGGTCGCGACCGCGTCCATGAGCGGCGGCGACAGGCAGTCGTACGGCTCGAGCTTGAGCTCCTTGAGGCGGCCGCGGATCGCCCCCATCCTGCTGGGCGGCGTTCCCGCCTCGATGATCGACGAAACGAAGGCGGCGAACCCGGGCGGTGCCCAGCCCGACTCGCGCGACAGCTCGGGGTGAATGAAGACCAGCCCCTCGAACGCGTGCTTGGGGCGCTCGACCGGCCCGTAGAGGTGAGCGCCGCAGCCGGTGCAGGCGTGGCGCTGGATGAGCGCGCTCGGGTTGACGACCTTCAGCTTGTCGCCGTTCTGGGTCACCTGGACGTTCGCCTTCGGCACCACGCCGACCATCGAGAACGTCGCCCCGGCCGGCTTCCAGCACTGCGTGCAGCCGCAGACGTGGTTGTGCAGCACCTGGGTGTTGATCTTCACTTCGACCGGCCGGTCGGTGCAGAGGCACCGGAGCGTGCCGCCGGCGAAGTCCTTGCCCGCGGGCTTGAGGCCGCCGTCGACCGCGGGGTGAATGGAGATATCAGCCATCGCCGGACCCTGGGTCGTCCGACCATCTTTGGCAATAGGGGGTCGCCCTAATAACGCTCTCGGAGGCCTGGACCAAGGTCCTGAACCTCGATCGCTTCGACCTCGCCTGACCGGCCGAGGGGCCGGCCTCAGATCCGGCACCTGCTATCGTTGCAGCCGTGAGCGCGCCCGCCATCGTCGGACTCTGGCTGGCGGCGTCGCTCGTCCCGGCGTCGGCAAAGGAATGGAACGCGCAGCGCGTCCCCGCGCCCGGACCCGCCCAGGCGATCGGCGGCACCAGCAGCGGCTGCCTGCAGGGCGCGGCGACCTTGCCGGTGAGCGGGCCGGGCTACGAGGTCCTGCACCTCGAGCGCAACCGCCGCTACGGTCACCCGGACCTCATCGCCTTCGTCCGGCGTCTCGGCGCGGCGGCCAAGGCGAAGAAGCTCGGCTTGCTGGTGGTGGGCGACCTGTCGCAGCCGCGCGGCGGTCCCACCCCCAACGGGCATCGGAGCCACCAGACCGGGCTCGACGTCGACGTCGGCTACGTGGCGCCGGCGGGCCTGCGCGCGGGGCACGTCTCGGCGGCCGAGCGCGAGCGCCTGCGGCCGCCGCCGGTGATCGATCTGCCCACGCACACCGCGACAGCGGCCTGGACGGCGAAGACGGTCACCTTGCTCGAGACGGCGGCCAGCGATCCGGCCGTCGACCGGATCTTCGTCAACCCGGCCATCAAGCGGATGCTGTGCGAGGGGCCGGCGCGCGGAGCGCCCTGGGCGGCGCGCCTTCGCCCCTGGTGGGGGCACCACGACCACTTTCACGTCCGGCTCAAGTGCCCGGCAGGGAGCCCTGCCTGCGTCGCGCAGGAGGCGCCGCCGGACGACGGCTGCGGCCCGTCGCTGGCCTGGTGGTTCAGCTCCGACGCGCAGGCGACGCTCGCCAAGCGAAAGCACGGACCAGAGGCAGGCCCCGAGGTTCCGGAGGCGTGCAGCGCGCTGCTCGCGCCCCCGGCCAACGTCGCCGCCAAGTGAGGTCCGGGGTCTCGCCGGGCGCCGATCGGTTCTGCGCAACGCGTCGCGCTGTTTGACGACAGGCTTGAGTCTTGTACGTAATTGCAGGCACTCGATTTTCTACTGACCTCGAATATTTTATGTGTAATATAGTGTTTGGGCGCTAACGAAAGTTGTAATAGCAGTTAGTTCTGGGAGCGCGCCCAGACAAGGTCTCGATGCCACGGAGAGCGGGGCCGAAGACTGCGGAGGACGAGCTCGGGAGCGACGGGATCTTGGCGCAGATCTCCGGGCTCCAGGACGAGAATTTTCTGCTGGAGACGTTGATGGACAACGTCCCCGACAGCATCTATTTCAAGGACCGGGAAAGCCGCTTCACGCGCATCAACCACTACGCGGCGGCGCGGTTCGGCGTGGCCAGCCCGGCGCTCGCCGTGGGTCGGACCGACTTCGATTTCTTCACCGAGGAGCACGCCGCGCAGGCGTTCCGCGACGAGCAGGAGATCATCCGCAGCGGACAGCCGCTGGTGAACATCGAGGAGAAGGAGACCCAGGCCGGCGGCGAGGACCGTTGGGTGTCGACGACGAAGCTGCCCCTGCGCGATCGGGAAGGGAACATCGTGGGGACCTTCGGGATCTCGCGCGACATCACCGAGCGCAAGAAGGTCGAGGAGCAGCTCCAGCGACAGGCCTTCTACGACCCGCTCACCCGCCTCCCCAACCGCGCGCTGTTCCTCGACCGCCTCAAACACCTGTTTCAGCGTGGGCGGCGGGCGTTGGGCAGTCCGCTGTTCGCGCTCCTCTATCTCGACCTCGATCGCTTCAAGTCGGTCAACGACAGCCTCGGACACCAGGCGGGCGACGAGCTCCTCGTCCGGGCGGCGCGCCGGCTCGAGCGCTGCCTGCGTCCCGGCGACACGCTGGCCCGGCTCGGCGGCGACGAGTTCACCGTGGTGCTCGACGAGATCGGCTGCGAGGCCGACGCCATCGGCGTCGCCGAGAGGATCCACCAGGAGCTGGTCGCCCCGATCGAGGTCGGCGGGTACGAGGTGTTCACCAGCGTCAGCGTCGGCATCGCCTTGTCGAGCGCCGATTACGAACGCCCGGAGGACATGTTGCGGGACGCCGACACGGCGATGTACCGCGCCAAGGCGGCCGGCCGGGCCCGCCATCAGGTCTTCGGCGACGACATGCACCAGCGCGCGGTGTCGTCGCTGCAGCTCGAGACCGATCTGCGACGCGCGATCGAGCGCCGCGAGATCTTCCCCCACTACCAGCCGATCGTGGATCTCGAGACCGGCGGGGTGGTCGGGTTCGAGGCCCTCGCGCGCTGGCGTCACCCGACCCGGGGCATGGTTCCGCCCGATCTCTTCATCCCGGTCGCTGAAGAGACGGGGTTGGTGGGGCTGATCGGGGAACTGATGCTCGCCGAAGCTTGCCGGCAGGCGCGCGAATGGCAGCGCCAGTACCCGGCCTGGTCCGACCTCGAGATGAGCGTCAACATCTCGGCCCGGCAGCTCTCTCAGGGCAGCGTCCCCGCCGAGGTCGAGCGCGTGCTCGCCGCGACCGGCCTGGCCCCCGGCTGCCTGATGCTCGAAATCACCGAGAGCGCGCTCATGCACAACCTCAACGCCGGGGCGGGCGTGATCCAGCGGCTGCACGCCATGTCCGTCGGCCTGCACCTCGACGACTTCGGCACCGGCTATTCGTCGCTCGCCTACCTGCACAGCTTCCCGGTCCACGCGCTCAAGGTCGATCGATCGTTCGTCAACCGGATGGACAGCGGCCCCCAGCAGTCGACGATCGTCAAGGCGATCGTGTCGCTGGCGCACAACCTGGGGATGGAGGTGATCGCCGAGGGGGTCGAGACGCCCGCGCAGGCGGAGGCCCTGCGGGCGCTTCGTTGCCAGCGCGGGCAGGGGTTCTTGTTCTCGAAGCCGCTGCCCGCGGAAGAAGCCGGCCGGCTCCTTGCCGGCGGGCGCCCGGCGCCCGGAAAACGCCCGGGCGCTCGCCGCGCGCCCTGAGCCGAGCTCACCAGGACTGGGCGCCGGCGATCTGACGGGTGGCGACGTTCAGTCGGTTCCAGCAGTTGATCGCCACGATCGCCACCAGCAACCCGGCCAGCTGGCGCTCGTCGTAGTGCCGCGCCGCCTCGGTCCAGACGGCGTCGGGCACCGGGTCGGAGGCGTCGGCCAGGCGGGTGACGGCTTCGGTCAGGGCCAGGGCGGCGCGCTCGGCTTCGGTGAAGTGGGGGGCGTCGCGCCAGCCGGCCACGGTGAACATCCGCTGCTCGGTCTCGCCGATCTCCTTGGCCATGCGGGGGTGCATGTCGAGGCAGACGCTGCAGCCGTTGATCTGGCTGGCCCGCAGGTGGACCAGGCCCAGCGTCTTGGGGGGCAGGTCGACCTCGCGGCTCACCTTCGACAGCGCCTGCAGCGCGTGCATGGCGGCGGGCAGGATGGTGGCGACGTTCTTCATTCGGGATTGCATGGCGTCCTCCTCGGTCACGTTGGCGACGATTGATTCGTCAATTGATTCGTCACTGGTATGACGGAGCGATGGCGATGAATGTGACCGACGCGTTCGAACAGCACCGGGCCCACCTGCGGGGCGTCGCCTTTCACATGCTCGGCTCGCCGAGCGAGGCGGACGACGCGGTCCAGGAGGCCTGGCTGCGCCTCCACCGCGCCGAGCCGGAAGACGTCACCAACCTGCGCGGCTGGCTGACCACCGTGGTGGCGCGCATCTGTCTGGACATGCTGCGCGCGCGCAAGTCCCGCCGGGAGGAGCCGCTCGACCCGGGCGCGCCCGCGCCGGCGACGCCCGGACCCGAGCAGGAGGCCGCGCTGGCCGACTCGGTCGGACTGGCGCTGCTCCTGGTGCTGGAGAAGCTGGACCCGGCCGAGCGACTGGCGTTCGTGCTGCACGACATCTTCGCCGTGCCGTTCGACGAGATCGCCGCCATCGTCGGGCGGACGCCGACGGCCACGCGCCAGCTGGCCAGCCGGGGGCGGCGTCGCGTGCGCGGCGAGCCCGAGCACCCCGCGGCCCAGCTCGCCGGCGAGCGCGCCGTGGTGGCCAGGTTCCTGGCCGCGCTCCGGGCGGGCGACATGGCGGGCCTCATCGCCGTGCTCGATCCGGAGGTCAAGGTGCGCCGGAGCGACGGCGTCGAGTTCCGGGGAGCGGCCAACTGGGCCAAGGGCGCCATCGCCTTCGCGGCCCAGGCGGCCTTCGTGCAGCCCGCGCTCATCGACGGCGCGGCCGGGCTGATCCTGGTGCGCGGACGGAAGTTGCAGAGCGCGCTGCGCTTCGGCTTCGGCGGCGGCCGCATCACCACCGCCGAGATCATCGTCGACCAGGCGCGCCTCGAGACGATCGACCTCGCCGTCCTCGATTAGTACGGCCCGGTGTCAGGGGGCCGCGAGCACGCAGGTGATTTCGTTGGCGCCGAGCATGCTGCAAATCTGTTGCGACGTGCAGAGGCTGGCGGAGGCGCAGGAGCAGGTGACGGCCCCGTTGCAGCCGGAGGGGATCGGCTCGCACGCATAGGTGAGGTTCGAGGCGCAGGTGTTTCCCTGCAGATGCCGGCCCGACGGGCAGACGCCGCCGTCGCCGGGGAACACCAGGACCCCTCCTTCGATACCCGAGCCCACGCAGACCGTCTGACCCGTGCAGGGTGGGTTGCAGTCAGTCGATCCGCCCGCGCCCGCTTGCCCGCCTGCTCCGCCCGTGCCGGCGCCTGCTCCGCCCGTGCCGCCGCCTGCTCCGCCCGTGCCGCCGCCCGCTCCGCCCGTGCCGCCACCCGAGCTGGAGCCGCAACCAGCCAGGGCCAGGGCCGACGCGGCGACGAGCGCGACGAGCGCGACGAGTAATGTTGAACGCATGCGGGCGCCAAATGCATCGCGCGCGCCAGCCGCAACCAGGCTCTCTGCGCGGGCCGTTCGGAGCGCGGTCTCAGAATTCTGAAAGCATCCTTCAGATTTGGGAGCGGAAAGGCGCACCTTCGACGGCGGTTCCGAGTCCGCCGCCTGGACCGCGGATTGCTATCGCCGGCACCATGAGGCGCTCGTCGGCTCTGACTCTAAGCCTCCTCGCGATGCTGGGTTCGACTGGCGCGCGCGGGGCCGAGACCGCGATCCGGGTCAGCTCGCTCGGCTTTCGGCCGTCGAGTCGCAAGACGGCTACGTTTCTGAAAGGCGGATCGTTCACTGTCCGGCGCGCCGCCGACGACGCGGTCGTCTTCTCGGGGGCGCTCGACACCGCGGTCGCCGACGCCGTCAGCGGGCAGACGGTCTACCTCGGGGACTTCAGCGCCGTCGAGACGCCGGGCGACTACTACCTCGAGCTCGCCAGCTGCGAGCGCTCGCCGACGTTCCCCATCGCGCCCGACGTCTACCTCGACGCCTATCGGACGATGATGCTCGGCTTTTACGGTCAGCGTTGTGGAACCGCGGTGGCGCTCTCCTTCGCCGGCGCCTCCTTCGCCCACGGCGTCTGCCACGACTCCGACGTCGATCTGAGCTACTTCGACGGGACGGGCCAGGCGCCCACCCTCGTCGGCGGCTGGCACGACGCCGGCGACTACGGGCGCTACACAGTCAACGGCGGGATCACGCTGGGATTCATGCTGCGCACCTGGGAGGATTTCTCGGCCACGCTGGGGGCCGTCGCGCTGGCGATTCCCGAAAGCGGCGGGGCGACGCCGGACTTTCTCGCCGAGACACGCGGGCAGGTCGAGTGGCTGCTCGGCATGGAGTACGGCGACGGCAGCGGGCGTTTCAGCAACGCCGTCAAGAGTCCGATCTTTCCCGCGAACGTGCGGCCAGAGGCCGACACCTCGCCGATCGCGCTCGCTTCGGCCAGCACGATGGCGACGGCCGTCGCCGCGGCCGCGCTGGCCGAGGCCGCGCGCGTCTACCAGCCCTACGACGCCGCCTTCGCCCAGCGCTGCCAGGAGGCGGCCACGCGCGCCTACGCCTGGGTGACGGCGACGCCCGGCATCGTCATCCCCAGTGAGGACTGGGCCGCCGCGTACGACTATAACGATGCCCCGGGCGACGCCACCGAGATCGCTTTGGACGCGACGGCCCGGATCTGGGCGGCGGCGGAGATGTGGGCCACGACCGGCGACGCCACCGCGCTGGCCGACTTCGAGGCGCGCGTGCAGGCGCCGTCGTACGCCTTCAACCCGGAGCCCGACTGGAACGACCCCGCCGATCTGGGCGCCATCACCTACCTGCTGTCCAGCAGCGCGGCGCGCACGCCCGCCGTCGTCGCCCTGCTCGACGCGTCGGTGATGTCGGCCGCTTCCACGCTCAAGACCGCCTACGCCGCGCCCGACAACGGCTGGGGGCGGGTGCAAGGCTACTGGTGGGGAGCGAACGGGGCGGTCGCGCGGAGCTGTCTGGTGTTCAACATGGCGGCGCGACTCGACGCGACGGCCGGCTGGATGGACCTCTGCGCCGAGCAGATCGGCCACCTCATGGGGCGCAACCTCTACGGGCGATCGCAGGTCACCGGCATCGGCGTCGACCCGCCGCTGCACCCCCATCACCGCCCGTCGATCGCGGACGGCGTCGTCCCGCCCTGGCCCGGGCTGCTGGTCGGTGGCGCGCAGCAGAACGGCACGCAGTGGGTCGATTGGACGGATAACGACGGCGACTGGCTGACCAACGAGAGCGCGATCAATTACAACGCCGGCCTGGTCTACGCGTTCGCCGCGTTCCTGGGCCCCGATCCCGGGCGAGTGCCGGGCGACGGCGGCGTCGCGCTGCCGCTCGACGCCGGCGCGCCTGCCTGTCCCTCGGCGGTGGACGCCGGCACCGACGGGCCCGCCGGCGTCGGCGCGGACGCCGCGACGACGCACCTCCACGGGATGGGTGGCTCGGGGGGCTGCGGGTGCACTGTGGGCCTGGATCGACCCGCGGTCTCCGCCCTGTTCCTGACCGGCCTCGCCATGCTCGTCGTCAGGCGAGGAGGTAGGCGCCGGCGTTCCGCGCGTGTACCATGACGGCATGAATGAGGCGCGTGCGTTGCTGGTGGCGGTGGCATTGACGGTCGGCGGCTGCGGAAGCAGCGGAGGCGGCAGCAGCTTCGACATCCCGACGACCACCTTGTCGGGCAAGGTCGGCGGGCAGCCCTGGACGCTGGTCAGCGGCGAGACCCACGCCTTCCTGTCGATGGGAAAAGCGCAGTTCTTCACCACGATGTACATGGAGAGCGTCACGCCCTGCACGGGCGCCGGTTTCTCGGTGACGACCAATCAGCTCATCATGAACATCCCGATGACGCCCGGCGATTACAACCTGAGTCTGGACTTGAGCCAGACCTTCGTCGTCGACCCGGGCGGCAGCGACCAGAACGACATCGCCATCAGCGGACGCATCGTCGTCGACCAGGTCACCGCCACGATGGTCAGCGGCGGCGCCAACATTCAGTTCGACGCCGACAACAGCGTCAGCGGCCAGTTTCAGGCGACCGTTTGCGCCCAGTAGCGCCTGCGCCGCTCGCCGCCTGCGCGGCCGCCTTCGTCCTCTCCGCCGCCGCGCCGCCGCCGGTCCTGGCCGGGCAGTACAAGAACTTCCGCGTGGCGATCTACTGCGTCGTCGACGCCACCCGGCGGTTCGCCGACGAGAAGGTGCTGAAGGCGGAGTTCGACCGGGTCATGGCCCGGGTCAAGTTCGACAAGGTGTACCTCGAGGTCTATCGCGACCGGCGGTTCGCCGACGAAGCCACGCTCGAGAAGATCAAGAAGTTCTTCACCGAGCGCGGGATCGCCGTCGCGGGGGGATTGACCCTCTCGGCGGGGGGCGGCGGCGGGCAGTTCGGCACCTTCGACTACGAGAAGCGCGGCGATCGCGACGAGTGCAAGAAGGCCGCAGAGCTCGCCGCCCGGCACTTCGACGCCGTCATCCTGGACGACTTCTTCTTCTACACGAGCAAGTCCGACGCCGACATCGCCGCCAAGGGCGCGCGATCGTGGACCCAGTACCGCCTGGAGACGATGCGCAAGGTGTCGACCGAGCTGGTGCTCAAGCCGGCCCGCGCCGTCAACCCCAAGATCAAGATGATCATCAAGTACCCCAACTGGTACGAGCACTTTCAGGGACTGGGGTACGACCTGGAAAAACAGGCCCACGCGTTCGACGGCATCTACACCGGCACCGAGACGCGCGACCCGACCTGGACCGACCAGCTGCTGCAGCAATATCAGAGCTACGAGATCGTGCGTTACTTCGACAACGTCCGCCCCGGCGGCAACCTCGGCGGCTGGGTCGACACCTTCAGCGTTCGCTACCCGGATCGCTACGCCGAGCAGCTGTGGGACACGCTGTTCGCCAAGGCGCCGGAGATCACGCTGTTCAGCTGGCACGGCATGGCGGCGCTCGACACCGTCGAGCCCGGCGAGCGCCAACCCTGGCAGCGGAAGCCCACCAGCTTCGATTGGGACGAGGTGGTTCGCTCGTACAAGCCGCCGGCGGGCGAGAGCGCGGCGCCCAACTGGGGCCACGTCGCCGGCTGGTCGCTGGAGCAGATCGACCGCGCGCTCGACAAGCTCGGCACCCCCATCGGCGTCAAGAGCTACAAGCCCGTGCAGTCGAGCGGTGAGGACTTCCTGCACGACTACCTGGGCAACATCGGCGTTCCCATCGAGCTTGTGCCCGAGTTCCCCGCCGGCGCCGACATCGTCCTGCTGACCGAGAGCGCCAAGCGCGATCCCGCCCTGGTGGCCAAGATGAAGAGGCAGCTCGCCGCCGGCAAGGACGTCATGGTGACCTCGGGGCTGCTGCGGGCCCTGCAGGACAAGGGGATCAAGGACATCGCCGAGGTGGAGGAGACCGGTCGGGTGGTGGCGCTCCGTGATTTCGTGAGCGGCTTCGGGGCGGGGCGCGGAGAGAGCCTCACCGATCCCAAGCAGCAAAACCCGGCGGTCCTCTTCCCGGAGATTCACTTCTTCACCAACGACATGTGGGCGGTCGTGCGCGGCGTGGCGGGCGCCAAGGGCTTCCCGATCCTCCTCATGAACCATTATTCGAAGGGGACCTTCTACGTCCTCACCGTCCCCGAGAACGTTGCCGACCTCTACAACCTGCCCGCCAGCGTGACGAGCGCGATCAAGGGTTACCTGCTGCGGGACTTCCCGGTACGCATCGACGGGCCGCCCGAAGTGGCGCTCTTCGCCTACGACAACGGCGCGTTCGTCGTGGAGTCCTTCCGCCCCGAGGCGGCGGAGGCGATGGTCTCGGTGGCCGGCGAGCACGTGAAGCTGAAGAACGCGCTGACCGGGCAGGCGGTCGTGGAGCTCGCGCCTGCGCCCGAACCCCCCGGCCAGCGCCATTTTCGCGACGCGCCCTCCGGGCCGACGCGGACCCGTTTCAAGATTTCCGTCCCGCCGCATTCGTACCTGGTGTTCGCGACCGACAAGACGGCGAACTAGTTTTTTTCTGGCCGTTGGCGTGAGCCGTTTCGTTCCCCTGGAGGCTCTGGGTTAGCGTGAGCCCCACGAACCGCACTGTCGGCTGGCTTGGTATCGTACCCACTCTCGCTTTCTTGCTGGCCGCTGGTTGCGGCAACTCGGGGAGCTCGAGCGGCAAGGGGGGAAACGGAGGTCATCTGGGGACGGGCGGTGGCGCCGCGGGGGCGAACGGTTCGGGAGGGGGAGGGGGAGCGGCCGCGGGCGCCGGGACCAACGGTCAGGCGGGCGCGAGCGGCGGCCAGGGGGGCGCGGCCGGCGGTCAGAGTGGTCAGACGGGCGCGGGCGGCGCCACGGTCAAGTGCACATCGCTTGGCGCCACCTGCGCGTCCAACGCCGATTGCTGCTCCCAACTGTGCGATGCCAGCTCCCGGACCTGCACATCGCGGGTCACGACCTGCGGCGGCCCCGGGAGCTCGTGCGGGGTGAACACCGACTGCTGCAATCTTCAGTGTGCCGGCGGGGTCTGCTCGAGCGCGACCAGCTGCACCGCCGACGGCGCCGCTTGCACCAGCTCGGCGGCCTGTTGCAGCGGCACGTGCACGAACAGCAAGTGCCAGCCGCTCAACACGACCTGCCTGACCGCCGGCAACCCGTGCACCAGCGCGACCGATGGCGGCGCCGGCGGCTGTTGCTCCGGCCTTTGCAAGAACGGCACCTGCGCGCTCGGCTCTTCGTTCTGCATTCAGCCGGGTGACGTCTGCGCGCGCGATCTCGACTGCTGCGGCGGCGTCTGTTCGAAGGCCTCGGGCGCCACGCAGGGGGTCTGCACCGACGTCTCCACCACCGGGACCGGCAGCTGCCAGCACGACGGCGTCCTCTGCAACGGCTGCGGAAGTTGCTGCAGCAAGAACTGCGGGCCCTGGGCGCTGACCGGCGTCAACGTCTGTCAGCCCGGGCTCGGCTGCAAGATCCTGAACAGCCTCTGCACGAGCAACCAGGAGTGCTGCGGCAGCGGGAGCGGCGAGGTGACCTGCGTGGCGGCGACGGGCGGGAACGTCAGCATCGGCGTCTGCGCGCAGAACCATGGCAACCAGGTGCCGGGCGGCATCTGCAAGCTCAATGGAAACGCCAATGCCTGCTCCAACGCCGAGAGCGACTGCGAGTGCGCCGTCTCGCCCAAGATCGCCTGCTGCGCTTACGACACGCTGGGCCTGCCGCGCTGCCTCGGCTCGGGTGCCGGCGCCGACGGCGGCACCTGCGTCTTCGGGGGGAGCACGAGCTGCTGCCGCCAGCCCGGCCAGACCTGCAACACGGCCGCCGAGTGCTGTGGCCTCAGCCCGTGCGTCCCGGACTCCACCGGGACGCTGCGCTGCCTCACCACGACGCCCAATGACGGCGGCATCGTCTGCGTCCAGGCGGGCAACGGCTGCACCGCCACCGGCGATTGTTGCACCGGCCTCATCTGCAACTACGACGGCGAGACCTCGACCTGCGTTCAGCCGTCGACGCCGCCCCCGGCCGACGCGGGCGTCTGCGGCCTCTACGGCCAGGCCTGCAACGCCAACATCCCCTGTTGCAACGGCGTGCAGTGCACGTACTCACCGACGAACAGCCCGTGCAACGGCCAGACCGGCTGCACCTGCTTCACGCCGATCTGAGCGGCGAGCGCCTCAGCCGTGCAGCTGGCCGGCGAGCTTGCCGTCGCGGTCGAAGACCACGATGCGCGAGTCGTGAAAGATGTGGGCGCTCTCCACGATTTTGACCTGCAGCAGGTCGGCCAGCGCCCGTGTCTCGCCCTCGTCGCCGCGAAGCAGGTGCCACTCGGGTGGCAGCCCGCGCGAGAGCTTGAAGCGCCTCAGCTGATCGGGCGTGTCGTTGGCCGGGTCGAGCGTGACGAGCACGAAGGTCGCCGCCCGCCCCTCGGACTTGAAGGTGTCGCTGACCCGGCGGAGGCGCTCGATCGTCCGCGGGCAGGCGGAGGTGCAGCTCGTGAACACCATGCTCACGAAGATCGGCGCCCCGCGCCAGCGATCGAACCGCACGGCCTCGCCCTGCTCGTCGCGCCAGGTCCACGCCGCGCCGAACAGCGAGCGCGTCTCTCCGGGGGCGGCCAGCGGGATCCGGGCGTCCGGGCGCGCCGGCGCTTCGGTGGCGCACGCTCCGGCGACGAGGCTCAGGAACGCGGCGAGGCCGGCGAGGCGGATTCCGTTCATGGCGCGGTGACGATCATTGTTGGACGGCGGGGACAATCTTGCCACCCCGCACCCTGGCGCTGCGCCCCACACGTCGGGTCGTGAACGACAGGTGTGCGCGGGTGCCACCCACACAATGGGAGGCTCCTCCTATCAAGTCGTCGCTGCACACTGTCGAAAACCAGCTGTCTGCCACACAGAAATTCGGCGAGCAGAACGCTGATAGCAAGGGGAGTCAGAGGTGTCGAACGCGCCTGAGCCCGCTCCGCTGGTCGGCCAGCTTCTGGACGGCCGCTACAAGATCATCCGCGAGATCGCCTCCGGCGGGATGAGCGCCGTGTATGAGGCGACGCACGTGAAGATCGGGCGGACGGTGGCGATCAAGGTTCTGCACCGGGACATGGCCGGCGATCCCGAAGTGGTCGCCCGCTTTCTCAACGAGGCCCGCGCCGTCGGCACCTTCGGCCACCCCAACATCGTGGCCTCGACGGATTTCGGCGAGCTGGCCGGGCACGTCCCCTACCTGGTGCTCGAGTACCTCGACGGACACACGCTGAGCCACGAGATCCACACCGAGGGGCCGCTGCCGATCCGGCGCGTGGCCCGCATCGCCGCGCAGATCGCGTCGGCGCTCGAGGCGGCGCACGCCCGCAACGTCATTCACCGCGATCTGACGTCGGCCAACATTTTTCTCGTGCAGCGCGAGGGGAGCGGCGATCACGTCAAGGTGCTCGACTTCGGGATCTCCAAGTTCATGACCGCGGACTTCGCCAACCCGAAGACGCGCCGCGGGCTGACCATGGGGACGCCGGAGTTCATGTCGCCCGAGCAGATCTCCGATCCCGATTCGGTCGACGCGCGCGTCGACGTCTACGCGCTCGGCGTCATCATGTACCAGATGCTGGCGGGGCAATGTCCGTTCACCCGCATGCCCCTGCAGTCGCTGCTCACCCAGATCCTGCTCGAGCCGCCGCCCCCCATCGAGCGGGGCGGAATCCCCGAGGGGATGCGGGCGATCGCGGCCCGGGCGCTCTGCAAGCTTCCGGGCGAGCGGTTCGCGCGCATGCGCGACATGCGCCTCGAGATCGAGGGGTTGAGCGCGCGGATCTTCTCGGGGGCGGACTCGGGGCCCGTCGCGCTCATGGATTCCGGGGAACGGCGCGGCGCGATCGTCCCGCCGGGACCGACGCCCCGCGCGTCGCCGGTGCTGACGAGCTCCGGGGCGTTGCCGGTCGCGCTGTCGGCCTCGGGCTCGGTCCCCGTCGCGGCGCTGCCGGCGAGCGGGCCCGTCCCGACGCAGGCGCCGCCGATGACCGATCCCGCGCTGGCCACGCGCGGGCGCGGTCTCACCTTCGTCGCGCTGGCGCTCGCGCTCGCCAGCTTTTCGAGCGTCGCTTTTCTTCTCTGGCGCCAGCAGCATCAGGGGGCGCCGTCGCCACCGTCGCAAGCGGCGCTCCCTCCCCCGCCGCCCCCGGCCGCCGTCCCGGCCCCGCCCGGGCCCGTTCACCTGCAGGTGATCTCGCCGGTGGCCCAGGCGCGGGTGACGCTGCGGGGACGGACCCACCTGCTGCCATTCGAAGAGGATGTCACCGTCGGGGTGCAGCCCGAGGTCGTCGAGATCACGGCGCCCGGGCACGAGGGGCGGCGGTTCTGGATCACCTTCGCTCATCCCATCGCGCTCGCCATCGATCTCCCCCCCGGACACGGCGTCGTCGAGGCGAGCGAGGAGCAAACGGCGATCGCGCTCGGCGGAAAGGCGGTCGAGGGCGGGCCGGTCGCCGAAGCGGAGGAGCCGCAGGAGAAGACAGAGCCGTCCGAGGCACACCGCCACGGCGGTCACCACCATGGAAGCGGGCTCAAGCCGGCCAAGGCGAACGTGGCCGCGGCAGGCGAGGCCGCCACGCCGCCGGTGGTCCCGCCGCCGGCGGCGCCGCCCGTCCCCGCGCCCAAACCGGCACCGGAGGCGGCCAAGGTCGATGCGCCGGCCGCGCCCAAGCCGGCGACCACCTTGACCGCCAAGCTCGAGGCCTCGCCGGCCGCTCGCCCGAAGGCGGCCACCGGCGTCGATCCGGTCAAGACGCAGGTCTTCGTCAAGAGCCACCTGGGCGAGATCCAGCGCTGCTACGAGCGCGGCAAGATGGACGAGCCGGATCTCAAGGGGCGCGTCACGCTGAAAATTGTCATCGCCGAGTCAGGCGCCGTCACCTCCGCGACGGTGGACAGCTCGTCGCTTCGCTCGAGCGTCGTCGAGAGCTGTATCGCCACCACGGTCAAGGGCTGGAAGTTCCCGGCCCCGGCCGGCGGCCCTGCCATCATCTCTTACCCCTTCAACCTCAAATAAATGACGCGCGCCGCGCTCACGACCGGGGCTCTGCTGATCGGCCTTTCCTGGCTCGGCCGGGCAGCCGCCGCCCCGCCCGACGCGCCTCCCCCGGCGGCGCCGATCCCGGACGCGCCGCCCGCGGAGTCGGCGCCCCCGCCGCCCGCGACCACGCCGCCCGAGATCCAGACCTTCGAGCCGGCCGACGTGACCGGTCCCAAGGGGGCCGAGCCGGTCCCCGTCTCGACGGCGCCCGCGAAGACGGCGCCCAACGCCTTGCCGCTCACGATGGACGAGATGCCGGTGGCGGCGTCGAACAACCGGGTGACCTTGAACCTGTTCGGCGACACCGCGCTCGCCCTCAACAGCGCGGGACCGCCGGGCCTCGACGGCTTTCTGCCCGCCTCGCCCAATCGCCCGGCTTTTCTCATCGGCGATCTCGACCTGCTCATCACCGGACGCGCGGCGAACCTCACCGCGATGGCCGAGACGGCGCTCGAGCAGCACGGGGGCGGCGACGTGGGCATCGATCTCGAGCGGATCTTCGTGGGCTGGCGGGGCGAGCGCGTCTCCGTCGACGCGGGGCGGACCCACGCCGAGCTCGGCTACTGGAACAACGCCTTCCACCACGGCCGCTGGCTGCAGATCCCGACGGGGCGCCCCGAGGTCCTCAAGTTCGAGGACGAAGGGGGGATCCTCCCCGTCCACCAGGTGGGCGTCAGCGCCCACTTCCGGGCCTACGTCGAGGGCGACCGGCAGATCGAGCTGGTGGGGTCGATCGGGAACGGGCGCGGCAACTTCACCGACGACGTGCAGGAGACGGACGAAACGAACGTCTTCAAGGCGCTCCTCTTCCGGATCGGCTTCAAGGGGTTCGGCGCGCGCGACCTCGAGCTCGGCGTCTCCGGCCTCTTCGATCGCATCGCGCCCGTGGCGGGCCTGTCGAGTGACCCGACCGCGTTCGTGCGCCCCGCGCTGCCCGACCAGAGCATCGACGAAGCCATCGGCAACGCTTACCTGGCCTACCGGGGGGTCGATCTCACGGTGATCAGCGAGGCGTTCGACGTCTACCACGCGGCCAGCATGCGGGACGCCGCCGGGGTGAATCGCTGGTACACCATCGACGCTTACGCGCTCGGCGCCTATCGGATCGGCGAGATCTCGCCGTACCTCATGACCGAGCTGCGGCGCACCTCCGCCGAGCCCGACCCCTTCTTCTTCCCCGATCCGGCGGCGACCACGACCGTTTTCTTGAAGAGCTTCTACGAAGAGACCGCCGGCCTGCGCTGGGACTTCACCACCTGGAGCGCCATCAAGCTGGAGTACCGCCTGGTGCTGCTGCGCGACCCGAGCAGCACGATGCACATCGGCACCATCGACTGGTGCTTCGGCCTCTGACCGGCCCTGGCGTCCGGCACCGGTGAAACCTCGCGTCGGGCGCGCCCCCGGCGAGAAAAGGAAAGAAAAATCCGGTTCTCGCCCCTTATCTGATCGAGGCCGTCATCAGGCCCATTGCGGGAGAGACGAATGGCGAGAGCTCTGACAGCCGTGGGCGCGATCTTGTGGGCGGCGGCGGCGATCTCCTGCAGCGGCAGCGGCGCAGGCGGCGGCGCCGGGTCGGGGGGGAGCGTCGGAACCGGTGGTCTCGGCGGCGCGGCCGGTCGCCCGGAGACCGGGGGGGCGCCGGCGGGCTCGACTGGCGGCGGGCCCGGCAGCGGCGGCAGCGGCGGC
>DATNDC010000222.1:0-29254 GCA_035607055.1 Polyangia bacterium
CCAGCGGTTCTCCAGGAACTGGCTGGCGCGCGCCGCCTACACCTACTCGCGCCTGATCGGCAACTACGAGGGGCTCTACCAGCTGGAGACGAACTACTTCGCCCCCAACGGCAACAACGCCTACGACACCAGCGATCTCTACGTCAACCAGAACGGCCCGCTCCCCAACGACCGCCCCCACCTGTTCCACCTGGACGGCTTCTATCGCTACAACGTGGGCAAGGGGGCGTTCACCTTCGGGCTGTCGTTCAGCGCCCGCTCGGGGACGCCGCGGAACTACCTGGGGAACCTGCTCCCGGGCGGCCAGTACCAGATCGTCTTCCTGTTGCCGCGCGGCGACGCCGGGCGCACGCCGACGGTCACCCAGCTGAACGGCAAGATCGCCTACGGGCGCCCGCTCGGTCCGAAGATGTCGCTCGAGGGCTTCATCGATCTGTTCAACATCTTCAACCAGCAGACCGCCATCCTCACCGACGACAACTACACGTTCGAGACGGTACCTCCGATCGTCAACGGCACCACGGCCGACCTGAAGTTCGCCAAGAGCGGCGGCGGGGCGCCCATCGTCAAGAACCCGAACTTCGGGCAGCCGCTGGCCTACCAGGATCCGTTCAGCGCCCGCCTCGGCCTGCGACTGTCGTTTTAGTTTTGCGCCGACCCGGCCTTCGTTGGTCCGGACACTTTCGGCCGGAGGTGGGACGGACGTGACCGAGGGTCGGTCGCGGCGCGACGTCTGAGCTGAAAGATCGGCCGCGCAAGCTGGCATTGCCTTCGCAATGTCCGGCGGCATGTTCGCACGTGTCGCCTCCGCCGCGGTGGTGGGGATCGAAGCTGCTCCGATCGACGTCGAGGTCGACGTGGCGATCGGGCTCCCCTGCTGCAACATCGTCGGGCTCGCCGACGCGGGCGTGCGCGAGGGGCGGGTGCGCATCCGGGGGGCGCTGGAGAACAGCGGGTTCAAGCTGCCGCCGCGGCGGATCACCGTCAATCTGGCCCCCGCCGACCTGCGCAAGGATGGCGCGGCCTACGACGTCCCGATCGCGGTGGGGATGTTGTGCGCCGGCGGCCTGGTCGAGGCGGCGGCGCTCGCGGAGACGCTCTTCGTCGGCGAGCTGGCGCTCGACGGCACGCTGCGACCCGTGCGCGGCGTGCTGCCAATCGCCGCCTGGGCGCGCGCCCGGCGGCTGCGCCGGATCGTCGTCCCGCCCGAGAACGCCGGCGAGGCGGCCGTCGTGGGCGGCTGCGAGGTCCGCGCCCCGCGCCACCTGGGCGAGCTGGTGCGCCTCCTTCGCGGTGAATCGACGGCCGAGCCGCCGGCCGGCGCCGTCCGCGAAGCGACGCCCGCCGGGGCGCTCCCCGATCTCGGTGACGTGCGGGGGCAGGAGGTCCCGCGGCGGGCGCTGGAGATCGCCGCGGCCGGGGGCCACAACCTGCTGTTCGTGGGGTCGCCCGGCTCGGGTAAGACGATGCTCGCCCAGAGGCTCCCCGGGATCCTGCCGCCGCTGACGTTCGACGAGGCGCTGGAGACGACGATGGTCTATTCCATCGCCGGGCTCCTCGGCGGGTCGGCGCTGGTCGAGGCACGTCCGTTTCGCGCTCCCCACCACACGGTCTCGCCGGCCGGGATGATCGGCGGCGGGCCGAGCGTGCGGCCGGGCGAGATCGCCCTGGCCCACAACGGCGTCCTGTTCCTGGACGAGCTGCTCGAGTACCCCCGCTCCGTGCTGGAGAGCCTGCGCCAACCGCTCGAGGACCGGCAGGTGACGATCGTGCGCGCCCGGCGCGCCGTCACCTACCCGACCGACTTCATGCTGGTCGCCGCGCTCAACCCCTGCCCGTGCGGGTATCTCGGGAGCGCGGTCCGCACCTGCACCTGCTCGACGACGGCGGTCGGGGGTTACCGCGCGCGCCTCTCCGGGCCGCTGGTCGACCGCATCGACCTGCACGTCGACGTTCCGGCGCTCCCGTATCAACAGTTAGCCGAGGCCACGCCCGGCGAGCCCACAGCGGCCGTGCGGGCGCGGGTAGCGGCCGCGCGGAGCCGGCAACGCGCGCGCGAGAGCGGCTGGAACGCCCGCCTCGGCGCGGCCGCGCTCGCGCGCATGGCCCCCATCGACGGCGCCGGACATGCGCTGCTCGAGCGCGCCGCCGCGCGGCTCGGCCTGTCAGCGCGCGCCATCACCCGCGTCCGCCGCGTGGCCCGCACGATCGCCGACCTCGAGGGGAGCGCCGCCGTCCGCGCCGTCCACCTCGCCGAAACACTCCAGTACCGCGTGCTCGACCAACCCACCAACCCATAACCCGCAACAAATGACCCGCAACAAATGACCTGACCCAAGGAGAGACCCATGTCCATCAAAGAGAAAATGAAGGCGGTGGCCGGCGCGATCGCCGCCATCGAAAAGCAGTTCGGCAAGGGGGCGATCATGCCGCTCGACGGCGGCGAGATCACCGAGGTCGACGTGATTCCCACCGGCTCCGTCGGGCTCGACGTGGCCCTCGGCGTCGGCGGCCTGCCGCGCGGCCGGGTGATCGAGATCTACGGCCCCGAGTCGTCCGGGAAAACGACGCTCACCCTGCAAGCGATCGCCCAGGCCCAGCGCCTGGGCGGCGTGTGCGCCTTCATCGACGCCGAGCACGCGCTCGACGTCGGCTACGCGCGCAAGCTCGGCGTGCGCATCGAGGAGCTCCTGGTCTCGCAGCCCGACCACGGCGAGCAGGCGCTGGAGATCGCCGACAAGCTGGTCGCCACCGGCGCCATCGATCTCATCGTGATCGACTCGGTCGCCGCGCTGGTCCCCAAGGCCGAGATCGAGGGCGAGATGGGCGACGCCCACATGGGTCTGCAGGCGCGGCTCATGAGCCAGGCGCTGCGCAAGCTGACGGCCGCCACCGCCAAGAACAATACGGCGGTCGTGTTCATCAACCAGCTGCGCCAGAAGATCGGCGTCGTCTACGGCAACCCGGAGACGACCACCGGCGGCAACGCGCTCAAGTTCTACGCCTCGGTCCGGCTCGACATCCGGAAGATCGGAACCGTCAAGAACGGCGAGCAGATCGTCGGCAACCACGCGCGCGTCAAGGTGGTGAAGAACAAGGTGGCGCCGCCGTTTCGAGAGGCCGAGTTCGACATCCTCTACGGCGTCGGCGTCAACGCCCCGGGCGAGATCGTCGACCTTGCCTCGGCCGCCGGCCTGTTCGAGAAGTCGGGCGCCTTCTACTCCTTCCGCGGCGAGCGGATCGCCCAGGGGCGCGACAAGGCCTGCGCCTACGTCGCCGAGCACCCCGAGCTGGCCGAGGAGGTACGCCGGCTGCTGCTCGAGGCCCGCAAGGCCGAGAACGCGGCGCTGGGGGCACCGGTCCCGCAAGCTGCACAGGCGGCCGCCTGAAAGGGTATTCGGGGAGAGCCGCGACGGGCGATCGTCGCGGCGGATTCCCGCTGCGGCTCCCTGCAACCCGCAGCAGAGATCGCGGCGGCCGAGGTGGAAACCGCCGTCATCACGCTGGCCACCATGGCGGCCTCGGCGACCGCCCGTGCCTGCGGTGTTTCCACGGCCGACGGCCTGTCGTCGTGCAGCCTCGCGGAGCACCAGGAGGAGACGCGCCCGCGCTGGCGGGTCGGCGCCAGCGCGGCTTGCACCTCGACGGCCATCGATTTCGGGAACAACCTGGGGCTCGGCCACGAGCCTGGCACCGCGCGTCGCCGCGAAGACTTAGATTGAGGGCATGGGCGTGAAGCTGGAGTTCACCGACGATGAGCTGCGCGAGCTCACGCTCGCGCTCGAAGAGCAGCGGCACGGTCTCATGATCGAGCTGACCGGCGCCGACGCGCGCGAGTTCAAGGATCGGCTGCGCGCACGGCTCGAAAAGGTCGAGACGCTGACCGCGCGGCTGGAGTCATCCGTCGGACACGCGTCGCCGGGGTAACGGACGAGCGAGCAGGCGAGCGACCCCCAAAACGTCAATTGCGGCGGAGCGCAGACTTCGCGGCGAACTCGCGCTCACCTGCCCCGGCGCTGCTGGAGCGCCCGGTAGATGGCGTCGAGCGCGGCGCCGCCGGCCCGCAGGCGGGCGGTGTCCTCACGATGCTCGAGGCAGATTCCGGTGACGAGCGCCGCGAACCCGCCGGTCTCCGCGCGGCGGAACTTCTCGTCCCTGAGGTCGATGTCATGGACCATCTCCGCGATCTTCTGCAGCGCCCCGTCCTGCTTCTCGGCTTTGCCCCACTTGGAGAGCAGGACCTCGAACGTGCAGAGCTCGCCCTCGTGCGTGAACTCCGCTTCGAACATGTCGAAGCGAAGCTCGCCGGGGGCTGGAAGATATCCCTTGGCCTCGACGTACTTCAGCTTGGCGGCCGGGTCGATGAAGCGCCGGATGAGCCAGGCGCTGGCGATCCGGTCGACGTGGATCCCCCGTCGCGTGACCCAGGTTCGCCCGCGCACCGCGCGCAGGTCGGGGAGGTCCGGCGCGCTCAGCGGCTCACCCGCGCCCGGGCGCCGGAGCTTCTGGTCGATCGCGTGGAGCAGCCCCTCCAGCTCGCGGCGGCCGGGCGCCGCGAAGCGATCGATGGCGGCGATCTGTTCGAACCGCCGCCGGACCCGGGCCATCGCGGTCACTGCGCCCACCCTCCGTTCGGGCGAAGAACGGCCGCTGCGGGCGATCCGCTCGGCGATGCGGCGCGCGATCTTGCCGAGCTCGAGGTAGTCGCGCTCCCGCGCCCGCCTGAAGAGCTCCTCGATCGCCTCGTCCGTCAGACCGGCGATGAACCGCGACTCGCACAACGACGCCTCGCCCCCGTCGGCGGCGATCTCGTGCGCCACCCATTCGAGGTCCTCGCGCGTCCCCTCCGACCGCGGCAGAATGTAGACCGAGTTCTTGACCGCGACGGCGCCGAGCTTCTGCAAGCGGCGCCCGATCTTCACGCGCAGGTAGGCCGGCCGCGGCGGCAACGCGTGGATGAGGACGATCCAGCGCGCGGCGCCCGCGTCGTCGGGTCGAGCCGGGCTCGGCCGCGGGGGGGCCGATCTCGCCTGGCGCGGGGACGAGCCCACGTCAACCGATCCGTTGATGCAGCTGAATCACGTTGAGGTTGAATACCACACTCTCGTCTCTAAGTTGGGAGGCACGGAAGGAGGATCGTTTCATGCACAAGACGATGACGCTGCTGCTGGCGGGTGCCTTGTCCGCAGGCGGGCTCGGGCGCGCGTTGGCGGCGGAGAACGAGGCCGGGCACAACCGAACGCCGGTCACCATGAACGAGGTGCCCGCGGCGGCGCAGAAGGCCCTCAAGCACGAAGCGAAGGGGGGAAAGCTCGAGGAGCTGCGTACGGAGATGCGCAAGGACGGCACGATCGTGTACGCGGCCGAGGTGGTCAAGAACGGCAAGGGGACCGACATCGAGGTGAGCGGTGACGGCAAGGTGCTGGACCGCGGAAAGACGCACGACGAGAGCAGCGAGCACGAAGGCAAATAACGCTGGCGGAGATCCTCGGGAGCCACCGCCGGCCGCCGGCCCTGAATCACCTCGGTTGACACGGATGATACAGTTGATTCATATGTAGTGGCACCGGACCACCCCGGCCCGGCGAGGAGGTTCCAGGATGCGGATCTTTGCTGTCACCGGGCTGGTGGTCGGTCTCCTGCCGGCGGTCGCGTCTGCCAAGCCGGCGGGCCCCGCGTTCGATCAGGCCCACATCGAGCAGCTCACAGGAGCCCAGGGGAAGCTCGACGAAAAGTCGGGCGTCTTCAAGGTCAGCGTCCCGCGCTCCGACCTGAAGGTCGTCGCCGCTGGCGTCCATCTTACGCCCCCGCTGGGACTCACCTCCTGGGCGGCGTTCACGCCGGCCGGCAAGCACACCGCCGTCATGGGCGACATGGTGCTGACCGAGGATCAGGTGAACCCCGTCATGAGCGCCGCGCTCGACCACGGGCTCGAGGTGACCGCGCTCCATAATCATTTTTTCTGGGACACGCCGAAGGTGATGTTCATGCACATCGGCGGGATGGGTGAGGTCGACAAGCTGGCCGCCGGCGTGGGCGCCGTGTTCGCCAAGATTCGCGACACCAGCGGCGGCAAGGGCGAGGTGCCCAAGGCGGACATCGATCCGGGGAAGAGCACGCTCGACCCGAAGGCGCTCGACGCGGTCTTCGCGGGGCACGGAGCGCCCGGCAACTACAAGGACGGCGTCTACAAGGTCGTGGTGGGCCGCGCCACGAAGATGGGCGGGCACGCGATGGGCAAGGCGATGGGCGTCAACACCTGGGCCGCGCTGGCGGGGTCGGACGCCCAGGCGGTCATCGACGGCGACTTCGCGATGCTGGAATCGGAGCTGCAGCCGGTCCTGAGGACGCTCCGCGGCAGGGGCATCGACATCGTCGCCATCCACCAGCACATGACCGGCGAGCAGCCGCGCGTGCTGTTCCTCCACTACTGGGGGATCGGCAAGGCGGCCGATCTGGCGGGCGGCGTGGTGGCGGCGCTCAAAGAGACGAAGAGTGACGGCGCCCCCTGAGAGCCCGTCCGCGGCACCGGAGGTCACGCCCGCGCCGTGGCGGGCGTTCCTGCTCTACTTTCTCCGCCTGGGGACGCTCGGATTCGGCGGCCCGATCGCGCTCGCGGGGTACATGCAGCGCGATCTGGTCGAGCAGCGCCGCTGGATCGGCAAGCGGGACTACCTGCAGGGGCTGGCGCTGGCGCAGCTGGCGCCCGGTCCGCTGGCGGCCCAGCTGGCGATCTACCTCGGTTGGGTGCGCGCGCGGGTCCGAGGCGCCACGCTGGTCGCCGCCGCCTTCATCCTGCCGTCGTTCGCGATGGTGCTGGCGCTGTCGGCGCTCTACGTCCGCTACGGCGGTCTTCCCTGGATGCGCCACGCCTTCTACGGCGTGGGCGCGGCCGTCATCGCCATCATCGCCCGCAGCGCGTTCAAGCTGGCCAAGCTGACGCTGGCGCGCGACCGCCTGCTCTGGTTGCTGTTCGCGGCCAGCACGGTCGCCACCGCCTGGACCGAGTCGGAGGTCGTCTGGCTTTTTCTGGGCAGCGGCGTGGTGGCGCTCTTCGTGCGGGCTCCGCCCCGCCGCGGCGCCGCGGCAGCCACCGGCCTTCTGCCGTTCGTGAACCTCGGCGCGCTCGGCGCCGCGCTGGTTCCGGCGCTGCCAGCCTGGCCGTTGCTCGGGCGGGTCGCCCTCTACTTTGCCGAGGCCGGCGCCTTCGTCTTCGGCAGTGGCCTGGCGATCGTCCCCTTTCTCCACGGCGGCGTGGTGACCCAGTTCCACTGGCTCAGCGAACGCCAATTCCTCGACGCCGTGGCGGTCGCGATGATCACGCCCGGTCCGGTGGTCATCACCGTCGCCTTCATCGGCTACCTGGTGGGGGGCTCGCTCGGCGCCGGGGCGGCGGCACTGGGCGTGTTTCTCCCCTGCTACCTGTTCGTGATCGTCCCCGCGCCCTACTTTCGGCGCTTCGCCGACAACCCGCGCGTCAAGGCGTTCGTCGACGGCGTCACCGCGGCCGCGACCGGCGCCATCGCGGGCGCGGCGTTCGTGCTGGGGCGGCGCGCCCTCACCGACATGGGCGCGGTGGCCATCGCGCTCGCCACCGCGGTCCTGTTCGCCCGAGTGAAGAAGCTCCCCGAGCCGCTGGTGATCGGGGCGGCCGGGATCATCGGCCTCGTCGTGCGCCGCGGCTGAGGCGTGGGAGATCGCGCCGGGGCCGCCGGCGCGCTACCGTTTCCCGAGCATGGCCGGAAGCCCCCAGATCCGACGCGGCGCCGCGCTGGCCGCGCTCGCCGCGCTGCTGTTCGGGATGACGGCGCCGCTGCTCAAGCGGGCCAGCGCCGGCGCGGGCCCGCTGCTGGCCGGTTCGCTCCTCTATCTGGGCGCGGCGCTCGGCGCGGGCCTGCTGGCCACGCTGCGCCGGCAGCCGGGTGGTCCGGCGGCCACCCGACCAGGTGCGCTGGTCCGCCTGGCGGCGGTGGCGCTGGTGGGCGGGGCGATCGCCCCCACGCTGCTCGTGCTGGGGCTCCAGCGCACGGACGCGGCGACCGCCTCTCTGCTCCTGGCGCTCGAGGCGCCGTTCACGCTGGCGCTCGCCCGCCTGGTCCTCCGAGAGTTCATCGGCCCGCGGGTGACGGCCGCCGCGCTGGCGATCGTCGCCGGCGGCGTGGTCCTGCTCGGCGGATCCCTGGGAGCGCCGGCCGCGCTGTCCGGCGCCGTGCTGGTCGCCGCGGCCGCGCTCGCGTGGGCGGTCGACAACCTCTTGTCGCGCCCGCTGGCCGAGCACGATCCGCTGGACGTGGTGGCGCTCAAAGGGATCCTGGGGGGCGCCTGCTCGGGCGCCGTCGGTCTGGCGCTCGGCGAGCGGGTGCCTGGGCTGCGGGCGGCCGGCGCGCTCCTGGCGTTGGGAGCAGTGGGGTACGGCATCAGCCTGCAGCTCTATCTTCGTTCGCAGCGGGTGGTGGGCGCGGCACGCACGGCCTCGATCTTCGCCAGCGCGCCATTCTTCGGTGCGGCGATCGCCTTCGCCTTCGGGACGCCCTGGCCCGGGGTGGCCTTCCCGGTCGCCGCGCTGCTCGTCGGCGTGGGCCTCTGGCTGCACCTGTCGGAGCACCACGCGCACCGCCACACGCACGGGCCGATCGAGCACGAGCACCTGCACCGCCACGACGACGGCCACCACACGCACCGCCACGACCCGATGCCGGTCGGGGCCCACAGCCATCCCCACCGGCACGAAGCGCTCACGCACGAGCACGAGCACAGCGAGGATCTGCACCACCTCCACCGCCACTAGCGAGAGGGTGACGCTCGGTCGCCCGGGTCGGCCTCCGGGCTCGACCGTACGGCCTGTGCGGGCTCAGCCGTGATACTGTGCCGGCTCGCATGAGATTGAGATCGGTCCTGATCCTGGGGTGTTTGGCCGCGCTTCCTTTCATTGCCGTCGCCTGTGGCGGATCGCCGGGCGCCAAGGGCTCGACGGACGGCGGAATGGACCTGGGGAAGCCGACGAACGAGCAAGGGATGTTCACCGCGCTGGGGGTCGACACGACGACCAGCGCGCGGACGTACGTCGACCAAGCCGGCGTCACGCAGACACTCCCCGACAGCTACAACCCGCTCGGCGTCGGCACCAAGACGCTGGAGCCGCTGATGGAGATCTACACCGCCGGTCGCGGCGTCTCCGCCGGCAGCCCGAACGAGACACTGTTCGACGATCTGAAGAACACCTCGAATCCGACGCCATTGCCGCTGGCCGGCGGCGACGAGAGTTGGATCATGAACAATTACAAGACCTCGGTGGCCGCCGACCTGGACGGCGACGGCATCGACGAGATCGTCAACATCTACTGGATCGACACCGCGAGCACGCTGCACGCCAACGTCATCCACTGCGACACCAACTGCACCGGCAACGGCGGCAACTTCAAGAACGTCAAGGACAGCGCGCTCGGCGTCCAGAGCTTGACGACGGCGCCCACCGACCTCGACTGGTTCCGCCACAGCTTCGCCGCCGCCGACGTCGACGGCGACGGCAAGAAGGAGATCGTGGCGGTCAACTTCGGCGGCGTCGACGTCTGCAAGGCGGACGCGAGCTTCACCTTCACCTGCACGGCCGCGGTGACCAACGCGACCGCCAGCCACATGAGCGTGGCGGCCGGCCACTTCGACGACCTCCCCGACGTGGTGAACGACGGCGTGGTGGTCGCCTGGAGCGACGGCACGCTCGGCCACGTCTCGGTCTACGACGGAACGCCCACCGCCTTCTCGAGCAACGCCTCCAGCGGCGGGCAAAGGCCGCCCATCAATCTGTCCATCCAATTTCTCGACCAGGGCGGCAGCCTGATGTCCTTCTCCGAGGCGCTGGTGACCGCCGGGGACATCGACCTCGACGGGCGGGACGAGATCGTGCTGACGGCGCGCGAGCAGGCCAACCCGCGGGCGCACGATCTCATCCTGCTCGACGACGCCGAGACCGGCTACGCTCCCTTCCGCGGTTTTCGCTACCCGCTCGGCGAGGACGGCGGCGAGCCGACGATCGCCGGCATCGTGGACAACCCGAACAACAGCCTCTTCCGCCCGGCGCTCAAGGTCTTCAACAAGACCGCGCTGGCCGCCTCGACCGACCCCTCGACCAGCCGCCCCACGCTGGAGAAGGCGATCTACGCCGGCAGCTACATCTTCGACAACCTGTCGATGATTCTCCCCTCGAACACCCCGGCGCTCCCCTCGAACACCGACATCACCGACGGGCTCAAGCCGACCGTCATGTCGTACTACGAGACGGGCGGGGGCGGGTACAACCACGGCCCCAACCAGGTCGAGGCCGGCGACCTCGACGGCAGCGGGCAGGACACCATCGTCGCCTACTGGGACGAGGCCAACGCGGCGACCGGCAACGAGAACGGCTTCACGGTGGCGACGCTGGCCAAGGTCAAGTGGGACCCGGGGAGCGCCAGCTGGTCGGTCTGGACGGACTTCCTGACCACCACGACGGGGACGACCACGCAGCAGCCAGGCGACGGCGAGTTCTACGACGCCACGCTGGTGCTGGCCAACGCCGACCACGACAGCCCGACCATCCGGTACCAGGGCAAGCACGAGGAGCTGTTCGCCGACCCGCAGGTCCTGGCCGTGCTCGCCGCGGCGCCGTTCTACACCAATCAAAACTCGAACAACTCGCAGACCAGCATCTCGTTCGGGACCGGGAGCGGCTTCGCGGACATGAGCACCATCGGCGTCCGCACCAGCACCTCGATCGGCTACATGTCACCCGACCTCTTCGGCGAGGTGTCGTTCTCCTGGTCGCTGACCTTCGGCCTGGCCCTCGACGCGATCTCCTCCTCCAACGTCCAGCTCTCCCAGACCGAGACCTGGACCGCCGGAGCCGAGGACGCGGTCGTCTTCCAGGTGATCCCGTTCGACGTCTACTACTACACGATCACCAGCTCGCCCAACGCCGCCGACGTGGGCCAGACGATGTCGGTCAACGTGCCCCGCAAGATCGACACCTACAAGGTGCCGGTGGCGCTCTACAACGCCAGCATCGTGGACGGCCCCACCATCGGCCCCGACATCCTGACTCACACGGTGGGCGACCCGACCAGCTACCCGAAGACCAACACCTGCGCCGGTGACAGCGCCGGCGGAACCTACGCCTCCACGTCGTTCCTGCTCGACGGCCCGACCTGGTGCTACGCGAGCGCCTCCTCGACCCACGTCGGCGTGGGGACCGGGTCGGTCGGGTTCCAGATCGCGCGCACCGCCTACTCCGCCGAGGGCGCCAGCACCGACGTCAGCGTCGACTTCTCGACCAGCGCCGACGTCGGCGGATTCACGTTCGGGCAGTCCGTCGGCTTCCACTGGGGCTACACGTACACGGTCGACACCACGCAGAGCTACAACTTCGGCGGCCAGGTCGGCGACCTCCCGAGCGCCATGCACGGCTACGACTTCGGCCTCATGGTGCACAAGGGGATGCTGGCTGGGACCAGCACCACCTACCCGGCCTTCCTGGTCGACTACTGGGTCGACAACGCGCAGTAGCGCCCGGGAATGCCGCCGCGCCCGCCGGCGCCGCTCGACCGCCGGCAGATCGAGGCGGAGCTGCTGGCCGATTCGAGGATCTGAGTGACGGCGCTCATCCGCCGCCGTCACGCGTCGCCCGCGCGCTGCGTGGCGCGCGCGCTACAGGTGACCCTTTTTGGTGATCTCCGGCCAGGGCGACGCGGGCTCCGCCGACCCTCCTGCCTCGATGGTCGTCACCGGCGCCTTCGGCCGGTGCAGGTTCTTCTTGGCGCCCTTGGCGAACGCGTTGGACGACAGGATGGCGACGGTGAACACGATGAGCGCCCTTTTCATGCTCTCCCGTCATCGCAATCGGCGTGCCGGCCGGCGCCGACCGCGGCGCCCCCGGGAGGCGCGCGACCCCCGTCACGTCGGACCGATTCGACGATGGGGGTTGAAAGGTCGCGCTCGGGACATTAGGAACAGGGCATGTCGAAAACGATCCTCGTGTGCGGTTACGGACCTGGCATCTCGAACGCGGTCGCCGAGCGGTTCGGCGCGGAGGGCTTCCAGGTGGCGCTCGCCGCGCGGAACGGCGACCGCCTGGCGACCGGCGTCAAGGCTCTGGAAGCGAAGGGGATCCGCGCCGCGGGGTTCGCCACCGATCTCGCCGATCCGACCGCTGCACAGGCGCTCCCCGGCAAGGTGCGCGAGAAGCTGGGTCCGGTGACGGTGGTCGAGTGGAACCCCTATTCCGTCGGCGCCGGCGATCTGCTGGCCGCCGACCCGGCGGAGATCCGCGGCGCGCTCGACATCGCGATCACCAGCCTGCTGGCCGTGGTGCGGGGGGCGCTGCCCGATCTCAAGCAGCAGAAGGACGCCGCCGTCCTGATCATCAACGGCGGTTTCGGCTACGCCGATCCGCAAGTGGACGCCGCCGGCGTCCAGTTCAACGCCATGGGCCTCTCGGTCGCCAACGCCGCCAAGCACAAGCTGGCCGGCCTGCTGGCCAAGAAACTCCAGCCCGACGGCATCTACGTCGGCGAGGCGATGGTGATGGGCACCGTCAAGGGGACGGCCTACGACACCGGCCAGGGCACCATCGCGCCGAGCAAGGTCGCCGGCAGGCTCTGGGATCTCTACCGGGCGCGCGCCGCGGTCACCGGCGAGATCGCCTAGGGCGTCTCCAGCGGCAGACAGCCTTCGCCGCCGGGGCATGGCCAGGCGGTGACGGCGGCGCAGCTCCACACGGGGCTCGCGCTGGCGGCCTGGCAGACGCAGTACCCGATCTTCGCCGCGCCCGTCGAGTCGAGGTAACCGGTCGTCCCGCCACAGACGAGGCAGTCGGGGATGCTGCAGGCGCTGCCGGCCTGGATCAACGTGGTCGGGCAGGCGGGGTCGGGAGCGCCGGGGATCGCGTAGCAGGTGTAGTCGCCCGCGGGCGAGAACTGACAGGTGCTCTCGACGTAGGTCCCGCCGAGGCAGGTCTCGGTCTTGGTGCCGACGCGCTCCGGGCCGCAAGTCTTGGAGCAAGCTTGCAGGTCGCTGTCGGTGCAGGCGGCGCCTTTGTTCTCGTTCGCCCCGCACGGCGGCGCCCCGCCAAAGGCCCCGCCGGTGCTCGGGACGCCGCCCGTGCCGGGGACGCCGCCCGTGGCGGGGAGGCCACCCGTGCCGGGGAGACCGCCGGTGCCAGGGACGCCACCGGTAGCGGCGCCGGTGCCGCCGGTCGCCTGGACCGCGCTGCCGGCGTCCGGATCGGTCAATTGCCCACCCAACAATCCGCAACCGGCGAGCGCGAGAACCGCCGCTGCCATCGTCGCTCCCAGACCTTTCATGACCGCTCCTCGGGTTGGTTCAGCCGTCTGTCGCAACGGTTGCCGCGGGAACGCGTGACGGCTCACGGTTTGGATAAATGCGCCAACTGGCCGATAGTGGATGCGTGGAGGTCGTCATGAAGGTCGCGCGGTCGCACCTGTTTCCGAGCTTCGTCCTGGCCGGGCTCGTCATCCTCGCCGCGGGCTGCGGTCCGTCGGCGAGCGTCTGCGGAGGCTACCCCTGCTCCACCGGGCGGCAGGTTCAGTTCTGCGAGGACTCCGACGGGAACGTCACCTACAGGTTCAACGGGACGAGCTGCAGCTGCAACGCGCACGACCCCGACCCGACCGCCTGCGACACTTGCACGTCGCAGGTGGAGGCCTACTGCTATCCGGCGCCCTGACGCTCGGCAGCCCCTGGCGACCGGCTACCCGTCATTTGACGGCAGAGCGCGAACGGCGCACTCTCTCGCAATGGGAAACTCGCGAACGGTCAGGGCGGTCGGGGTGGTGCTGGCGGCGGCGTTGGGCGGCGGACTCTCGTGCGGCGGCGGGACCAGCCCGGGCGCGCAGTTTTGTAGCGACTACGCGTCGGCCTTTTGCCAGAAGCTCTACGCTTGCACGACGGCCGACATGCGCGCAAACAATCCGCTCGCCGGATCGTCGGAAGCACAATGCGTGCAGATCGGGACTGCTATTTGCGCCGATCCGCCGCCGAGCGGCGAGACGTTCGACGTGAACTGTTCCAGCGGCGTCCACGTCAACACCGCGGCCAGGAGCATGTGCCTGAGCGGCCTGTCGTCGGTCAGCTGCGACGACTTCAACTCGACCTACTACGGCGAGGCCAGTGTCTGTACGCAGGTCTGCCCCCAGACCGGCACCGGAACCGGCGGCAGCACCGGAACCGGCGGCAGCACCGGAACGGGCGGCAGCACCGGAACGGGCGGCGGCGGCGGGAACGCGACGGGCTGCGGCACCGTCGAGCCGTGCGGCGGCTCTCCGGTCGGAACCTGGACGCTCACCAGCCAGTGCATCAACATGGGCGAGCTGACCGCCATGGCCCAGGTGCAGTTCTGCGCACAGGCCACCGTGAGCGCGAATCAAAGCGCCCTCACCGGGAGCATCGCGTTCACCAGCAACATGACGTACACGACGCAGCAAACCGTCAACGCGACGGTGACCTACAACATCCCGCTCACCTGCACGAGCGGGCTCGGCTGCGTCGCATACGGGCAGTACGTGGCGACCTACGACACTCCCGGGTTCCAGTGCACCGGCAGCGCCAGCTGCGTCTGCACCCAGACGATTTCGGGCACCACCTCCGACAACGGCACCTACACCGTCTCGGGGACGGACCTCAACCTCATGAGCGCCACCAGCGGTGCGACCGGGACGCTCGGCGTCTGCGTGCAGGGGTCGACGATCCACCTCATCACCGTCGACCCCTCGATGAGCACGGGGCCCGGCGGTCAGGCCACCATCGCCAAGGACATCGTCGGCCAGAAGTAGCCGCGCCGGGCCCTCTTCCCTTCACGGCTTCAGCACGCGGAGCCGCTTGCTGATCATCGCCATGCCGACGGCCAGGTGGTGAGCGCGAACGGGTGCAGTGAAAGTGGCCCCAGGGCCCAGGCGCCGAGCGGCGGCGAGCGGCCCAGGTGGTCGCCGAACGCCGCGAGCGCCAGCGCGCCGACCAGAAGCCCGCTCCCGGTGACGGGACGCCTTCGAAAGTACCTCACCTTGCCGCTTTCGTCCGCCAGCTCGCCGGCGGCGAGCTCGCCGCGAGACTGCAGCTTTCCGCGCCAGGTCGATCCCGGCGAGCAGCGCACCGGCCAGGAGGACGGCACGGCCGTCACAAGGCGCGGTGGGCAATCTCCGTCAGCTCGTCGTCGGTGAGCGGCAGCGGGTTGCCCTTCATGCTGCTGGCCTGCTTGGCCTTCTCGACCAGCGCGGGGACATCGGCAGCGCGCATCCCGTGGCTGCCGAGCCCGGGGACGCCGAGATCGCGCGCCAGCGCCGCCACGAACGCCAGGCCGTCCTCGGGCGTCACCTCGCCCGCGGGCGCGCCGGTCAGCAGCGCGGCCAGCTCGTGAAAGCGCGCCAGCGCCGGGTGGGCCGGCGCCCGCGCCCGCAGCGCGCGCAGGTTCACCTCCAGGACGTGCGGCAAGAGCGCGGCGCAGACGGCGCCGTGGGGGGCGCCGAACATCCCGCCGGCGGGCGCGGCGAAGCCGTGCACCGCGCCGAGGCCGGCGTTGGCCAGGCAGAGCCCGCCCGTCAGGCTGGCCAGCGCCAGGTCCTCGCGCAGGCCGGCGTCGCGCGCCAGCTCGCCCGCGTAGGCGCGCCGCAGCGCCCGGGCCGAGCGCCCGATGCCGTCGCGCGCGAGCGCGTCGGTGAGCGGGTTCGCGCGGACCGACAGAAACGGCTCGATCACCTGCGACAGCGCGTCGAGCCCGCTCGAGGCCACCACCGCCGGCGGCAGCGCGCCCAAGAGCTCGGGATCGACCGCCGCCAGGCGCGGGAGCATGAGCGGGCTGCGCAGGCTGGCCTTCACGCGCGCGCCCGGCACGGTCAGCACCGCGTTGCGCGTCACCTCCGAGCCGGTGCCCGCGGTGGTGGGCACCGCGAAGAACGGCAGCGGCGTCCGCGCCAGCGGCTTCCCGGCGCCCACGACCTCGAGGTAGTCGAGCGCGTCGCCGTCGTTGGCCGCGAGCGCCGCGATCGCCTTGCCGCCGTCGAGCGCGCTGCCGCCGCCCACCGCGACCACGGCGCCCGCGCCCGACCCGCGCGCCGCCGCCACCCCCGCGCGCGCCAGGTCCAGCGTCGGCTCGCCGCCGATCGCGAAGGTCGTCGCGCCCAGCCCCGCCGCCGCCAGCTCCGCGGCCAGGCTCGCCGCGCGCGCCGTGCTGGCGCCGGTGATCAGCAAGACCTGTCGCGCCCCCGTGGCCACCACCGCCGGCGCCACCTGGTGCTGCGCTCCCGCGCCGAAGACCACGCGGCCGGCCGTGGCCAGCTCGAAGGCGCTCACCAACCGGCATCCTCGGGGAAGACGTTGACGAACTTGCGGCTCGTGCGCGGCTCCGCCATCAGATCGGCGACGGCGTCGCGCCAGGCGGCATAGTGCGCGGTGGCCTTGTGCGCGGCCGGCGCCTCGGCCGTGCGGTAGACCTCGAGGAGCACGAACCGGGTCGGGTCGTCGCGATCCTGAAGGAAATCGAAGCGGGCGATCCCCGGCTCGCGCACGCTCGCCCGGGCGTTGGCCAGCGTGGCCGCGCGAAACGCCTCCACCGCGTCAGCCTTGACGTGAACGGAGACCTCGACGACGAGCAGGCTCTCGGGCATCGCGCGAGCCTAGCAGCAAGCGGGCGCGGCAGGCGCGCGACGAAGGAAGGGAGCGGCCTCCGTCGACGGCTGGCGCTCCGCTGGCCGGGATCTATCTTCACGGGCGCAAAGGAGGAGGGAGCCATGGCCACCAAAGTAGAACCCGTGCCCGCCGGATACCACACCGTGACGCCGTATCTCAGCGTGAAAGGCGCCGCCAAGGCGCTGGACTTTTACCAGCGCGCGTTCGGCGCCGAGGTGCTCGTCCGCATGGACCTGCCCGACGGCCGCGTCGGTCACGCGGAGATGAAGATCGGCGACTCGTTCGTCATGCTGGCCGACGAGATGCCGGAGATGGCCGACGCCGTCACCCAAAGCCCCCAGACAGCGGGCGCGACGACGTTCGGTTTGATGATCTACCTCCCCGAGGTCGACGCCCGGTTCAAACGGGCGTTGGAGGCCGGCGCGAAGGTGAAGCGCCCGGTGCAGGACCAGTTCTACGGCGACCGAACCGGCACGCTGGAGGACCCGTTCGGCCACATCTGGACCATCGGGACTCACGTCGAGGACGTGTCGCCCGAGGAGATGAAGAAGCGGATGGCGGCGTTCACTCAGGCGAAGAAGTAGTCGAGCCAGATCGAGCCGGGCCGGCCGAGCTCGGCGGTAAAGCCGCCCTCACCGCGGAGCCCGGTCAGCGGCGGGGTGCCGGCCTGGGCTGTTCCCGTTCCCAACGAGCTTCTAGTCGGCGACCGCTTCGCAGATCGACGAACGGCCCGACGCCTCGTTGCGGTCGTACCAGGTGCCGTCTTCGCCGATCGTCAGCCAGTGGTCGCAGTCGCAGCCGTTGGTCGACTGACAGGTGCACGAACCATCGGGCTGTCCGCCGTGCCAATTGGTGAAGCCCCACGGTTCGCCCGTGACCCAGGTGTACGTCCCCGGACCGCTCCGATCGTCGGACGCTTTCCCGTCGGAGGCCCCCAGCCAGACCACCGAGTTGGGGCCGACCAGGTTGGCCTGGACCAGGACCTGGAGGACGAACATGTTCTCCTCGGAGGAGAGGATGGTCGCCAGCGCTCCGCCTTCGCTCGCGCAGGTGTACTCGGCGCTGTCCCAGCCGCTGAAGCCGCCGTGGAGCCAGTAGCAATGCAGGAGCCCGTCCGTCGGGGTGACGAACGACGCGCCGGCGGGGAACCCCGAACAATCGGGCGTCGACGTTCCGCCAGCGCCCCCCGTCCCGACGCTGCCGCCCGTCCCGACCACGCCGCCCGTCCCGACCACGCCCCCGCCCGAGCCTCCCGAACCGCCGGTGCCTGTCACGCCGCCGAGGGCGCCCGCGCCCGCCATCCCGGAACCACCCGCTCCGATGGCGCCGCCGGTCGCACCGTGGCCCCCCGTCGCGCGCGCGCCGCCGGCTCCCCCGGTCGACGTCGCGGCATTACTTCCGAGCCCCGCGCCGTCCACCGAGCAGGCCGCTCCGAGAGCGAGCGCCGCGGTGAGAGTCGCCGCAATCGCCAGAGCCGCCTTCGTCCCGCCGCCCCAACGCCACATCGCCGCGTACGATAACACGACCTTCCTGTTTGCTGGAGCTGCTCTCCGTTGCGCCAGTATTGGGCAACGACGCACCGCTCGGATCCTCGCCCGGTCGGTGGACGCATGCGACAATGCCGCCAGAGGCAATCCGACGATGGGCCACGCGTCTCGATTAAATGCCGCTGCATTCCTCACCCTTGCGTTCGCTGCCTGCGGGGGCTCGGGCGCGAGCCATCCCGGTGGTGGCGGGTCCGGCCCGGCCGGCGCAGGCGGCAAGGGCGGGTCCCAGGCCGGCTCCGGCGGGGCGGTCGGCTCCGGCGGGGCGGTCGGTTCCGGCGGGGCGGTCGGTTCCGGCGGGGCCAACAGCTCGGGCGGATCCGTCGGCTCGGGCGGGGCGGCCGGGACCACGCCCCCGAGCGTCCTCACGTATCACAACGACAACGCCCGGACCGGCCTGAACCCGAAAGAGACCGTCCTCGGGCCCACCAACGTGAACGTCGGGACGTTCGGCAAGGTGTTCTCGCAGCCGGTCGACGGCTATGTCTACGCGCAGCCCCTGTTCGTTCCCGGGTTGACGATCGGAGGTCAGGCGCACGACGTCGTCTTCGTGGTCACCGAGAACAACAGCGTCTATGCCTTCGACGCTGACGCGGCCGGGCCGGTCCTCTGGCACACCAACGTCGGCGCCGCCCTGTCCTGCTCTGATCTCGACGACTGCGAAGATCTCGTCCCCGGCGCGGGCATCACGGGAACGCCGGTCATCGACCCGGCCACGCAGACGATGTACCTCGTCAGTCTGGTCAAGGACGCGGGCGGGTCGCACCACTTCCTGCACGCCGTCGATCTGACCACCGGCGCCGAGAAGCTCGGCGGCCCCGTCGAGCTCTCGCCGACCGCGCCGGGCAGCGGCGCCAACAGCCAGAGCGGCACGGTGGGGTTCGACCCGGCGACCCACTACCAGCGCTGCGCGCTCCTGCTCGCGGGCGGCGTCGTCTACATCGGCATCGGGGGAAACGCCGAATCCGACTCGGACAACCACGGGTGGCTCGTGGGCCGCAAGGCCAGCGATCTCTCCTCCACCATGACCTTCTGCGCGTCGCCGGACGACAACTGGGCCTCGCTCTGGCAAACGGGCGGCGGACCCTCGGCCGATGCGTCCGGGTACATCTACGCCGAGACGGCCAACGGGACGTTCGACGCCGACACGGGGGGCGACGACTACGGCTCGAGCGCGCTCAAGCTCGACCCGAGCGGCAAGGTCGTCGACTACTTCACGCCCTACAACCAGGCCGCGCTGAGCGCCGCTGACATCGACTTCGGGGCGGCGAACCCGATCGTGCTGCCGGATCAGTCGGGCGCGGTGCCGCACGAGCTGCTCGCCTCGGGCAAACCCGGCGTCCTCTACCTCATCGACCGCGACGGCATGGGCCACTTCCAGGCCGGGAGCGACAGCCAGATCGTCCAGTCCGTCTCGGTGTTTCCGAACACCACGAACATCACGGGCGGCATCTTCACCTCGCCCGTGACCTGGAACGGGCACCTCTACGTCGTCGGCATCGGGGGCAACGTCCAGGACTTCACGCTCAGCGCCGGGAAGCTGTCGACCTCGCCGGCCTCGCAGACGTCCAACCATTTCACCTGGCCCGGGGCGACACTGAGCGTGTCGTCGAACGGCTCCACGGCGGGGATCGTCTGGGTGCTCGACGGAAACCGTGGCGTGCTCCTGGCGTTCGATGCCACCGACCTCACCACCGAGCTCTACGACACGACGCAGGGATCGGCCGGCCGCGACAAGGCAGGGGCGCCCGTCAAGTTCGCGGTCCCCACGGTCGCCAGCGGGCACGTCTACGTCGGGACCCAGACAGAGCTCGACGTGTACGGCCTCCTGCCCTGACGCGCCGGCCGGCTCAGGCCCGGCCGAGCGGGTCGTGGGAGCGAACGCCCGCCGGAATGCCGCCGGTGACCTCGGCGGCGCTGAGGCGCCCGTTCGTCCACAGCGTCCGCTCGGTCATGATGCGGTAGACACGCAGCAACGCCTGGGCGACCGCTGGTCCCTCCAGGATCCCGAGCGCGACGCCCACCGCCTCCAGCGTCGCCAGCCGCCCCGGGCGCGGCGGCGCCCGCAGCCGGTCCACGGTCGCGCCCGTCTCGGGCAACGACACGCACGGCAGCCGCGCCAGCGCGCCGACCCGCCGCCGGGCGCGCGCCGCCTGGGGCCAGGTCCCGTCGGGGACGACCAGCAGCGCCGGCCGCTCGCCGATCGGCAGGCTCTCGAGCGGCGTCGCCGACGGGTGCGGGAACAACAGAGCCGCCGCGGCGTCGTGCGCCAGCGCCGCTTCGAGGGGCTCCGCCTCCACGCCGGCAGGCGCGCGGCCGCGATAGACGACCGCGCTGTTCGTCAGGCAGCGGGCGGCGACCAGGCCGGTGTTCGTCGGCTTCTGCGTCTCGAGCTGATGCAACACCAGGAGCACGCGCGTGCGCGTCGCGATCCGTGGCAGCAGCGCGCAGATGCAGAGGCTCCGGTGCATCCGGCAGGCCTCGCAACGAAGGTGCGGCTTGGCGCGCCGGCTCATGGCGGTGAGTCGCCGACGGCCCGGCGGGCCACGCTAGTGGCCGGCGGGCGTCTGCTCGCGCAGCCAGGCGAAGGTCCTGCGCATCCCCTCTTCGGTGGCGATGCGCGGTCTCCAGCCCACCGCCTTCAGCTTGCTGTTGTCGAACCGGTTTCCACCCCAGGTGCTCGCTGACTTGTAGGGCGTGAAGATGGCCGGGAGCTGCCCGTGCGACCAGGCGTGGTAGCGCTCGAGACCGCGGGACAGCAGCGCCAGCACGGGGTACGGGACGGGGACGCTTCGCATCGGACGCACCTGCTTCTTGTAAGCCTGCAGATACGCGTCGCAGGTGGGCAGGTCGTCGTCGACGACGTTGTAGGTCTCTCCCGCCGCCTGGGGCGCGCGACCAGCCGCGACGATGGCGTCGGCGCAGTTGTCGACGTAGGTCAGCGGCAAGATGTTGCGGCCGCCGAGGCCGAGGAAGAGACCGAACATGTTCAGCCCCACGCGCGAAGAGAACGGGCTGCCCCCGGGGCCGTAGATGACGCCCGGGCGCACCACGACCAGCTCCAACGGATGGCGGGCCGCGTGGTCGCGGAACAGGCGTTCCTGCCGGAGCTTGACGTAGGCGTAGGGATCGCGGCGCTGCGGGTGCGCCTCGAGCGGCGTGCTCTCGTCGACCAGGGCGCCGCGCGGAAGCTCGGCCACGCCGTACACGCTGAACGAGCTGACCAGCACGATCCGAGCCTTCCGCCCGCGGAGGCCGTCGAGCAGATACTGCGAGGCCACCACCGTGTTGAGGAACATGTCGGCCGGGGCGCCCCGCATCGAAGCGGCCAGGTGATAGATGACGTCCACCCCTTCGACGGCGCGCGCGGCGTCGGCGGGCGCGCTCAGGTTGGCGTCGATGCGCTGGACGCGGGCTTCCGGATGGCGACTGACGGCGGCGTCGAGGCGCTCGCGCCGCGCCCCCTTGCGAGCCACCACCCGCAAGTCGCGGGTCCCCTGGGCGAGCAGGCTCTCGACGAGCGCGCCGCCCACGAAGCCGGTCGCGCCGGTGACGAGGACGGTCATCGGGACTTCTCCGGAGAAATCTGGGCGAAGACCCGGTCCATCCAGAGCGAGATGCGGAGGATGTCGCGGGTCGAGATCGGTAGCGGCGCATCGGCCGAGATGCAATCGTAGAACATGGCGATGAGGCGGTTCAGCCCCGAGAAGAAGTGAAAGTCGCCGCGCGCGAAGGCGGCCGCGTTGCGCCGCCCCTCGCGCAGGAACTGCAGCGCCTGGCCGAAGGCCGGCACCAGCCGGCCGATGGCAGACGGCAAGGTCGCGCCCGGCTCGAGGGTGACGGTTCGCGTGGTGTAGTCGACGTGCATGATGTTCTTCTCGCCGTAGACGCGCACGAAGTGAGCGGTCGGCTTGACGTGCGCGGTGAAGGTCCCGTACGCCGAGGTTCGCTTTCCCAGCACGGTGATCCGCAGCTCGTCGTGCATGTCGTCGCGCCGGTCGCCGAAGCGTTGCTGGCGCCGGCACCAGGCGTCGGCGCGAATGCGCGGCTCCTCGTCGTCGATGAACTCCGTGAGCTTGTTGAAGAGGTGATCGATGTTGTTGTGGAACAGCTTGCCGGGCAGCGCGTGCACCCAGTGCGCCGGGTCGGCCATGATGGCCGCGCCGAACTGTCCCCCGAGGCCGTAGCCAAACCAGCTCTCCACGTGCACGACGTCGCCGATCGCGCCCTCGGCCAGCAGGCGCCGCATCTCCAGCGCCGGCGGATCGAACATGAACGTGTATCCGATGGTCAGCTTCTTGCCCGCCTTCTGGGCGTGCTCGATCAGCGCCTTGGAGTCGGCGTAGCTGAGCGTGAACGGTTTTTCCACGTAGACGTGGCAGCCGGCGTCGAGGGCGGCGCGGGTCAACGGGACGTGAGACTGCGGCGGTGTCGTGATGTGAACGACGTCCGGCCGTTCGGTCTCCAGCATCCTCTCGTACGAATCGTAGTAGGCGGGGATGCTGTAACGGGTGGCCATCTGCTCCGCCATGAGCAGCTCGCGATCGCAGACCGCGGCCACCTCCGCCCGTGCGGGCATCTTGCGGATCTCTTCGACGTGGCCGTCGGCGATCTTCCCACAGCCAACCAGAGCGACCTTGAGCGGAGCCTTCTGCGACATGGTGACAGTCTCAATCCTCTGTTTTCGTGTGCCGGTTCATCGAGCGAGCGCCCTCTCGGCCGCGGCCGCCTGCAGGACCTCCAGCACGCGCGCCGCGTTTTCGCGCCAACCGTAGGGAGCCGCCGAGGTCAAAGCAGCGGGATCGTAAGGCGTGTACGCGCCGCGCGAAAGGGCCTCCGCGAGGGCGGGGACGTTTTGGGCCGGGACCATCTCCCCGAGCGCGGTCGAGGTCAGGATGTCGGGGATGCCGCCGACGGAGGTGGCGACCACGCGCCGACCGGAGGCCAGCGCCTCCAGGATGACGTTCGGCGTGCCCTCGTTCCAGCTCGGCAGCGTGAGGATGTCGCACGCCGCCATCCACTGCGCGACGTCGGGGAGCGCCAGCACGCCGGGCACGGCCACCCGCCCGGGGTATCGGCTGGCGAGCGCGCGGCAGCGGCCGTCTTCGGGCCCTTGTCCGACCAGCGCCAGGCGCAGGTCCGGGTGCTCCGGCGCGAGGCGGGTGAACGCCTCGATCAGATCGACGACGCCCTTCGTGCGATCGAGCGTTCCGACGTAGAGGATCCACCGGCCCTGGGGCGCAAGGCCCAGGCGGGACCGCGCCTCCGCCCGGTCTCGAACCTTGAACACGTCGCGGTTGAGCCCGTTGCGGACCTGCACCACCCGCTCGGCGGGCACTCCGAGGGCCATGGCCTTCTCGGCCAGCGGCCGGCTGACCGCGATGAGGCGGTCCGCGCGGGGCAGCACCCACCGCATGACCTGCCCGACCAGCTTGTTGTTGGGCGCGACGTTGAGATCGGAGCCGTGCACCTTGACGACGGCGGCGGCGCCCAGCAGGCGGGCCAGCATGACCGCGGCCACCCCGTCCGGCATCGCCCAGCAACCGAGCACGACGTCGACGGACCCCTTGAGCGCACGCACCTCCGGCCACAGCGACGCGGCGTACAGCGCGGGAGAGATCGAGGCGCCGAGCTTGGGCAACATGAGGAACCGCGGGTGCCGGACCCGAAGTCCGTCCAGGTCTTCTTCCGCCGGGATGGCCACGCAGCGACCGGCCACCGACCAGCGCGCCACCAGGCGCGCGCCGGGGAACCAGGGGATGACGGCGCGGACGTCGAGGTCGCAGAGCTCCGCGAGCGCCGTGAACTGCAATCGATTGTAGACGGCCAGCATCGGCGTCTCGCTGTTCGGAAAGAGCTGCGTCACCGCCAGCACGCGCAGCCGCCGCGCGCCTCCCCGCGCGGCCGCGGGCTCGGCGGCTGACGCGACAGCGTCGCGTATCGGTTCCGACGCGAGCTCCGACACGACCGTCCCCGCTATCCGATCCGCTGCGTGACGGCCTGGACGATGCGTCCGGCGGTCTGGCCGTCCCACAGATCCGGGATCCGGCGGGCACCACCCGGCGGCCGGCCGAGCGCGCTGCGGGCCTCTCGCAGGATCAGGTCGGGGTTGGTCCCCACCAGCCTGTTGGTTCCCTCGTCGATGGTGATGGGACGCTCCGTGTTCTCCCGCATCGTGAGGCAGGGGATGCCGAGCACGGTCGACTCCTCCTGCAGCCCGCCGGAATCGGTCAAGATGAGGCGCGCCCGCGAGGTCAGCGACAGGAAGTCGAGATAGCCGAGCGGCTCCGACACCATGAGCCCGGGGATCGCCCCCAGATCCTTGCCGACGGCCGCCGCTTTCTGGCGCGTGCGCGGATGAACGGGGAAGACCACCGGGAGGTCGCGCGCGATCTCCGCGATCACGGCCAGCAAGCGTTCGAGCGTCGCGGGATCGTCGACGTTCGAGGGACGGTGCAGGGTCAGGACCGCATATCCGTGCGGTGCGAGACCGAGCCGGCGCGGGACGTCCAGCGCCTGGGCCCTCGGCAGATGCTCGAGGAGCGTGTCGATCATGACGTTGCCCACCCGGACCACGCTGTCGGGCGGGCAACCTTCGGCGAGCAGCGTGCGGTCCGCGTCCGGCGAGGGCGTGAGCAGCAGATCGACGAGGACGTCGGTCACCACGCGGTTGATCTCCTCGGGCATGGTCCAGTCGCCCGAGCGCAGCCCGGCCTCGACGTGCGCCGTGTAGATTCCCATCTTGGCCGCCACCAGCGCGGCGGCCATGGTGCTGTTGACGTCGCCGACGACCAGGACCGCCGCCGGCCGCTGCTCGGAGAAGAACTTCTCGAGGCCCACCATGACGGCGGCCGTCTGCTGCGCGTGCGAGCCGGACCCCACCCCGAGATCGACGATGGGCCGCGGCATCCCGAGCTCGCCGAAGAACACCTTGGACATCGCCTCGTCGTAGTGCTGGCCGGTGTGGATCAGCTGATGCGCGACGCCGGCCCGCTCGAAGGCCCGGTGGATCGGCGCCGCCTTCATGAAGTTCGGCCGGGCGCCCACCACGGTGTAGATCACGGCTGCGCCTCCGCAGGCGCCGGCGCGACCTCGGACCGGGCGGGCCGGCCCTGGGCCGCGGTGACGATGCGCCCGATGTCGTCCACCTTGGCCTGCCAGGTCTCCTTGGCCATGGCGGCGCTCCGTTGCTGCCGCAGCAGCGGCGAGTCGGTGCGGACGGCCTGCTCGCAGGCCGCGATGAACTCCTCGCGCGTGCTCGCGATCTGGCAGACGTGCTGATAGGCCTTCACCTCGGGCAGCGCGGTCGAGACCACCGGGAGCCCCGCGCTCAGGTACTCGCGCAGCTTGATGGGGTTCACGTTGAGCGTCAGCTCGTTGACGACGAAGGGGACCAGCCCGACCGAGAAGGCCTTGCAATATCGCGGCAGCGAAGCGTACGGCTTGCGGCCGAGCAGCTTCACGTTCGGGTGCTTCGCCAGCCGGCTGACGTCGACCGACGCCTTGCCGATGACGGCGACGGTCCACTCCGGGTGACGCTCGGCGATGGCGCCGAGGAGGTCCTGATCGATCCAGTCGTGAATGAGGCCGAAGAAACCGACCACCGGCCCCTGGCAATCGGCCAGCTCGTCGGCAGTCGCCGTCTCGGGGCTGAGGGCCGACGCGAAGTGCTGGTGGTCCACGCCGTGCAACGCGAGGTGAGTCTCCGGATTCCAGGCGCGCCGGCTCTCGTACAGCAGATGGGCGGTCGCGAAGACGACGTCGGCGCGCCCGCAGAGCTCCTTCTCCATGGCCGCCATCTTGGGGCCGTCCAGGTACGAAAAGTGCGACCACTCGTCGATGCAGTAGTAGACGACCAATGATTCCCCCTCCATTCCCAGATACGGCAGGGCGTTGGGGACGAAGGTCCAGAGCTGGTAGCGATCGAAGCCCAGCTTCCGGCGCAAGATCCGCAGGGTCTGGCGCAGGATCTGTCGGTTGATGACCGCCGCGGCACGCGAATGCGGCAACGGCACGACGATGGGCGTGTAAACCCAGAGGTTCTCCTCCACCTGCACCGGTCCGTCGGCGAAGCTCTTGAGCTTGCGCAGGATCTTGGCGCGGTCGCGCGCGTCGCCGAGGTTGGGAGCGCGCATGGCGATGGAGTTGAGCCAGAGCACCCGGTTGCGCTTGGCCAGCATCTTCATCACGTGATTGTTGCTGGTCGGATCTTCGCTCCAGTCCTTGGCGAAGCAGATGATGTTCTGACCTTCGAGCATGGACGTCCCCGTCGCCGCCGCCTAAGCGGGATGCTGCCCCGGCGAAGCGAGCTGCTTCATGCCCTGTTCGACGTAGCGCCGCAGGCGCAAGGAGAGCGGGTTCACCGGCACGAGGTCGGCGCCGGGGCCGGCGGCGGGCCGGCTCCCGAGGCGCACCCGCGCCGCGAGCGCGCCGACCGTGTCGAGCTCGAACTCGTCAGAATGATCGTTGAGAAAGCCGAGCAGGCGCCGGAGGCGGTCGACGTTGATTGAATTGAGGCGTCCGGTTTTGGCGGAGACCGAATCAATGAACGAGAACTCGAACGAGTGCGAGACGATTGTAACCTCGGGAAGGCCCAGCCGCCGGGCCTCGAGCAGGTAGTGCTTGATCTCGCCGAACGACGCCGCGGTGATTTGCAGGTGCCGGAGGCGGCCAGGACCGTCGCGAAAGTTGCTGATGGGCAGCTCCCACACGCCTGGAACGTCGGTCTCGAACAGGGCGTTCGCGGTGGAGGGCCAACGAAGGCGGCAATTCTTGCTCAGGTACGAAAGATTGAGATTGGAGGAGAGACACAGACCGGCGGCCGCGAGAGCCCGCCAGGTGTCGTTGTTCGCGCCGTAATTGCCGGCCCGAAACGCGAGGACGGTCGCCCGATCGACGCCGCAGGCGACCAGCTTGTCGACTCCCTCCCGCAACAAGGCCTCTTGCTGGGGCAAGGAATAGTCAGCCATGTTGTCGGCCGGCCGCGGGCGGCCGCGCGTGTGCCAGTCCGCCAGTCGCTGGACGGGGTGTGCGTGCAGCTGCACGTCCTGTCCGCCGTCACGAAGGCCCGCGCAGACCTCGCGTAGCCCGTCGTCGCCGAAGTGACACGAGCCGAAGACCTCGACGAAAAATGTCGCCTTCTGCCGGTGCCGCGACAGCTCGCTCAGGATGAGCGGGAGGCCGAGAGCTTCGCTCTGGTTGGAGAATCGGCCCCATACCCGCAGGTCGTAACCCACGGCGGGAGCCACCCGGCCAGGAAGCACCCGCTCTTCGGCGCACTCGACGTCTATCGTCAGGTAGACGCGCGTCCTGGGAGTCGTTGCCACCGGCCGCTACCATACGATTTCGGCAGATGCTCCGCAACCGGACCACCCCTCGCGGATCGGCGGGCGGCGGCCGGCATTTTTCTGACTCAGCGGTGGAGCACGCCGAACCGCCACAGGAGCAGCCCCACCGCGACGAGCAGGAGCACCACTGTGATCACGTTGCCGGTCAGCCGGCGAGCGCGCGACGTGGGTTGCGCCGGCCCGGTCCCGGTCACGCCTCGGGCGACGGACCGGAACCCACCGCGCAGCGAGCTCATGGCCCCGCCCCTGGCTTTCCCGGAGCGCCGGCGACGTCGCGTCCGTCCCATGCCGAAGTTTTAGCACCTGGCCGGCGCGTGCGGGAGGGCGACCTCGCCCCAGAGATCTCGCTCGCGATCTGGCAGGAACCCCGGGGCCGTCTACGCAGTCCGCGCGGCCTCGGACGCGAACGCGACCTTCCACGCCTCGAGCGAGAGGTCCACCGGGCGCTCGGCGGCGGACCCGGCGACCAGGCCGTCCATGAAACCCAGGAACCGTCCGCCGAAGTTGGGCCGTGAGATCTTCCAGGCGGCACGCCAGCCGGGGCTTCTCGCCGAGAACCGAACGCCAGCGACGACGGTCTCGAACGCGTCGTCGTTCAACAGTCCTTCTTCCCGCTGATAGAACGAGTCCTCGAAGTGGAAGAAGAGCGCGCGGCAAAGATTGGTGAACTGGCTCAGCTCGGTCGGCGTGATCTCCTGCGGGCTCGCCGAACCGTGAAGCCACGCCTCCGCCACGGCCGGGTCCGCCAGCGCCAGGTGCAGATCGACGACGCGCGAGACGCGGCTGTGCCTGATCGCGATCTGCTGATTTCGCTTGGTCTGCCGAACCTGAAGCGCGAGGTAGATGAGCGAGATCAGGACAGCAACGCCGCTCACGAAGCTCCCCAAAGCGGCAAGGTCGGAAAGTGACATCGAGGTCCCCCGAGTTGAGTTGATCGGAGACTACCTGGATCGGGTCCGCGCCGCGCTGGCCGCCACGCGCGCGGCGGTGTCATCGACGCCGATTCGAAACCCGCTGGGGTCGCCAGCTCTCTAGGGAGGCGAGGCCGGCGGCGGTGGGCGCGATTCGAACTGATATGAAAAGCCGAGGGTGAATCCCAGGGAGCTGGCAGCAGCGCTGGAGCTGGATCCGCTCACGCTGTAGCTGAGGTAGGTGTACCGGATCCCCAGATACCCGCGACCCCAGAGAAAGTCACCCTCTACCACTGCCCCGAGCGCGGGTTTGAAGTCGAGCTGCAGGTTTGATGCGGCGCCGCTCCCGGACAAAGAGCTGTACGGGTAATACGCACCGCCCGCGCCGACCCGAAAGTGCGCGTCGTCGTTGCGATAGAAAGCAAGCAGCTCGATCGGGACGCGGACGAACGAGAGGTCGGCGTTCTGGCTCGGCTGCATCGTCGAGTACTTGAGGCCGACGTCGAGCACGGCCTCCAGACGGTGGCGCTGCTGTTCGAACAAGATGATGCCACCCCCAAGCGTGAGCAGCAGCCCGTTTCCAGCTTTGATGTCCTGGGTGCTGCCGTCGCTGAACTGAAGCGTCGCCAAGGTGTCCGCACCTGCGTTCAGGTCGACACCAACACCAACCCCCGCCTCCCCGATGACGGCCAGGGCCGGGCGCGAGCTGCCGGCAGCAATCACGACTCCAAGGACGGCCCCTACGGCCAGTTGTCGAGCATACGCGACTCTCCGCACAATT
>DATNDC010000228.1:0-12411 GCA_035607055.1 Polyangia bacterium
GCCCTCATGTCGCGCGCCTTCGCCACCATCGGCTACACGCAGATCGACGACCACCACGTCAGCGCCCCGGTCCGTATCGCCGCGGCGCTGGGGGCGCACCTCAAACCGCTGCGCCGGGCGGCGTTCCCGCCCGGCGCTCCCATCGCCGCCGCCCTCTATCAGTGCACCGCCTGGACCACGCGATAGACGAGAGAGCGGCGCGCTCGCCGCTAGGGCGGAGGCGAGCCGCACGTGGCGTGGTAGGTCTTGAAGCGTGCGAGCCAGATCGGCTGGCCGTTGCGGGTGCCCACCAGGTGCCCGGTCCTGGCGTCGAGGCGCAGGTCGTATTTCACCGTCCTGTCCGGCGGGTCGGGCGCTTCCCCCGGCCCGGCCGGATAGGGCGACGCGGCGGTGACGACCTGGTGCAGGCCAGTGAGGACGACGTGGTTGCCGTCGCGCGCGCCCGTCAGCTTCTCCGTCTCGTCGCGAGACGGGCGCGGCACGCCACGCGTCGCCTCGATCCAGCGCACCGTTCCCGTCAGCTTCTTCCCGTTCTCGGTGAGCGTGAAGTCGACGCCGCCCTGCCAGCAACGCTGCGGGATGGAGACCACCGCCTGTTTCGGCTCCGGCTGATAGTTGCCGAACAGCCAGGCGCCCGACAACGACGGCGCGGCGCCGGCCGAGCCCCCCGCCGCGATCAGCACGATTAGGAGGAGGGCGGGCCGGCGCATGCGCGTTGATTGTACCGCGACCCCTCTGCTACATCCTGGGTGGCGGCCCTCCACCAGCGCCGCCAGCGCCTCCCCGGCCCGTCATCGGCGGCGCGGGCGGGAGCGGCGGCGGCACCGACGACGGCACGAACGTCACCTCGGTGAGGGTGAAGCTCGCGACGCCAGGGGCGGTGACGCCGTCGGTCGGAACGGCCAGGTTCCACCCCGATGGCGTTGAGCGCCGTGGCAGGCCGAACATTTCCCGAAAACCGACGAAAAAAGACCGGCGCCGGGCGGCGCCCCGATCGTTTCCGGACCTGTTTCGGGCCGATCAGGCCCGCTTTTCGAGCACCACCAGCATCCGGAATCCCATGAGGCGGAAGAGGACGCTGGGGAGCCGCGACTCGAGGGCATGGAGGAGCCACCGGACCGGCCCCGGAAGCAGCGCCCGGCGGGAGAAGCCGCCCGAGGCCGGGTAGCTGAACCCCGAAAAGTAGGCGACGCTGCGGATGGCGAGCGCCGGGAACTCCTCGGCGAACGCGCGCCGCCCGCGCCCGAACAGCAGCGAGGGGATCGCCTGGTTCGAATCGAACGGATCGCGCGCGCCGTTCGGCGCGGCCGGCGCCAGGGGGTCGACCCGCAGGGCGAGCGGCTCGACGTGCAGGAACTTGTAGACCAGATAGGAGAGCGGGCTGACGTAGGGCTCGCACATCACGACCCGCCCGCCCGGGCGCAGCGCGCGAACGGCCTCGGCGAAAAAGCGACGCGGCGCCGGCAAGTGATGAAGGACGTCGAACAGCACGAGGGCGCCCAGCGAGGCGTCGTCGAAGGGGAGCGCGTCGGCGCTCACCTCCCGATCGTGCCAGGGGGCGCGCACGATGTCCGACAGCTCCAGATCCGGAATGAACTGGCGCGCGAACCCGGGTCCCGAGCCGAGCTCGACGCGCGGACCGAGCGACGGCGCCGGCAGCTCGGCCGCCACGCGCCCGTACCATTCGGCGTACAGCGAGCGGAGCCCGGGGTTGTTGTCCCAGACGCGCCGGTGATCCTCGAACCGCGCCAGCGTCCGCGTCCGCTGCTCGTCGGTCATCGCCGCCATTGGTCTACACAAACTTGATCTTGCGGGCCGCCACCGCCGACATCCGGAGCAGGAGCAAGCCGTGCTTCCAGCGCGAGATGTTGGTCTCGCCGTAGGTGCGATCGCGGTAGCGCACCGGGATCTCGGCGATCTTCAGGTTGAGGCGGGCCGCCCCGAAGATGAGGTCGAAGTCGCCGAACGGATCGAAGTCGCCGAAGTAGCTGCGTCCGGCGGCGATCCGCTCGTAATCCTGGCGCCAGAGCACCTTGGTCCCGCACAGCGTGTCCTTGATCGGCTGTTGCAAGAGATAGGTGAAGAGCTCCGAGAAGGCGACGTTGCCGATCTTGTTGAAGAAGCGCATCGCCCCGGGCTCCATCGGATACACGAGGCGGGTGCCCTGGACGAAGTCGGCCTGACCGCCGGCCAGCACCTCGTAAAACGAGGGCAGCTCCTCGGGCGGGACGGTGAGGTCAGCGTCGAGGATCATCAGCACATCGCCCGTCGCGTGCGCGAACCCCAGCCGGACGGCGTCCCCCTTCCCCTTGCCGGTCTGCTGGAAGGCACGCAGCTTGAGCGGGCCGTCGTACGCCTGCACGGTGCGCTGGATCGCCGCCCAGGTGTCGTCGGTCGAGTGCCCCTCGACGAAGATCAGCTCGGTCGAGGCGCCCATCACCGGCGTGCGGGCCACCGCGGCCGCGACGTTCCCCGCCTCGTTGCGCGTCGGCACGATGACGCTGACGTTCGCCTTGCGGGGCGCCGGGACCGCGCCGCGGTCGCGCAGCACGTAGATCCGGTAGAGCGAGCCGCGGCTCATCGCCGGCAAGCGCACCGCGTATCGGTTGACCGCCGTCGAGACGATCGGCGCGTCGACGGGCAAGAGCAGCCGATCCTCGTAGCGGACGACCTCCAGCCCCGTGATGTCGTAGAGGTTGCGGAAGTCGGCGTCCGAGAGCCAGTTCGCCTGCGGCGCCGGGCGCTTGAGGCCGGCCAGCTCGGCCAGCCGGACCGGCACCTCCCACAGATAGCTGAAGGTGGTGAGATAGATGCGCCCTTCGGGCGTCAGGCGCCGCTTGAGACCGGTGAGCAGCGCCTTGACGTCGAGGACGCTGTGACAGAGGCGATCGCAGATCACCGCGTCGGCCCGGGCCGCGACGTCGGCGGGCGGCGCGATCGCGTCGCCCACCTCGAAGATGACGTCCGGGTGGCGGGCCTGCGCGCGCGCGACCACCTCGGGGAGGTAGTCGATCCCTTGCCGGCGCTCATTGGGGAGCGCCGCCAAGAGGTCCCCCTCGCCGCAGCCAAGCTCCAGCACCGACGCGTCGGCGGGGATGAGGCGCGCCAGCGCGGCCGTCAGATCGCGATGCAAGAAATCGCGCGCCCCCGGATGTCGCGGCGCCTCGGCGGCGTGGCGGTAGTACTCGCGCCAGGTCGCCTCCAGCGCCTCCGCGCGCGAGGGCGGACGTTCGACCCCGGGGCTGGAGCCGGCGTTGGGGCCTGACGACTTCGGAGAGGAAGGCTGGCGCATCACTCGTCGGTGGCGAGGGTGTAGCGCTGCTTGAAGGCCTGCCCAGGCTTCAAGGTGATGCTCTCGCTGTGGTCAATCTGCATGTCGGACCGCTTGAACGCCAGCTTGTGCCGGCCGCAGGCGATCTTGTAGTCGACGATCGGCGTGTGCTGGGTGGTGTTCTTGCCGTCGATCCAGACCTCGGACCAGGGGACGGAGTTGACGGTCATCGTGCAGTCGCCGCTCTTGTCGCTCTTGTCGCTCTTGTCGACCTTGTCGACCTTGGTGCCGCTGTCGTCGTCCGACGGCGCGGCGGCGACCGGCGCACCGCCCCCCTCGTCGGCGAGGGCCTCGTGGGCCTTCTTGTGATGCGCCACGTGAGGCGCGCCCGGCGGCGGCGGGACCAGCGCTTCGTGCGCGACCGGTGGCGGCGGTGCCGCGTGTGGCGTGGGAGGAGGTGGCGCGGGAGGAGGTGGCGGCGGAGGCGTCGCTTCGTGCGCCGGCGGAGGCGGGGGCGTCGGACCTCCCGCCATCGCGATCTCGGCGTGCGGTGTCCCGGCGCCGGTCGCCGGAATCAGCGTGACATGGACCTTCACCATCTTGCCGGGCTCGACCTCCACGTCCTGGCGCCACGGTTTGAACCGCGCCTCTCCCTTGATCTCGAGGATGTGATGGCCGGGGGCGATCCGGAAGGCGCGGAAGTCGGTGCGCGCCTGCTGTCCGGCGGCCCCCTTGATGGCGGCGCCGTCGAGCCAGACCAGCCCGCCGGGCGGCTCGCTGGTCAGCTCGAAGCCCGTGTCCGGCGACGGTTCCAGCGCCACCGTGAGCGGCAGCGGCGCGCCCGCCAGCACCTCGACCGGCTTGTCGAAGCGCACGTACCCCTCGCGCACCACGGAGATCGTGTGGTGACCCGGCGGCCGCTCGACCTCCACGGGCGCGTGGTCGCCCACCTTCGTGTTGTCGACCAGCACGGTGGCGTCGTCGGGGGTGGCCGTGACCTCGATCCGACCCGGCTTGTTGCTGGCCGACCAGTAGTAGTAGCCGCCGCCCGCGCCCGCCAGGACGAGCAACGCGAGCGCCACCTTGAGGAAACCGCCGCCGCGCTTGGCCTGCGCCTGCGCCTGCTCGTCGGAGAAGCTCCCCGTGCCGAACGGCGTGGCCGTCGGCTGCCGGAACATCTGCCGCGGCGGCGGCGGCATCGGCATGGCGGGAGGCGGCGGGGGTGGCGCCGGCAGGCGTGCGACCGGCGGCGGCATCGGCGCGGGCGGCGGCGGCATCGGCACCGGCGGAAGGTTGAGCCCCGATCGGCGCAGCTGGGCCGGCGTCGTGCGGAGAGGCGGCGCGGGAGGCGGCGGCAAGGGAGCGAGCGGCCGCGTCGTCGTGCGCGGCGCCGTGGGCGGCACGCCGGTCAGCGTCGGCCGGCGCGGCAACGAAGGCCTGGGCAGCGACAGCGGCGGCGGCGTCGGTCCCGGGACGTCCTCGGACGCCAGCTCGAGCGGCTTTCGCTCGGGCTTGGGCGTCGCCAGCGCTTCCGGCGGCCGGGCCTGCTGCAGGATGTCGGGGGGCGGCTCGTTGGCCACCGTGCGGTCGTCATCCTCGAAGAACAGATCGGCCGCGCTCTGCTCGACGGTCTTGTCCTCGGCGTTCTCGTCGGTCTTGTCGAAGATCTGGGTGTCGAGCTCTTCGTCGTCCCACCCCATCTGCGACGACGGCGCCGGCCCCCGGGCCGAGGCGCCCTTGGCCGCCGGCGGCGGGGGTGGCGGCGCGCCGAAACGGTGACCGGCGCCCGCGACGGCGGCCCGCCGCGAGACCTCCTTCGAGGCCGCCACCGGGGGCGCGATCTGCCGGTACTGCTCGATCTTGGCGTTGTCCTCCTCGATCTCGGCGGCGAAGGTCTTCTTCATCCACCCGGCCAGATCCTTGCGCGAATAGAACTCGCCGATCGAATAGAGGAACGACTGCAGATCGTCGTGCAGATCGATGGCGTTGCTGTAGCGGTCCTCGGGATCGCGCGCCAGCGCCTTCAGCATCAGGCGCTCCAGCTCGGCGGGGATCTTCTTGTTGTAGGAGGACGGCGGGACGATCTCGACGTTGCGGACCTTCTCCAGCGTGGAAAAATCGGTCTCCCCCACGAACAAGCGTTCGCCGGTGAGCAGCTCGTAGAGCACGATCCCCACGGCGAAGATGTCGCTGCGCTTGTCGATCGGCAGCCCGCGCACCTGCTCGGGCGACATGTAGCCGAACTTCCCCTTCAGGATCCCCGCCTGGGTGGTGGAGGCCTTGCCGGCCGCCTTGGCGATGCCGAAGTCGATCAGCTTGACCTCGCCGTCGTACCCGATGAGCACGTTCTGCGGCGAGATGTCGCGGTGAATGAGGTGCAGCTCGCGCCCCTGCCCGTCCCGCTTGTTGTGGGCGTAGTCGAGCCCCTCGCAGATCTGCATCATGATCCAGCAGGCCATGGCGATCGGCAGCGCCTCGCCCCGGCTGCGCATGCGATCGAAGATGGACCGCAGGTCGCGCCCGTTGACGTATTCGAGGGCGATGAAGTAGCTCTCGTCGACCTTCCCGAGGTCGAAGATCTGGGCGATGTTCGCGTGCTGCAGCTGCACGGCGATCTTCGCCTCGTCGATGAACATCGTGATGAACTCTTCGTCCTCCGCGATGTTCGGCAGGATCCGCTTGACGGCGAGCAGGCGCTCGAAGCCCTCCACCCCGAAAGTCTTGGCTTTGAAGACTTCGGCCATACCTCCGACGTTGATCCGTTCGAGGAGGTAGTACTTCCCGAAGGGGACAGGCTTCTTCAAGACGCCCATATTACGAGGGATTTCGAGTGGGCGCAGCTACATTTCGGCTGGTTTTTTCGCCTCGTCTGTCGCCTGTTGCTCGGCCTTTTCCGGAGTCTTTTCCGTCCCGGGGCCGCCGGGCTGCCCTCCCGCCGGCGCCACGCCCTTCCTTTTGGCGTTGGCGCCCGCCGCGCCCTCCGCCTCCATAAACGCCAGCGTCGCGCCCGCCGCCACGAAAGGCGGCGCCACGAAGAGCGCGAACGGAATCAAGTAGAGCAGCGTCGCGCCCGCGCCGAAGCCGATCGTCTGCGCCGGGTGACGCGCGAGATAGGCCCACTTCTTCCCGAAGCTCGCGCCTCGCCGCGACAGCGGATAGTCGAACCCGTCGTAGGCGATGAAGAGGCCGGCCAGCGCCAGCCCCGCGATGGCGCCGATGCCGGCCGTCCAGATGCTGAGCGCGAACGCCGCCAGCATCGCCAGGCCGTAAAGGACCAGCTTGAGCAGCCCGTGCGCGACGGCCCGACCGGCGGAGGCCAAGAACGGCGCCGCCGGGGCCTCGCCGCGCACCTGGCGTTCGATCCGTTCGGACAACCGATCGGAAAACAGCGCCGAGACCAGCGGCTGCGCCACCAGGAAGAGAATCACCGCGCTCACCACAGTCAACACCACCAGGACCAGCCAGCCGACGGCGGGCGCCTTGACGAGCTGCTCGCCGACCCACTGCTCGCCGCGCCAGTAGCGCAGGGCGAGGAACATCGCCGTCACGCCCAGCGCCAGGTCGAGCAACACCGGAAGGATCAGGTACGGCCAGAGACGATGGCGGACGATGAACGCGCCCCCTCGGAAGGGCGCCAGGAAGCCACGGAAGAGTCCCACGGCGGGAGTTTACACCCCCGCCGCCCGGGCCGGCGCCGCCCCGGCGACGAAACTTCACCGATGGCCGACCGATACCCCCGGCAGGAGGATCCCATGCCCACCACCATCAGCCCCGTTTCCGACCGTCCCGCCACCTCGGCCGCCGGCGATTCGCGCCTCGAGATCGACGCCACGCGCGCCCGCCAGACCGAGAAGCCCCCGGCCCCCTTTCGCGACGTTCTCGCGGGCGGCGTGGGGCTGCTCATGAGCGGCGCCGAGATCGCCACCCACGTCGTCGCCGGTCCGGTGATGGCGGCGGCGGTCCACGACGCGCGCGTGGGCGCCGTGAATTCGATCTCCGGAGGCGGCGCGCTGGGCGTCGCCGGGCCGGCCGGAATCGGGCCCGCCGGCATGGGCCCCACGGCGATCGGCGGGGCGTTCACCGAGCCGGCGGGGGCCGCGCCGGCGAACGTCCAGGCGATGATGCAGGACGGCCAGACTTCGAACATGCAGATGCTGGCCCTGCAGCAGCAGATCCAGGAAGAAAGCCAGCGCTTCACCACCGTCTCCAACGTCATGCGGGCGAAGTACGACACGGCCAAGGCGGCCGTCTCGAACATCCGCGCTTGATCGTGCTAAGGTCCGACCCGCGTGGCAGGTAAGATCACAGGACCGGGCGGCGCGCCGCCCGGAAACGTCCCGGTCGCCCCGGGCGGCGCAACCGACGAGAGCCGCCCCGCCGCCGGTACCGACGCCGCGACCGGCGCGCGACCGGCGTTCGCCGACAAGCTGAAGTCGGCGGGGAGCGCGACGCCGGCCTCCAAGACCGACGCGCCGGCCGCCGTGCGGAGCGCGACCGCCGATCTGGCGGCCGACCTCAAGTCCGGAAAGATCACGCCCCAGGCCGCCGTCGAGCGGGTGATCGATCGTGTCGTCGACAAGCAGCTCGGCACCAACGCCCCCGCCGCGGTCCGCGAGAAGCTCCGCGCCGCGCTGGAGACCGCGGTGGCCGACGACCCGCTGTTGGCCGACAAGATCCGCGGGCTATCCTAGGTCGCCGAACCGGCACTCACGGCGTGCCCGGTGCGAGGGCGCTTTGTTCGGTCAAGGGCGGGCGACAAGAGCTGGAGCCGTTGTTCCAGCCGCAATATGAGGTCGAAAAGGTACCGGTCAGCGAGAACCCGTCCTGCGCGAGCGTGAAGGACCCCGCGATGTGCCCGGGCGGGCCGGCATCGCCCGCTACCTCGGGGTAGTCCGCCGCCGTCACGTCGACGGTGCCTGCCGTGCTCGGCTCGGACGGAAGGAACGCATCCGATACCAGCGTGGCGGTCACGGAGACATCTCCGAGCGGCACCTCGGTTCCCGCGTCGGGCACCGGGTAAGGAATGCCCAACACGACGCTCGCGATATGCGCGTCGTCCGCCAGCGCCACCGAGATGAAGCCCGCGCATGGGTTGACCGTCGCGCCGACGGCGTCCGCGGCGAAGGCGCCGGCGGGCGTGGACCCGGTGGCGCTGACGACGCCTCCACAAGTGTAGATGAGCTGGCAGGCCGGGACCGGTGGGACGAAGACCATCGCGTGTCGAAACATCGGACAGGAACCCGTGTCGACTCCGGACCCGTCCGTCGAGCGCAGGGATTTCGCGCCGCATCCGCAGAATAAGATAGAAAACGCGATCCAGACGCGCGGTGCGACTAAACTCGGGTGTCGCCCGACGTCGCGCGCCTGATTCATTGATCGCCCCCTACTGGGCACACCTGTAGGGTGATGCCGTCGTCCATGCAAATGTTGTGGCCGGAGCCGGCGTTCAGAATGTCCACTCCCGATCCCCCGTCAAGCTTGTCGTCGCCGTCTCCCCCATTCAAGGTGTCGTTTCCGTCGTCGCCGAACAAGCTGTCATTCCCGGCATTTCCGAAGATCACGTCGTCGCCGTCGTCGCCGTGGATCTGGTCGTCGTCGGGCCCGCCGTTGATGACGTCGTTGCCGATCCCACCGCTGATGATGTCGCCCCCTTGCCCTCCGAAGATGACGTCGTCCCCATCGTCGCCACTCAGCTGATCGACACCGTCGCCCCCGTCGATGAAGTCATTGCCCGGTCCGCCTGAAATCGTGTCCTGCCCCGAGCCACCGTAGATTCGATCGTTGCCGTTTTGCCCGAAGATCACGTCGTCACCATCGCCGCCCGAGATTACATCGTCGCCGTCGCCGCCCGAAATCGTGTCCTGGCCTCCCAGTCCGAGGATGCAGTCCGGACCGGAGGTCCCGACGATCACGTCGTCGTTGGAGGTCCCGACGATCACGTGCGTTCCCGACGGACAACAGGAGACGTCGTCACCCAACACAGCCGTCACCGTCTGAGAGGCGACCGTTACGTTGCCGGCGCCATCGCGAGCGGTCCACGTAACCGTCGTCGTCCCCAGCCGGAACGTCGACGGCGCGTCGTTGATAATCGTCACACCACAAGGATCTGTGGCCTGCGCCTGCCCTATGTTGGGGTGCGCGCAGGACGAGATCGTCGTTGTCGGCGGAACGAAGGTGAACACTGGGGGCGTCACGTCCGGTCCGGAGGTCTCGGCCGGGCACTTGTCGACGGCATCAATGATGCCGTTGTGGTTGGCGTCCGCCGGACGGTTGGTGATGTTCCCGACGAAATGCAACGCCAGTGAATCGCCCAGTCCGTCCGAAGCCGTCCCATCGAGAGAGAATGTTCCGTGTGTCAGATCGACGACGCCCAACATCGGCGTCGAGTTGCTGGCCCGGATGTTGACCGGCGCAGAGAGGGGACCCGACACTGGCTGTGTCTGAAGCGTGACGACGAACTCGGCCGAGCCGGGCGCCAATCGGAAGTGCGTCGCGTCCGTAAACCGACCGCGCAGGCGACCACGATGCGTGACCATCACGTTGCGGACGAAGGCGTTAATGGAGCCGCCCAGAAAAACGTCGGCTGGCTGGATCGAGAGGCGGGCGATCTCCGCCGCGGCCCCGGGGATCGGCGGGCTCGTCGAGGAGTTCAGGAAGGCCTGCCCGGTCACGCTCATCGTGGCGCTCTGATTGGCCATCGTCACCGTCGCCGTCGACGCCCCCACGTCGGAAACAGTGAAGTCACTGATCGAGCTGACGAGCGCCCCGATTGGAGCACCGTCCGAAACGGCGCAGCTATTGGTGGAGAGCAGCCGACCGCCGGTCGAGCCGCCCCCACACGAGTTGGTCGTGCAGGCGAGCGCGTTGCCGCAAAGCGACGCCGTCGCACAGATCTGCGGACAGGCCGCCGCCGAGCTGTTCGCCGAGCCCGCAGCGCAACCCACGACCGGAACGATAGTCGCCCCGTTTTGACCGCACTGACAGGAGCACTCCCAGAACGAGTCGGGATCGACCAAGGTCAGCGGGTTGGTGCAGGTACCGGCAATTGACGTGACGGCGAGATCGAGGTTGACCGCTCCGGCTTGATTCAACTCGGGCCAACTGACGTAGGCGGTCTGGGCGGTGGAGGCCGTCGTGGCCAAGCCCAGATATTCCCCCACGAACAAGCTGTTTTGAGTGGTATCGCTGGGGATCTGGTGGCGGAGAGGGAGGTTTGACAAGGCCGGTGCGTTCAAGGTCACCTGAGTCGGTCCCAGGACGACGCTGAAATCACTGGCGTTCATCCGCGTGAAGATAGTTTCGACCAAGAGTTGGCCCAACGCCCCTCGGGACGCGCCCTCCACATCGAAATAGAACAAGTCGAGCACGTTTGAGGTTCCGCTGAGGCTCAACTGGGGGTGCAAGGAGCCTAGGGAAGTCACGTTCGGCGGCAGCGGCGCAAAGGCCGTCGACGGCGTCGTCCACTTCGTGAGATCGGTGCCGTTCGCCGCGGCGAGCGCGACCCGCCGAACGCCCGAATCGGAAACCTCGAACGCGAGATAGACGATCGGGTCTGTCGACGCGCCGACCGTCCCAACGGCCAGACCGGGCAGCGCCGGCAAGAAGCTGACCTCCGGGGTCGATGAGACATCGAGCGCCGAGGTTCCCTGGAAGGTTTCGGGGGTCAGGCCCGGCGCACCGGCGTTTGTCGCCTGACTGGGCGTCAAACCTTGGCTCCAGGTCTGCGTCGTGCTCGAGAAGACGAACTGAAATACCTCGAAGCTGTCCTGCCCCGAAAGAATCGTCGCCACGTAGAGAGCACCGTTGCCGTCGAACGCGAGGGCCGAGAGGGAAGCGTTGGGGTGAATCGAAATGGCGTCGCCCGGCACGAACTGCTTGGTGGTGGTATTAAATTGGAGTGTCTGGATGAGGTCGCCCGAGCCCCCCGGAAGGCTGGCGCTCGAATCACTGGGCAGCCCGGGCTGATCGAAATCGCGCGCGTAATAGACCATCACTTGACCCGCGATCTTCGGGTTAATGGCCAACCGCGGAAGATCGGCTTGGGCCTCAGTGCCGGGAATAACGGGGCTCGGGGAAGCGATGGCGCCCGTGGGGGTGGGTAGCCCCGGCTGGAGGGTCTGAAGAGTGTTGTTCGAGTCGTTCGGAGACGCAAACCAGATCTCGACCGCGGACGGCGTCAAAGGTAGACCACTGCTCGAGCATAGTGCGGGATTGTCCGACGTCAGATAACGCAAGAATACCAAGTACAGCGTCCCGTCCGCGCCGACAGCGATATCGGGATCGGTGGCCCACTCATTTGTCGTCGCGGCTGGCAAGCCCGGCATGGTAGCGAAATGCGCTCCCGAATCCGTCGACTTCAACACCGCTAAATGCTTTCGCACGGTGCACAGGCCGGTCGGGCTCACCGATGCCTGCGAATCCGCCGCCGACGTATCCACCGTGGCCTGGATGGTCGCCACGTAGATCGTCTTCGAGTTCCTGGGATCGATCGCGACCATGGTCTCCGACTCATAGGTATCGGGTTTCGCGACCGGCGCGAACGGCGTGACGGCCGCGGTCAGATTGCTCGTACAGCCCTGAGTGGGCGCGGGGGGAGTGATGCAATGTCGCCCCAGTGGATCGTTACTCAGGCCCGAACCCGCGCATTGGATGCTGGTGGTGGTTCCCCCGCTGTTTGAACACGCAGCGCCCAAAACAAACCCGAACGCGACGAGGCCCAACCCGCGCTTCCATCCCATCGATCCCTCCATTCGCAACGGCGACGATGATCTTCGCTATTATTAACATGCACAAGCATCCGGCCCAAGCTGGCCGACGCGCCTGGTCATAACGTCACGGTTTCCTCGGATACCGGGGCGATGCACCCGAACGCAGCGTCGATCGCGCGCTGGTTGCAGTCTCCGAGAAATCACCGCCTAACGCCAAAGCGTCGCATCGGCGTAGGACTCGCTACGCCGGCAGGCAATACCGCCCGGGTGGTATCAGGCCCTGGAGGCCGCGCGCGCGGCGGTCAGCGCGTCGCGAATCTCCGGCGGCAGGAAGATCGCGTCGGTGTCGAGCTGGGCCAGGGCCTCGGTCAGCGTGGCGGCGCGGTCGGCGGGCGTGACCTTGCGGTCGATGATCACGCACCACTGCCCTTT
>DATNDC010000254.1:0-34106 GCA_035607055.1 Polyangia bacterium
AAAAGATCTCGACCCCGACATCGTGCAGGGCGTGGTGCTCATGCGCTACGGCGGCGACTCGCTCAAGACCATCGAAGGCGTGCACGAGCGCGTCGAGTACATCAGGAAGTATCGCCTGCTGCCGCCGGGCATGGACATCGAGCCGTACTACGATCGCGCGGCGCTGGTGAAGCTGACCACGCACACCGTCATAGAGAACTTGATCGTCGGCATGCTGCTCGTGACGGTGATGCTGTGGATGTTCCTCGGCCACACGCGCGCAGCACTCATCACCGCGATCAACATTCCGCTCGCGCTCATGATCGCGTTCATCGGCATGGTGACGACGGGGACGCCGGCGAACCTGATCTCGCTCGGCGCCGTCGACTTCGGCATCGTCGTCGACTCGACGGTCATCGTGATGGAGAACATGTTCCGGCACCTGTCGGCGCCCGGGAAGCGCAACGCCATCGAGCGGATCCTGCTGGCCGCCGCCGAGGTGGGGCCGCCGATGTTCTCCTCGACGCTGATCATCGCGGTGGCGTTCATCCCGCTCTTCACGCTGTCGGGCGTCTCGGGGGTCATCTTCTCGCCGATGGCGCACACCTACGCCTTCGCCATCGGCGGCGCCATCGTGCTGTCGCTGACGTTGACGCCCGTCCTGGCCGAGCGCGGCCTCAAGGTCGGCAGCCTGGGCGACCACGAGCACGACAACTGGCTCATGCGGGGGCTCAAGAAGTTCTACCTGCCGCTGTTCGACTTCGCGCTGCGCCGGCAGAAGCTGGCGGTCGGGATCGGGGCGGTCATCGTGGGCGGCGCGCTGGTCAGCTCCGGGTTCCTGGGGCGCGAGTTCATGCCCAAGCTCGAGGAGGGGAACTTCTGGATTCGCGCCACGCTGCCGACGTCGATCTCGCTCGAGCAGTCGTCGAAGTACGTCGGCCGCATGCGCTCGGTGATTCTGGGTTGCCCCAAAGACGGCCCCTGCGATCTGCAGCACCGGGCGCGCCCGGAGATCACCCACGTCGTCTCGCAGCTGGGGCGCCCCGACGACGGGACCGACGTCTCGGGCTTCTACAACATCGAGCTGTTCGCGCCGCTCCAGCCCTCGAAGGAGTGGCCACGCGGCGTGACCAAGGACTCGATGACCGAGGATCTTTCGCGCGAGCTCACCCAGGCCTTCCCCGGCGTCATCTTCAACTTCTCCCAGATGATCTCGGACAACGTCGAGGAGGCGATGTCCGGCGTCAAGGGCGAGAACACGGTGAAGGTGTTCGGCCCCGACCTGCACGTCAACGAGGCCAAGGCCAACGAGATCGTCGACGTCATGTCGACCATCAAGGGCGTCGCCGACCTGGCGCTCTTCCCCTCGCTGGGCCAGCCCGACGTGCGCATCACGCCCGATCGCGCCATCTGCGGGCGCTACGGCCTCAACGTGGGCGACGTCGAGGCGGTGGTCCAGGCGGCCATCGGCGGCCAGGCGGTCACGCAGGTCTACGAAGGGGAGAAGCGCTTCGATTTGACCGTCCGCTGGGCGCCGCCGTTTCGCAAGGACCTGAAGGCGATCCGCGACATCCTGGTCGCCACGCCCGACGGCGCCTCGGTGCCGCTCGGCCAGATCGCCCAGATCGTCAAAGAGGAGGGTCCCTCGCTCATCTACCGCGAGGACAACCGCCGCTACGCGCCGGTGAAGTTCTCGGTGCGCGGCCGCGATCTGGCCTCGACGATCAACGAGGCCAAGGAGAAGATCGAAGAGAAGGTGAAGCTCCCCTACGACACCCACCTCGAGTGGGCCGGGGAGATCAACCAGCTCAACGAGGCGACCGGCCGCCTCACGGTCATCATCCCGCTCACGCTGCTGGTGATCTCGATGCTGGTCTACTCGTCGGTGAAGGACTGGAAAGACACGTTGATCGTCCTGGCCGGCATCCCCGTGGCCTGCACCGGGGGGATCCTGGCGTTGATCGTCACGCGGACGAACTTCTCGATCTCGGCGGCGATGGGGTTCATCTCGATCTTCGGCGTCTCGATCCAGGACGCGCTGCTCGTCGTCACCTACGCGCAGCGCGTCTGGGCCGAGGGGGCCGGCCTCGAGGAGGGGGCGCGTGACGCGGCCATTCGCTGGCTGCGTCCCGTGCTGATGACGGTCTTCGTGGCCATGCTCGGCCTGACGCCGGCCGCGCTCTCCCACGGCATCGGCGCGGACACGCAGAAGCCGCTGGCCATCGTGGTCATCGGCGGCGCGCTGATCCTGGCGCTCATCCCGCGCCTCATTCAGCCCCCGCTGCTGGTGCTGGCCCACAAGCGCGAGAAGCGCTGGCGGAACCGCCCGCCCGGCGGCGGCCCGCCCCCGGTCAGCGAGGGGCGTCCGTCGGGGGGCATGCCTGCCTTCGAGCCCGGTCCCACCCGCGCCTGATCCGGCGGCGCAGGGAGGGGGCGACGGGGCGCCCGAACCACGGTAACCTGCGCCCGAGGAGCGACGAGAGCATGCCAGAGAAGATCGCCGTCATCGGTTTGGGATACGTCGGGCTCCCCGTGGCGCTTGCCTTCGCGCGCAAGTTCCCGGGGTCGATCGGGTTCGACGTCAACAAGGAGAAGGTCGACGAGCTCCGCCGGGGGTTCGATCGCAACCAGGAGGTCCCCAAGACCGAGCTCGAGGGCTCGTCGTTGAAGATCACCAGCGATCTGGCCGACCTCAAGGGGGTCACCTTCTTCGTGGTGGCCGTGCCGACGCCGGTCGATCACAACAACGTCCCCGACCTGACGCCGGTGGTGAAGGCCTCGGAGACGGTGGGCAAGGTGCTCTCCAAGGGGGCGGTCGTGGTCTACGAGTCGACCGTCTACCCGGGCGTCACGGAGGACGTCTGCGGGCCGATCCTCTCCAAGCTCTCGGGGCTCGAGCGGGGGGACTTCAAGCTCGGCTACTCGCCGGAGCGGATCAATCCGGGCGACAAGGAGCACACGCTCGAGCGGATCGTGAAGGTCGTCTCCGGCGAGGACTCCGCCACCCTCGACCGGGTGGCGGCCACTTACGGCGCCATCATCGAAGCCGGGGTGCATCGCGCCTCGTCGATCAAGGTGGCCGAGGCCGCCAAGGTCATCGAGAACACCCAGCGCGATCTCAACATCGCGCTCATGAACGAGCTGGCGATCATCTTCGAACGGATGAACATCCGCACCGCCGACGTGCTGGAGGCGGCGGGGACGAAGTGGAACTTCCTCAAGTTCCGTCCCGGGCTGGTCGGCGGCCACTGCATCGGCGTCGATCCCTACTACCTGACGATGAAGGCGCAGCAGCTCGGCTATCAGCCCGAGGTGATCCTGGCCGGTCGCCGCATCAACAACAACGTCGGCCCCTACGTGGCGCGGCGGCTGGTGAAGATGCTGATCGGGCAGGGGTTCGCCGTGAAGGGGGCGCGCGTGGGGGTGCTGGGGCTGACGTTCAAGGAGGACTGCACGGATCTCCGCAACAGCAAGGTCCCCGACATCCTGGCCGAGCTGCGCGAGTTCGGGATCGACGCCCTCATCCACGACAGCCGCGGCAATCCCGCCGAGGCGAAGCACGAATACGGCGTCACGCTCAACCGGCTCGAGGAGTACCAGAACCTCGATGGGCTCGTCGTGGCGGTGAGCCACCAGGAGTACATTCAGCTCGGGCAGCAGAAGCTGCTGGGGATGGTGCGCGACAACGGCTGCTTCGTCGACGTCAAGAGCGCCTTCTCACCGGCGGTCGTCGAGCGCGGCATCCAGTACTGGAGCCTCTAAAGGCGTACGATTCAGAGTGGCCATACGTCGAATCTACCGAACTGACGAAAGTGTCGGTCGAAGGAGGCGGCACGTCGAATGCGTAGCCGCTCCATTACCACGAAACTGACAGCATCGCAGAGCGAGTAGCTCTTGTCGCGATGGTCGCGGACCAGTGTGACGGCGCGACGGTGATCCTCGCGCGTCACGTGGACGACGCGGGCCAGGCCAGCGTCTAATTCCGCGAGAAACTGGCGTGCTGCATGCGCCGAGGTGGCCATTCTCGAGACTCGAAGCATCAGCGCGTGCGTCTCGTACACGACGGCTGTCGTGGTGAGCCGCGGTGATCTGACGCCGCCGAAGAAGTGGTCGGCTTCTTCGTGGTGCTCGTCGTCTCGGGCAATTCGAGCGTAGAAGACGCTTGCGTCGACGAAGATCATTTCTCGGGGCGATGACGCTTTTGGATGATACCGGTCTCCGAGACCTTGGGATCTCCTGCCTCGATCGTCGGAACGGCCAAAAAGCGCAGGGAGGCCTTCCGTTGGCGATCCATGTCAGCCTTGGTGAAGACCAGGACCCTGTCGGGTTTTCGGGCGCGAGCTGCGCGGACGACAGGCCTACTCTTGCGCGAGACGGTTGGTGCGGACCTCGACATGGGAACCTCTAGAAGAGTAGCAAGGAGCAGTCGACCTGCGGCTCAGCTGGCGAATCAGAGGCGCCGCAGCGACTCTAGTCTGCCTCTGGTTCCAGGTCTTCGGACGGCAGCGGTTCTTGTTTCTCCTCAAAGAGAGAGCCTGGCGACCCCGTTCAGTGATGCGCCAGCCCGGGTTCTCTCGATCGTACGGGTGGATGTAGCCGCCCAGGACCGCGACGCGGTTCACGAAGAAGCGCAGGCTTGCCCTTCCTTGGTCGGAAAGGATCAGACCGCGCGGCTGCAGAACCGACTCTACGGCAGTAGATCTCGTGCATCCGGGCGCTGCCGCCACGTCGCAGGATTTCACGAAGGGCTATCCGGATCTGATCATCTCCCGAGAGGCCCGCGTCCGACCCGGTGAGCTCCTTGGGAGCGGACATCGCTAGGCGGTCAATTCGCGCACTGGAGGGCGAGCACCGTGATGTTGTCGGTGCCGCCGGCGCCGTTGGCCGCCTCGATCAGGTTCGAGACCGCGGTCTCGAGGTCGGCCGCGGCCTTGACCACCTCGAGCAGCTTGGGGTCCTCGACCATGCCGGAGAGGCCGTCGGAGCAGAGCAGGAAGGTGTCGCGGTCCTGGATGTCGTGCGCCAGGACGTCGACCTGCACGTGCTCGCGCATGCCGAGCGCGCGCGTGATGACGTTCTTGTGCGGGAACTTCTTCTGCTCGTCCTCGGACATGTTCGGCTTGGCGTCCTTGTAGTCCTCGAGCAGCGAATGGTCGCGCGTCATCTGCTGGATCGCCGACCCCCGGATCCGGTAGCAGCGCGAGTCGCCCACGTGGGCGATGTAGAACTTGTCGCCCACCACCTGGCCGCTGACGATCGTCGTCCCCATCCCCTTGAGCTTGATCTCCTTGCTGGCCGCCTGGAAGATGCGCTGGTTCGCCATCTTGATGCCGACCACCAGCCGGTTCTCGACGTACGAGAGGTGGCGGTCCATCTTGTACGGCCAGGTCGCCTCTTCGTCTTTCGTGCGGGCGTAGAACTCCTGGATGACGTCGGCGGCCATCTTGGAAGCGACCTCGCCCGACGCGTGCCCGCCCATCCCGTCGGCCACCAAGAACAGCTGCTCGTCTTCGATCAACGAGAAATAATCCTCGTTGTGGTTGCGCTTCATGCCCACGTCGGTCTTCGCGGCGTAGCGGATACGCATCGAGACCCCTGAGGGTAGCGACCTGCGTCGAAAGCGTCAATCATTCCCGCAGGCAGCGCGGCTACTGTTCGACCAGAGGACGGCTGCGTGAATTCATAGAGGACGCCACCCTGCACGCCGTAAGAGTACGTGACCGTCCCGTCAATCTGGGTGCTGGTCACCGTGCTGCCCTGCCCGATCTTGGTGCAGGGCAACCTATCGGCGGTGCAGCCGCTTGGATAGCACCGGGGGACCCCTCCAGACGGCGCCGACAATTCGTTGACATCGCGATCCGACGCGGCTACGGTACTGCTCAAATGTCTAGTTCCAAGGCGGTGGCGCAGCGCGCGGCGTTGCTGGCGATCGGGGACGAGGTGCTGCGGGGCGAGATCAGCAACACCAACGACACCTTCATCGCCGAGCGTCTGTTCGAGCTCGGGTACGAGCTGACGGAGCAGCTGGTCGTCTCGGACGACCCGCAGGCGATCCGGACGGCGCTGGTGCGCCTGCGGGCGGAGGTCGACCTGATCGTCGCCACCGGGGGCCTCGGGCCGACGGAGGACGATCGGACCGTCGACGCGGTGGCCGAGCTGCTGGTCACCGGGACGCACGCCGACGAGCCGTCGCTGGAGGCGATGAAGAAGCGGTTCTCCACCCACGGCTTCGAGATGACGCCCAACAACCTGCGGCAGGTGCGCGTCCCCAACGGCGCGCAGGCGCTGGCGAACGCGGCCGGGATCGCGCCAGGGTTCGTGGTGCGGCTCGGCGGCGCGGAGGCCTACTTCCTGCCCGGCGTCCCGCGCGAGATGGAGAAGATCTTCACCGACGAGGTGCTGCCGCGGCTGACCGGGCGGCTGGTCGAGACGGGCGTGCCGGCGCCGGCCGTGCGCACCTGGCACCTCTACGGAATGGGCGAGTCGCACATCGACCACCGGCTGGCCGGGATCCTGAGCGGGATCGAGGGGGCGACGCTGCACTTCCGGACCTCGATGCCGGTCAACCACGTCAAGCTGGTGGTGCGCGATGCCGACGCCGAGGCGGCGCGCGCGACGGTGGAGAAGGTGGACGCCGAGATCCGCAAGCGGATCGGGCCCGGCATCTACGGCGTCGACGGCGAGACGTTCGTCGGCGCCATGGCCAAGTCGCTGCGCGCGCAGGAGGCGACGGTGGCCTTCGCCGAATCGTGCACCGGCGGCCTGGCCGGCGAGCTGGCCACCTCGGAGTCGGGCGCCAGCGCCTACTTCCGCGGCAGCATCGTCGCCTACGCCGACGAGATGAAGATCGGCGTCCTCGGCGTCAAGCCCGAGACGATCGCCGACTTCGGCGCGGTCAGCGAGCCGACGGCGCGCGAGATGGCCGAGGGGGCCAAGCGGGTCTGCGGGTCGTCGGTGGCGGTGGCGATCACCGGCGTGGCGGGGCCCGAGGGGGGGGCGCCCGACAAGCCGGTGGGGACCGTCTGCTTCGCCATCTGCGGTCCGGGGACGACCCGCACCTCGACCAAGCTGTTCTCCGGCGGGCGCGAGCGGGTGCGCCTGGCGGCCGCTCACTACGCGCTCGATCTGGCGCGGCGCTACTTCGACACGCGGAAGCGATGAGGGAGACGGGTCCAGCCAGCAAGACCGTCCGCAGCTTCGTCGCCGTGCCGTTGCCCGAGCCGGTGCGGGCCAACGTGCTGGCCGCCGCCGGCGAGCTCGGCCGCGCGCTCTCCGGCGTGAGGTGGTCGCGCAAGCTCGAGAACCTGCACGTGACCGTCAAGTTCCTGGGCCCGGTCGAGGAGGGGCGGCTGGCCGCCTTCGGCGGCGCGCTGGCCGAGTCGCTGGCCGCCGTGCCTCGGTTCGGGATCGAGGTGCGCGGGATGGGCGCCTTTCCGTCGCCGAACAGGGCCAACGTCTTCTGGGCCGGGGTGGCCGACGACGACGGGCGGCTGGGGGCGGTGGCGGCCATCGTCGAGGAGACGGCGGCGCGGCTGGGGATCGGCGAGCGCGAGAGCCGGCCTTTTCGGGCCCACGTCACCGTGGGGCGCAGCAAGCAGGGCGTCGACGCCCGCGCCGCGCTGGCCGCGGTGGGGGACCGCGTCTTCGGCCCGGCGCCGGTCGACGAGCTGTGCGTGTTCGAGAGCCAGCTCGGCCAAGGCCGGGACAACGCGGGCTCCACTTACGTTTTGCGGCACACGGCCGCGCTCCGTTCGAACTGATCAAGGCAAGCAAGGAGAGACCACATGGCCACCAGCTCGGAAAAGACCTCGGAGAAGAGCGACATCAAGGAGATCAAGGGCGACGGGCAGGGGAAGGAGACCGCGGCCCCGGCGCGCGACCGCGATCCGGCGCGCGACAAGGCGATCGACCTGGCGGTCTCCACGATCGAGAAGCAGTTCGGCAAGGGGAGCATCATGCGGCTCGGCGAGGGGATCGCGCCGCCCGAGGTCAAGGTGGTGCCGACGGGATCGCTGGGGCTCGACATCGCGCTCGGCGTCGGCGGGTTACCCCGCGGCCGTATCATCGAGATCTACGGGCCGGAGTCATCCGGCAAGACGACGCTGGCTCTCCACGTCGTCGGCGAGGCCCAGAGGATGGGCGGCATCTGCGCGTTCGTAGACGCCGAGCACGCGCTGGACGTCGGGTACGCGCGCAAGCTGGGCGTGCGGACGGACGATCTGCTCGTCTCGCAGCCCGACTGCGGCGAGCAGGCGCTGGAGATCACCGAGATGCTGGTCCGCTCGGGCGCGGTCGACGTCATCGTCGTCGACTCGGTCGCCGCGCTCACGCCGCGCGCCGAGCTGGAAGGCGAGATGGGCGATGCGCACGTCGGCCTGCAGGCGCGGCTCATGAGCCAGGCGCTGCGCAAGCTGACCGGCACCATCGCCAAGTCGAACACGCTGGTCATCTTCATCAACCAGATCCGCATGAAGATCGGCGTCATGTTCGGAAACCCGGAGACGACGACCGGCGGCAACGCGCTGAAGTTCTACGCCAGCGTGCGCATGGACATCCGCCGCGTGGGCGCGCTCAAGGACGGCGAGAAGGTGGTCGGCAACCGCACGCGCGTGAAGGTGGTGAAGAACAAGATGGCGCCCCCGTTCCGCGAGGTGGAGTTCGACATCCTCTACGGCGAGGGAATCAGCCACGAGGGGGATCTGGTCGATCTCGGCGCCGAGTGCGGCGCGGTCGAGAAGTCCGGCGCCTGGTTCGGCTTCGGGGGCGACCGCATCGGTCAGGGGCGCGAGAACGCCAAGCAGTATCTGCGCGACCACGCCGACGTGGCCAAGAAGATCGAGGCCAAGGTCCTCGCCCACCACGGCATCCACCGGGATGTCGGTGGCCCGGCGCTGACGGCCGGCGGCGGTTCGGGCGGGGCGACCGTTCACACCCTGACACCCCAGCCGAAGCCGGTCAGCGACAAGAAGCGGTAACGCTGACAGGTTCGATGCGATGTAGCGCCGGCAGCTGTGCGGGAAGCGACCGCGCAGATCGTTGCAACGAACGACGATCGTGAGGGCCGCATCGAGGCACAGAACAGGTTGCTCGAAGCCATCCGTGTGGATCTCGGGATCGGACCTCACCAACGACTGTCTGCACCGTGTGAACGTGCGTTTCGAACAGAACCCAGCCAGGCGGTAGCAACGGTCCATTCGAACCGCCCGATGCTTTGGGGTGCGGTTCGAATGGGATCCGGCGAAGGCGAACGCGAACTTCGCAAAACATGGCGTCTCTTTCGACGAGGCCCTGACGGCGTTCTCCGATCCGCTTTCGCTGACCGTATTCGATCCGGACTCCTCGCTCGAAGAGGACCGATTTGTCCTCCAGGGCGTCTCGAGCCTCGAGCGCCCGCTGGTCGTCGTCCATACCGATCGAGGCGATGCCATCTGCATCATCAGTGCTAGAATCGCCACGCGGAGTGAGCGGAGAAGCTATGCGAATCTCTAAGAGGCGCCGCGCGGAGGAGGGGATGCGGGCGGAATACGATTTTTCTGGCGGGGTTCGGGGGAAGTATGCGGGCCGCTTGGAACAGGTAAGAAACGTCGTGGTTCTCGACCCCGACGTGGCTCGTGTCTTCAGGACCAGTGCTGCCGTGAACGCTGCCCTGCGTTCGCACCTTGGAAAGACCACCGCGTCGCGGGGGCTTTCGCACCGCCTCGGTTCGCCGAAGAGGCGGTCGAAGTCCGCCGGGATGAAGAAGAGGCAGAGCAAGCTCCGCGAGGCTTAGCGGCCGACGGTTTCAGTTCAGTCCCTGAGGGACGGGTAGCGGCGACAGAAGCGCGCTGCACAGCCTCACTTCGAGGCCGCGTCGATCATGCCGAGCCGGCCACGCAGCGACTGGTCGTAGTCGCGGGCCAGGCGGTCGGCCTCGTCGGCGCCGACGGGGGTTGGGTCGATGAAGTGGGACAGGAGCAGGGAGACGACGCCGCCGCCGATGAGCGCCAGACCGGTCAGCCTCAGGGAGCGCTGGGACGAAGAGTCCTGGCCCGTCGCCGCGGGTTGGCCCAACCCGCGGGCCGACCCGATGGCGATCGCCATGGCGCCACCGACGACCAGAACCCACCCGCTGGCGCCCAAGCCCCGTTTGACGGCGCTCCAGCGCTGGTGACGGGTGAGCAGATCTTCGCGGCCGACCGTCCGGAAGAACGACGCCTCGTCGATCGGGTGGTGATCCGGACCCTGGAAGGCGTCCCAGCGCCCGTCGTAGCGTACCTGCCCCCGTTCGTCGACCGTGGTTCCGTCACGCAGCGGGTAGACCAGGTGGCGGACGCCGAGCGTCTGCTGCGCGTAAGCGGTCTCGGCGTCGGGGATCGATTGGGCGCGGAGCGCGGGCGGGGCCATGACCACGGCGGCCAGGACGAAAAGCGAAGCTAGGCGCATGAGGACGGCCTCCTGCGAAAGGGAGGCCATTTTACCACGCCGCCCGGTGGTCGAGCGGCGCCGGGCGAGCCGGCCGGGAACCCGCGACACGGGGAACCTCGCGCCTTCGTCGACTGGCGGAAGAGCGGCGTCGCGTATACGATCCAACCATGGCCACCAAGAAGCCGGTGCCCGAAGGCCCGGTCGAGGTCCCCGACGTCATTTCGATTTTACCGCTGCGGAACTCCGTGCTGTTTCCGGGGTCGATCATCCCCATCGACGTCGGGCGCAAGAAGTCGGTCAAGCTGGTCGAGGAGGCGATCTCCAAGGAGCGCCCGGTCATCGGGATCGTCACCCAGCGTGACGCGCGGACCGAAGAGCCCGGCGCTGGCGATCTCTACATGGTCGGGTGCGCGGCCCGCATCCTCAAGGTCATCAAGCTGGCCAAGGACAACTTCTCGGTGATCCTGCAGGGGGTCGCGCGCATTCGCATCCTGGAGATCGGCGGACAGGACCCGTTCATGACCGCGCGGGTGCAGGCGCTGCCCGATTCGCCGTCGACGGACGTCGAGCTCGACGCGCTGGTGATGAACGTCAAGGACGTCGCCAAGCGGGTCATCAAGCTGATGCCCGAGCTCCCCAAGGAGGCGAGCGCGCTGGTCGACAGCGTGGTCGAGCCGGGGCAGCTCTCGGACGTCATCATCTCGAACCTCGACGTGCAGGTCGACGAGAAGCAGGACGTCCTGGAGACGTTCGACCTCAAGACGCGCCTGCGCAAGGTGCTGCAGTTCCTCTCGCGCCAGCACGAGGTGCTGAAGGTGCGCGAGAAGATCAACAGCCAGGTGCAAGAGGAGATGGGGCGCAACCAGCGCGAGTACGTGCTGCGCCAGCAGCTCAAAGCGATCAAGGAAGAGCTGGGCGAGATCGACGAGACGGGCGGCGACCTCGACGACTTCCGGGAGAAGGTCCTGGGGGCCAAGATGCCGGCCGAGACCGAGAAGGTCGCCATGAAGCAGCTCGAGCGGCTCAAGGTGATGCAGCCCTCCTCGGCGGAGTACACCGTCACCCGGACCTACCTCGAGTGGCTGGTGGAGCTCCCCTGGTCGATCGCGACCGAGGACAAGCTCGACATCCAGGCGGCCCGCGACATCCTCAACTCCGACCACTACGACCTCGAGAAGGTGAAGAAGCGCATCCTCGAGTACCTGGCGGTCCGCAAGCTGAAGAGCGACAAGAAGGGGCCGATCCTCTGCCTCGTCGGGCCACCCGGCGTCGGCAAGACGTCGCTCGGTCGATCGATCGCCCGCTCGCTGGGGCGCAAGTTCATCCGCATCTCGCTGGGCGGCGTGCGCGACGAGGCGGAGATCCGGGGCCACCGGCGCACCTACGTCGGCTCGCTGCCCGGGCGTCTCATCCAGGGAATGAAGAAGGCGGGGTCGAACAACCCGGTCTTCATGCTCGACGAGATCGACAAGCTGGGGCACGACTTCCGCGGCGACCCGGCCGCGGCGCTGCTGGAGGTCCTCGACCCCGAGCAGAATCATACGTTTTCGGACCACTATCTGGAGGTGCCGTTCGACCTCTCGAAGGTGATGTTCGTGGCCACCGCCAACATCATGGACCCCATCCCGCCGGCGCTGCGCGACCGGCTCGAGGTGCTGGAGCTTCCCGGCTACACCCGCGAGGAGAAGCTCAACATCTCGAAGCAGTTCCTCATCCCCAAGCAGCTCGAAGAGCACGGCCTCTCGAAGGAGAAGGTGATCTTCGAGGACGCGGCGCTGGCCGAGATCATCGACAGCTACACGCGCGAGGCGGGCGTCCGCAACCTCGAGCGCGAGGCGGCCAACGTCATCCGCGCCATCGCGGTGCTGGTCGCGGAGGGTAAGGCGCAGGGGGTCGAGCAGGTGACCGCGGCGCGAATCGGCGATCTGCTGGGGCCGAGCAAGTACATCTCGGAGGTCGCCGAGCGGACGGCGGAGCCAGGCGTGGCGACCGGTCTTGCCTGGACGCCGGTCGGCGGCGACATCCTCTTCATCGAGTCGACCAAGATGAACGGGAAGGGGCAGCTGGTCCTCACCGGGCAGCTCGGGGACGTGATGAAGGAGTCGGCGCAGGCGGCGCTGTCGTTCATCCGCTCGCGCGCCCGCTGGTTGGGCCTGGAGGAGAACTTCCTCGAGAAGACCGACATTCACGTCCACATCCCGGCGGGCGCCATCCCCAAGGACGGCCCCTCGGCGGGTGTCACGATGTTCGTGTCGATGGCCTCGCTGCTCACCAACAAGCCGATTCGCAGCGACGTGGCGATGACCGGCGAGATCACGCTGCGCGGTCTGGTGCTGCCGGTCGGCGGCATCAAGGAGAAGTTCCTGGCCGCGCACCGCGCCGGCATCAAGCGGGTCATCCTGCCGGAGCGCAACCGCAAGGACGTCATCGACATCCCGGAGCAGCCGCGCAACGAGATCGAGATCCTCTACGTGAAACGCATGGACGAGCTCCTGCCGCTGGTCCTGACCGAGATGCCCAAGCTGGGCATCATGTCGGCGCCGGTCCTGCCGACGCCCGCGCCGCCGCCGGCGGCCTGAGGCGGGCGGGGCGAGGCTCCTTGCCGCGGCAGCTCTTGGCGCGGGGTGGTCCCGCTCAGGGCGCCATGATCTGGACGAGCGACACGTTGTCGTAGCAGCCATCGGTCCCCGTCAGCTCGAGGACCGCCGTGGAATCGTAGACGTACGAGGTAAAGACGTGCGCGAACGTGTTGGTCGCGTTCACGGCCGTGTCAACGGTGAAAGAGGCGTAGGTGGACGGGCTCCCGGCGGGGTCGAGCTGGGAAGCGGTGGTGGCCGAGCTGTTGATGAAGGCCGGCGCGAAGTCGTAGCTGAGCTCGTAGCTGGCGCCGAAGACCATCGGGATTGGAGCGGTGGAGAACACGGCTTGGCCGGTGATGCAAAGTGCGCCCGTTGCGGTGGTGGGGTTGGCGGCGGACGGCGTGACGGTCCAGCCGGTCTGGCCGTTCGAGAAGTCCCCGTTGGCGATTAGATTGGGGCCCGCCGGTCCGCCCACGGTCCCGATCTGGCTGCTGTCCCCCTCCTCCACGAAGGAGACGTTGCCAACGCAGTAGGTGTCACCGCCCGCGGAGTGCCCTGGGGCGAACACGACCTCGACCCCGGTAGCGCCCGCCGACGTCGTGGTGAAGAGATGGAAGAACGGCTGCAGCGTCGCGGTGAACGGATCGGCGGTGTTCGGAGCACCGACGAACGTCGCCGGGCCGACGCCCGCGCTGAACGAAACCGGCTGGGTCTGGGTTCCCGCGTACGACCCCGCGTACGAGAGCAGGTACGTGGCGTTGGGCGCCAAGGTGAGGCCCTGGGTCGAGAGGTTGGTCGGCCAGCTGAGGACGATGGCCTGGAGGCTCGCATCGCTGAAGCAGAGCTGGCCATTCTGGATGGTGTAACTGGTGACAGGCATGCTCGTGTTCTGGGTGTTGACGAGACTCCAGGGGGCTAGGCCGCTCGAGAAGTCGGCGTTGGTGATCAGGTTCGGCCCGGGGCTGCCGCCGCCCGTGCCTCCGGCGCCCGATCCGCCGCTGCCGCCGGTGCCGGTGCCGGTGGGCGCCGTCGTCTCGTAGACGCTGGCGTAGACGAGCGTGCCGACCGACCAGGCGACCACCGCCACGCCGTTGTCCGAGACCGCGACCTGCAGGTACCCGACCGTGCCGGTGGCGGTGGCGATCTTCGACGGCGTCGACCAGGTGCCGCTGGCGCTCGCGTAGCGGGAGAACATGATGTCCGGTTGCGTGCTGGCCCCCTGGAACCAGACCGAGAAGGCGTTTCCTTGGCCGTCGATCCCGACCGGCGTGTGGCCCGCTCCGTCGACCGCCGTGTGGCTGCCGTCGCTGACCAGCGCCGGCGTGGTCCAGGCGCTGCCGTTGTAGATGCTGCTGTAGACGTTGTTGACGCTGCCGACGGCTTGCAACCAGGTGGCCGCCGCGCTGGTCGAGTTGCCGGCGACCTGGAGGTCGCTGACGGTCGTGCTCACCAGCGTCCCCACGGTGGACTGCTTCGCCCATCCAGCCCCGATGGTGAACGTCGAGTAGTCGACCTGGCCCGCGTCGGCCCAGGCGAGCACCCCCTTCTGCCCTGGAAACGCTGCCACGCGCGGCACGGTCGTCGTGGTGCTGGCGGTTCCGGCAGTCTGCAGCCCGAGCCAGCCAGGCGGCGCCGTGGCCACGAAGCGCCCGACGTAGGCGTTCGCGCTCCCGTTCGTCGCGGTGACGAAGCCGTTGCCCTGCGTGTCGAACGAAGACCCGAGGTTGCTGTCGTTGGGGAGGTTGGTGGTAGATCCGGTCCAGGCGTCGGTGGCGACCGCCGACGGGGGCTTGTAGTAGTCGGTGACGTCGGTGATGACGTGAGCCGTACCGTCGGGACTGACATCGACGTGGAGATTCGCCGTGGCTGATGGAAACGCTGAGGTTGATGAAAACACCTCGTTCGTCACCTCCCACGCGTGTCCGTCGTAGCGGCGCGCGCCGACCGTGGCGGCCGAGCCGTTCACGGAGTCTATCCAGGCGACCGCACCCAGTCCTGCGGCGTTCATGTCGGCGTCGATGTTGACGCCGATGCTGAGAGTGCTCGGGCCCTTGAAGAGGCCGCAATCCTGGCAAATGAGCAACGACTGGGAGGGCTGCCACCCAGCGGAGGGGGAGAACGCGCGGGAAAAGACCCCCCCTTGTGCGTCGCTCGTCGGGTGGATGGCATAGAGCAGCATGGCGTTTCCGTTCCCGTCGAGGATCACCTTCGCCCAGTTCGCCCCCTTGGCCAGCATGAGGGGGGAACTCCAGCTTCCCGGTGTCACTGTTGTGCCGCCCGTCCCCGCTGCGCCGCCCGAGCCAGTCGCTCCGGTGGCGCCCGCGGCTCCACCCGTTCCGGTCGCACCCGCGCCACCCGCCGCTCCGCCGACGCCGGTGCCAGCCGCTCCGCCCGCGCCGCCGGTTCCGCCCGCGCCGCTGGTCCCCGCGGCGCCCGCTGCGCCGCCGGTGCCGGGGGTTCCGCCGGAGCCCTGCGCTCCGCCCGTGCCCGTCGTGCCTGCGGCTCCGCCCGCGCCTGCTGCAGATCCACCGCTTCCCGTGGTGCCGCCAGAGCCGGTCGCGCCGGCTGCGCCGCCGGTTCCGGTCGCTCCGCCCTTGGCGCCCAAGCCCCCCGTGGCGGTCGATCCGCCGGAGCCGGGGCCGCCGGTGCTCCCACCGGCACCGCCGCTCCCTCCGCCGCCTCCGCCCCCGCCGCAAGCGAGGGGGACTGTGCCCACGAACGCCACGATCAGGACCAACCCGACGCGCGACCGAAAGCGACGCGCCCCATCACCAAGCACGCTCCCACCGCCGAGAACTGGTTCCTTCATGGTCGAAGAGTCTCCTTGAAATCGTTGACGCCAGACAAGCAGAAATGTCGCGACCGATTGTTGAGGAAGGGCCAAATCGCCGGGCCTCGGCCGGCCCGCAAACAACGCGCGCGGTCACGAAGTTGCCTCGACCTCCGAGGAAGTGTCGCCTTCATGGCCAACGAATCGTCCCGCCCGAGATGACGCCCGGCCGGCAAGAATGACGAGACCAATCGCCGCGGCGACGCTAGGTCGGCAGCAGCTCGTCAGGCGCCGGCTCGGGCGGCACGGGGTCGTGTACCAGGACCTCCCGGACGTGGAAGTAGCGGTGGAGGACGCCGTGTCCGAGGTAGATGACCGGCGTCAGCCCCACGGCCAGCGCCAGCTTGACCAGGTAGCCGTTGCGCGCGGTCTGCAGGATGTAGGTCACCGATTTCGAGCCTGAAAGAAAAACGAAGCTGACGGTCAGCGAATCGATGGCCTGCGAGACGATGGTCGAGCCGGTCGACCGGAGCCAGAGGAACCGCTCGCCCGTCACTCGCCGCACCAGGAAGAAGATCGAGATGTCGAGTAGCTGGCCGACCAGGTAGGCCACCAGCGAAGCGATGTAGAGCCGGACCGAAGAGCCGATGACGCTCTTGAACACGGCGCCCGGGAGCAGGGATTCGGGGCTGGTCGGCAAGGCGATGGCGATGTTGATGACCGCGAACACGAACAGGGCGGTGACCAGGCCGACGTAGGTCAGCCGGCGAGCCCCCTCGGTGCCGTAGAACTCGTTGACGATGTCGGTCAGCAGGAAGGTCAGCGGGAAGGGGATCATCCCGACCGAGAAGTCGAGCCCCGCGACGCGGAAGAACTTGCCGCCGATGAGGTCGCTGACCAGCAGCGCCGCCACGAAGATGCCGGTGAGGTAGACGAACAGTCGCTGTTTGCGGTCCATGAGCGCCCTCGACCGCAGACTACCTTAGGTTCGACGAAGTTCGGGTGCTAGGTTCTCACCCCCATGGCCGGCCCCGAGAAAGTCTCCTTCACCGTCGGTGACGAGGACGCCGGGCGGCGGCTCGACCAGGTGCTGGCGGCGCGCGTGCCGGGGCTCTCGCGGCGGCAGGCGCGCGTGCTGCTCGACATCGGCGGCGTGTTCGTCGATGGACGGCGGGTCAAGGTGGCGGGGCGCCCCGCGCACGCCGGCGAGAAGATCGTCGCCGTGGTCGGCGGCGCGCTGGCGCGGGCGACCGGGAAGCCGGGGCGCGCGGCGCGCGCCGAAGACGAACGCAGGCTGCCGGCCTACGCCGTGGTGTTCGAGGACGAGGAAATCGTCGTCGTCGACAAGCCGGCCGGCCTGCTGGCGGCGCCGACGCCGGAGAGCGATCGCAACAACTTGGTCTCGCTCCTCGAGCGGCGGGTGGCGGCGGGGCCGCGTATCCTGGTGGTCCACCGGATCGACCTCGAGACCAGCGGCCTCATCGTGTTCGCCAAGTCGCCGCACGCCAACCGCGTCCTCTCCGAACGGTTCCGGACCCACGATCTCGAGCGCGCCTACTTGGCCGTGGTGGCCGGTGCGTTCCCCGACGGGCTGACCCGCATCGACAAACCGGTCGGCGGCCGCCCGGCCGTCACCCACGTCGCCGTGCGCGAACGTTTCGGCGCGCGCGCCACGCTGCTCGACTGCCGCCTCGAGACCGGGCGCACGCACCAGATCCGGCTGCACGCGCTCGGCGCCGGCCACCCGGTCATCGGCGACGCTCGCTACGGGACGCCGTTTCGCGAGGCGCCCGCGCCGCGGATGGCGCTGCACGCCACGACGCTCGGCTTCGCCCACCCGGCCACGGGGGCGCCGCTGTCGTTCACCAGCCCCTGGCCGCCCGATCTGGCGGCCTGGACCGAGCGCCTGCGTGCGATTCCCCGCGACGGCGGTTAAGCCGCCGCGGCCTTGGCGATGGCCGTGCCGAGCTTTTCGCGCAGCGTGAAGTAGTCGTCGCTGACAGAGAAGCGGAGGAGCTCGCGGAGCGGCTCGTTCGTGACCGCGATGCGCCGGAGCTCCTCGGGCACGGGGAGCTCGCCGTTGGAGACGGCGCCCGCCTCGCGCATGACGATCCGGGCCGCGGTGGCCAGATCCCCGCACAGGACCAGGCCGGTGCGGTTGCCGATCTGGTGGACCACCGAGCGCCAGCGGAGCGAGCTCCAGGAGGTCGTCCCCAGCCCCTGAAACAGCTCGACCAGTTGCTTGGAGACCTTGTAGGGGACGTTCTTCTTCAGCTTGTTGGCCTGCTCGGCGGCGGTGTCGCCGGCGGCGGCGCGGCGCTTGGCGTGCCGCGGGTGGAACGCCTTGAGCACGCTGGCGAACAGCGCCGTGAACTGCTTGGGGCGCACGCCGGCGGCCAGGATGTACTCCGGGCGGGTCAGCTCGAGGCCGCGCGCGATCTGGAAGCGGACTTCCGCCGGCGTGGCCCCCTCGCCGGCCAGCCCCGGGCCCACCACCAGCGCCGGCGGCGCCTGCACCACGATCTCGACCTCCTCAGGGGCGCCCTCGGCGCGCACGTAGAGGGCGGTCTTCTTGTTTCCCAGCGCCTTGGCCACCTGGCCGTAGATGCGGCCCAGATCCAGCTCGGCCATCGGTGAGACCTTGTCGCGGGCCGAGACGCCGAAGTCTTCCAGCCGCTGGCCGATGAGCCCCGGGGCCCCCGCCCACAGACAAGAGAAGATCTCCGACATCAGCGTCGCCTCCCCGTGCGCCAGGTGCTGCTCGCGATCGCTCTCGTCGAGCGGCGCCGCGTAGGGATCGTCCGGCTTCAGCTCGGGGGTGGGGGTGTCGCGGAGGTACGCCAGCTCGGCCGGCGTGGCCGTCCCCAGCAGCGCCAAGAGCTCGTGGCAGCAGTGCGCCCGATCGGCCAGCCCGCGGCGCGCGTAGATGGCGCCCAGCGCGCGCAGCGACGCCGAGCGCGTGATGTCGGCGTTGAGGAGCTGCTTGTGGTTCTCGATCGCCGCCTCTTCGTGCTCCGGATCGTCGCCGTAGAGGGCGGCCAGCGCCTCGCGCGCCGGCAGCTGGTCGGGGGTGAGCGCCACCACCTGCTCGAAGGCGGCGATGGCCCCCTTGGGATCGCGGGCCCGCGACAGCTCGCCGCGCCGCTGCCACAGGCGCGCCCGCCGCGTGCGCGCCGCCGCCTGGTCGGACGGCTCGGGGAGCTCGGCCAGCGCGCGCGCCAGCTTCTCGCCCAGGCCGAAGGAGAGGGGGAGCTGCTCGCCGAGGTCGCACAGCGCCGACAGCGCCGCCTCGTCGTCCGGGTTCTCGCTGAGCGCCTGATCGAGCAGGCCGGCCGCCTCCTTGATCTCGCCCTGCTCGGCGAGGAGGAGGGCCGCGTCGCGGCGGCGCTCCGCCCGCTCCTTGGGGTCCTTGACCAGGTCGATGAGCAGCGCCGACGTCTCGGCGGCTGCTTCCGAGTCGCCGCCCGCCCGCTGCAGCTTGAGCGTCTTCTCGAGCAGCCCGACCTGCTCCTCCGACGGCGCCGCCGACGCCTTGTGCGCGTCGTTGTAGGCCTTGAGCGCCTGCGCCTCGTCGTCGAGCTCGACGTACAGATCGCCGAGCTGCTCGAGGGTCTGCGCGCGCTCGGCGCGGTCGGTCGACTCGTCGGCCAGCCGCCGCAGGTAGCTGGCCGCCTTCTCACGCTCGCCGCGCTCGAGCGCCAGGTCGGCCAGCGCCCGCAGCGAGGGCCGGTGGCCGCTGCGGAGCCCGATCGCCGCCTCGTAGAGCTCGATGGCGCGCTCGGGGCGGCGCAGCTTGGTCTCAGCCTGCGCGGCGTGCGCCAGCGCGTCGGCCACCTCGTCCGGGTAGGTGGCGGCGTCGGGGTGGTCGGCCAGCGCGCCGAGGTGCATGGCCGCCTCGCGCCACTTGCCGGCGCGGAAGCGGTTCTCGCCCATCGACAGCTTGGTGAGCAGCTGCCCGGGCCCCATCTTGTCGGCCTCGATCAGCTGCCGGTAGGCCTCGTCCAGCTTCCCGGTCTTCTCGTGCACCTCGGCGAGGCGCTGGAACAGCTTGGCCGCTTGCTGGGGCTGGTTGCGGAGCCGCCGCACCGCCTCGGTGAGGCGCTTCTCGGCCTGCTCCCACTGGCCTTCCTTGTAATAGATGTCGGCGATCTCCAGGATGGCCGGGAGGTGGTCGGGGACCAGGCTCAGCGCCTCGTCGAGGTGGCGCTGCGCCTCCGCCGCGTCGCCCGCGCCCTCCCAGGCCACGCGCGCCAGATCGCTGAGCACCGCCGCGCGGGCGTTGAGATCGCTGGTGATCTCCAGCTGCCGCGCGAGCACCCGCCGCGCCTCGTCCCAGTTCGCCTCGGCGGAGAGGACGGCGGCCAGCGCGTGCAGCGCCTCGGCGTTGTCCGGATCTTCGCGCAGGGCGGCCTCGAAGGCGTCGCGCGCCTTGGCCGGGTCGGAGAGCTGCTCGCGGTAGACGCGTCCGGCGTCGAGCAGCGCCTCCACCGCCTCCGGCTTGCCGGAGAGCGCCTTGGCCTCGCGCATGCGCACCGCCGAGTAGGCGGCGAAGTCGTTGGCCTTGAGGTGGAGCCGGGCCAGCGCGCCGAGCGCCGCCGGGTTGTCGGGCGCGGCCTGCAGGGCGGCCTCGACCTCCTTGCGGGCGGCCACCGGGTCGTTGAGATCGTCGAGCTTGAGGAGCGACAGCTCCAGGTTCAGCTCGGAGATCCGTCCCATGTTGGGGCCAGAGCCGCCCTTGCGCGACTTCTCCAGATCGATCCGCTGCGTGAGGACGCGGGACGCCTCGTGCGCCAGCCCCGCCCGCCGGAGGTTGCGCAGCAGCACGGCCAGCAGATCGTCGTCGGCGATCGCCTCGGCGCCGAGATCGCGCAACGCGCCCGCGGCCGCCTCCGGGTTGTTGAGGCGGTCCTGCAGGATCTTCACCCGCCGGCGGACGAGGTCGATCTTCTCCGGCCCCTTGGCGAGCGCCGCCCGCCGCTGCAGGATCTCCTGCAGGTCGTCGTTGCGGCCGGCCGCCTCGTGCAGGCGGTCGAGCGCCTCCAGCGCCTGCGCGTCGTCGGGGATCTCGGCCAGCACCGACTCGTAGGCCTCGCTGGCGCGGTCGGGGAGGCCGAGCTCCTTCTCGTAGACAGCCGCCACCTCGAGGCGCAGCGCGCGCGCCTTGTCCTTTTCGGATGTCAGATCGGCGCGGGCCTGCAGGCTCTCCACCACCTTGTTCCAGAGTCCCACGCGCGAGTAGAGCCGGGCCAGCGCCTCGTGGGCCGCCAGCGTCTCTTCGACCGGCGGCGGATCGGCGGAGCCGCGCTCCTCGTCGGACGACTCGCGCAGGAGGCGCTCGAGCGTGTCGATCGCCTCGTACGGGCGTTCGAGCCGCTCCTCGTAGAGGCCGGCCAGCTCGCGGAGGCGGGCCCGCCGCTCGGGCCCCTGCGGCAGCGACTCCGTCGGGCTCCCCGTGCGCTGCTCGAGGATGTTGGCCAGGTCCTCCCAGCGCTGCCCGTCGCGGCAGATCTCCTCGACGCGCTTGATCGCCACCGGATCGTCCGAGCGCAGGCGGAGGATCGCCCGGTAGAGCTCCTCGGCGCGGTCCATCTGCCCCAGGCGCTCGCGCACGCGCGCGGCGTCGTGGTGCAAGGTGACCGCCGTCTCGATGGGCCCGAACTCGTCGATGGCCCGGAGGTAGATCTCCGCCACCCGCTCCCACTTGTCGTACTGCTCGCCGAGGCGCTCGAGCTCGGCGCGCACCTCGACGTCGGTGATGTCCAGCCGGAAGGCGCGCTCGAGCGCGTCGAGCGCGCGTTCGACGTCGTGCTGCCCCTTCTCCCAGACCTCGGCGATCTTTCGCAGGTAGACCCAGCGATCGTCGGCGTCCTCGGCCGGCAGCGACTCGTAGGCGGCGGCCAGCTCCTCCCAGGGCGTGTCGTAGGGCTGCTCGTCGTCGTCGGCGTGAGTCAGCGGCGGCGGCGAGGGGGGGCGGGCCACCAGCTCCTCGTCGCCGAGCTCCTCTTCCTCGAGCAGCTCCTCGTCGCCGATCTCCTCGATGGCGTCGTCGTCGAAGTCGGCGTCCGCCGTCACCGGCGGCGGCGTCGCCATCCCTTCGACGGCATGGGCGGGCGGCGCGGAGGTGATCACCGTTTCCCCGCCGGACGGGCTCGACTCGTTTGCCTCTTCGGCCGCCTCGACGTCGACGTCGAGGTCGACCTCTTCGGAGACGACGTCCAGCGCGCTGCCGTCGCTCTCGTCTCCTCCTTCGTCGCTTCGGGCCTCCACCTCCTCGTCGGCGCTCGCCGACTCGGCCTCGGAGACGCCGTTCGTCCCGCCGGCGGCGTGCCTGTCCGCCTCCGCCAGCTCGTCGGCCGTCGGGGCCGGGAGCTCCTTGTCGCGGTAGCGGCCGATGCTGGTGGCCAGGCGCCAGAGATGTCCGACGACCTCCTCGTCGTCGGGCGCCAGCCGGAAGGCGTTCAAGTACGCCCGAAACGCGCGTACCAGATCCTTGACCTCGTACTCGACGAGGTGAGCCGCGCTGCGCGCGACCGCCAGCTTCTCCGGCAGCTCGTCGGCCAGGGCGAACAGCTGTCCCTGGACCTTGATCGCCTCTTCCCAGCGCCCGGTCACCCGGGAGAGGCGCAGGATCTCCTCCTGCGTCTTCGGATTGCGCGGCTCGATGGCGAAGCTCCGCAGCGTCTCGTCGAGCGCCGCCGCGGGATCGCCCATGCGCTTCTCGCGCACCTCGGCCCGCAGGCGCAGAAGCTCGACGCGCTCCTCGGTCTCCGTGCGGGCGCGGGCCACCTGGGCGTAGACGTCGAGCAGGCGCTTCCAATCTCCGGTCTTCTCGGCGAGCCGCTCGAGGTTGTGCAAGAGCTCGTCGCCGGCCGGGTCGGCCGGCAGCGCGTCGATCAGCGTCTGGAAGGCGCGGGGAGCGTCGTTCAGCTTCTCCTCGCAGATGAGGGCGATCTTGAGCGACGCCGCCAGCTGCTCGAACGGCTCGGTGGCCCGCTCGCGCGCCCCCTCGTAGATCTGAATCAGCTCGTCGTAGAGGCCGTGGCGCTCGGCGGCCTGATCGACCACCTGCAGGTTGTCGGCCGAGGGGTTCTCGAGGTAAGCGCGCCGATACCACTCGAACCCGCGCGCCGGCTCGTCGAGGTGCGTCTCGTAGATCTCGGCGATTTGTAACAGCAGCTTGCGCCGCGCCTCCGACTCCTGCGTCCGTTCGAGCAGCTTCTCGTCGGCGTAGGCCAGCCGCTGGTAGTTGCCGGTCTTGGCGTAGAGACCGGCCACCGCCTCCAGCGCGACCAGATCCTCGGGGTCGATCTCCAGGACGCGCTCGTAGATGGCGATCGCCTTGCGGTCGTCGCCCAGCTTGTCGCGCACCAGCGCCGCCAGCTCCATCGAGCGGCGCACCCGTTCGGCGCGGTCGTCGGTGAGGCCCAGCTGCCGCTCGGCGATCTTGACCACCTTGGCCCAGTCGTCGTCCTGCTCGTAGTAGCGGCGCAGGCGCGCGTGCGCCTCGGCGTTCCGCGGATCGATCTCCGCGATGAGGCGCTCGAGCGCCTCGGCGGCGGCGTCGACGTCGCGCAGCTTCTCGTCGAAGATCTGCGCGCGCTGCAGCACCAGCTCGACGGCGCGCCCCGGCTCGGTGCAGAGCGGCGCCTGGCGATCGAGGATGCGCACCAGCATCGCCCAGTCCTGCTCGGCGGTGTAGAGCCGGGACAGCGCCTCCAGCGCCTCGGCGTCGGTGGGCAGGAGGTCCGACAGCTGCTCCCAGGCCTTGCGGGCGCGGTGGATGTCCCGCACCGACCCCTCGACGAGCCGCGCCAGGTGGCGCAGGTATTCGGCCTGCGCGGCGGGATCGGCGACCACGCGCTCGACCTCCATGTCGAGCACGCGCGCCAGATCCTCGTGACGCCCCAGCGCGCTGTAGATCTGCTCCAGACCGGCCAGCGCCTTGGCGTCGTCGGGGTCGAGCCGCACCACCTCCTCGAGCCGCGTCGCCGCCCCGGTCGGATCCTGCAGCTTGCTGTAGAGGATCTCCGCGATCCGCCGGTAGAGCTGCAGCTTCTCGTCGGGGTTGGCGGCGTGCTTGGCGTGCAGGTCGAGCACGCGCACCAGATCGGCCGGCTGCCCGGCGCGCTCCAGGATCCGCTCGAGGCGGCCGAGCGTGTCGCGGTCGCCCGGGACGGCCTGCAGGATCTCGCTGGCCGCCCACTGCCCCTGCACGAGGTCGCCGGTCCGCTCGTCGTAGATGACCAGCACGCGGCGCAGGAGGCCCACGCGCTCCTGCTTCGAGGTGGTGAGCTCGATCTGCTCGCGCAGCGCGTTCGCCAGGCCGGCGAAGTCCCCCTCGCGTTCGTAGATCTCCACCAGCGCGCGCATGGAGACCGCGTCGTGCGGGTCGCCGCGCAGGATCTCGCGATAGACGTCGATGGCGCGCTTGGCGTTCCCCAGCTTCTCGCGGTGCAGCTGCGCCACCCGGCGCAGGATGTCCATCCGCGCCGCCGGATCGGTCTGCGCCGCCGCCTCGCGCTCGAGCAGGGCCGCCAGCCGGTCCCAGCTCTTGGCCTTGAGCAGGATCCGGCGCTGCGCCTCGCGCCCCCGCCCGTAGGTGGGGGCGATCTCCTCGGCGCGCTGCCAGGCGACGAGCGCCCGCTCCGGATCGCCGAGCTGCTTCTCGGTGACCGCCGCGATCTCCTCGAGCCGCGGCAGGAGCTCCTCGGTGGTGGCGCCCGCCGTGCGCGCCCGTTCGTAGGAGAACTCGAGCAGGTCCGCCAGCGCCGCCCAGTCCCCCTTCTCGCGGAAGTGCTCGGCGTAGGCGCCGAGCGCGATCTGGTTCTCGGGCTCGATCTCCAGCACCGCGTGCAGGTAGACCGCCGCCTGGTCGGCGTCGCCCAGGCGATCGCGGTAGAGCGCCGCCAGCTCGAGCATGATGCGGGCGCGCGTCCCCGGGTCGGCCACCGCTCCCAGCTGCCGCTCGCGCAGCTCCGCCAGCTTGGCGTAGTCGTGCCCGTGCAGGTAGAGCTCGACCAGCTTCTCCGAGGCCGGGCCGCCCGGCGGCTCGATGAGCGAGATCTCGTTGTAGATCCGCTGCGCCTCGGCCCGATCGCCGAGCTCCCCCTCGGCGAGCTGCGCGCGCTTGTAGAGGAAGTCGACCCGCTCGGACTCGGCGCCGGTGGCCTGGACCCGCTCGCGGTAGTAGCGATCGAGCTCCTGGAACCGGCGTGCGTCGTAGTAGACGCGCTCGAGCAGCTCGGACGACTCGGTGTGGCCGGGGACGGCCGCGAGCGCCTTGCGCAGCGAGGCGATGGCGTTTTCGGTGTCGCCGGCCTCCTGCCGCCGCCGCCCGACCTGGAAATAGATCGCCGCGGCGCGCTCGATGCCGTCGGCCGTGATCCAGTTGGGGTTGGCGTAGACGGCGGCCAGGTGCTCCAGCGTCTTCTCGTCGCGCGGGCGGATGCGGACCGCCTCCGAGAGCCGCTGCGCCGCCGCATCCAGCTCCTCCAGCTTCTCGGAGAGCACGCGGCCGAGGCCGACCAGCAGATCGGCGCGGCGGCGGGCGTCGGTCGTCCCTTCCAGCTCCAGCTCGTAGAGCCGGACGACCGCCCGGTAGTCGCCGAGCGCCCGGTAGATCTTCCGGGCCGACTCGATCGACTTGAGGTGCTCCGGCGCCAGCTTCCCCTGCCGCTGGGGGTTGCGCACCGCGCGCTCCAGCTTGGCGAAGTGGTTGAGAAAGAGCTGGCCCATCTCCGCTTCCAGCTCGGCGATGCGAGCGGGATCGCGGGTCCGCGCCACGGCGGCCGCCTCCATCTCCAGCATCGTCATGTAGTCGGCGGTCCGGCCCTGCTCGCGGTAGATGTCCTTGAGGCGGGCGGCGGCGCGGATGTGGCCGGGGTCGCGGTCGACGGCGTTGACCAGGTCGGCCTCGGCCCCTTCGGCGTCGCCCAGCTGATCGATGCGCAGCTCGGCGGCCAGGTAGAAGAGCTCGCCGGCCTTGGCGTTGTCCTCGATCGCCTGGGCGCGCGTCTCGTAGAGCGTGACCAGCCGGTCGTGTTTTTGCGCCTGACGATACGCCTTCCGAAGCGCGACGAACGCCTCGGTATCGGCGGGATTCTTCTGCAGGGCTGCTTCGTATTCGCGGACGGTGGGCATGCGCGAGGTTCCCTACGGCGAAAAGCGGCGAAGCGGGACCGGCGAAGCGACGGTGCCGGCGTTCTAGAGCAGGCGCACACCCTAGCACGGGTGCCAATCCGAAACCAAGCGCCCGAAAAGGGGCCAACCGGTCGATTCGAATGGCGTTTGCGGCAGTTGCCGCGCTGGGCCGTCCGGCGGTCGGCTCTACATACTGAGGGTACAGGTTCCCGCACCGCCGTCCGGGTTGGGCGAGCAGGTGTAGCCGCCGGCGCAGTCCGCGGGTTGCGTGCAGCCCGTGTTGCAGGCGGCCGCGGCGCATGCGAACGGCGTGCAGTCGGTCATGGACGTCGGCGCGCAGTGGCCGGCGCCGTCGCAGGTCGAGGCGCCCGCGAGCGTCGCCGCTCCGGCCTTGCAGCCGGCCGGCGCGCACGACGTCCCCGCGGCGTAGTCGGCGCAGTGGCCGGCGCCGTCGCAGAGGCCGCTGGTCCCGCAGCTCGCGGCGCCCTGGTCCGCGCAGAGGCCGGCGGGATCGGGGCCGGCCGCGGCCGCCGCGCAGCTCCCCGCCTTGCCGGTGACGTTGCAGGCCTGGCAGCTGCCGCACGGGCCGCTGCCGCAGCAGACGCCGTCCGTGCACATCGTGCTCAGGCACTGCGCACCCGAGGTGCATGCGGCGCCGAGCGGCTTGAGGTTGGTGCAGTTGCCTCCCTGGCAGGTATCGCCGGCGATGCACTGGTCGTCGTTGCCGCAGGTGGTGAGGCACTGGCTGTTGCCGCCGCAGACGTAGGCACCGCAGCTCATCGACGGCTGGACGCAGCTGCCGTTGCCGTCGCACGCCCCGACGGGCATGTCGGTCGAGCCGCTGCAGATGGCGCTGCCGCAGCTGGTGCCGACCGCCGCCTTTGCGCACTGTCCGTTGCCATCGCAGGTTCCCGTGTCGCCGCAAGTGCCGTTGGCGGCGCAGAGGCCGTGCGGCTCCATCGCGTTGTCGGCAACATTGGTACAGGTACCGGCGTTACCCGAGACGTTGCAGGCCTGGCAGGTCGGGCAGCTCGCGCCGCCGCAGCAGACACCGTCGACACAGTTGCCGCTGCCGCACTCGCCGCCGCCGCCGCACAGCTGGCCTTGCCGCTTGAGGCCACAGGAGCCGGCGTTGCAGAAGTTTCCGGGGGCGCAATCGGCGTTGCTGCTGCAGACGGCCACACAGGCCGTTGCCGTGGCGGCGTTGCAGGCGAATGGCGCGCACGACTGCATCGCCGCCGGCTTGCAAGTTCCGTTGCCGTCGCACGTGCGGGCCAGCGTGTCGGTCGTCGCGCCGGTCGGACAGGAAGGGCCCGCGCACTGGGTGCTCGCGCCGTAAAGCGCGCAGGCGCCGGCGCCGTCGCAGAAGCCGGTCGTGCCGCAGCTCGCGGCCCCCTGGTCCTGGCACGTCCCGGTCGGGTCGGTCCCGCCCGCCGGCACCGGCTTGCAGCTCCCGGCGCTGTTGTTGAGGGCGCAGGAGAGACAGGTCCCCGTACAGCCGGTCGCGCAGCAGACGCCCTGGGCGCAGATGGTGCTGCCGCACTCGCCCCCGGCCGAGCAGATCGCGCCGTTGGGTTTGAGCCCGCACGATCCGTTGATGCAGCTGGCGGGGGCCGCGCAGTCGGCGTCGTTCGCGCACGTCGCTTTGCAGGCGTTGGTTTCGCAGGCGAACGGGAAGCACGAGGTCGGCGCCGGGACGACGCAGGTGCCGGCGCCGTCGCACGACCCGCCGGCGGTGAAGGTGGTCCCGCTCGCGGCGCAGCTGGCGTTCGCGCACGAGGTCCCCTGCGGGTACTTCTCGCAGGCGCCCGCCTGGCACTTGCCGTCGGTGGCGCAACTGGTGCCGCCGTGGTCGGCGCACGAGCCCGCCGGATCGGGGCCGGAGACGACGGCGGTGCACTGGCCCATCGTCCCCGTGATGGCGCACGACTGACAGGCGCCCGCACAAGCGGTCGCGCAGCAGACCCCCTCGGCGCAGATGGTCGACTGGCACTCGCTGCCGGCCGAGCAGAAGGCGCCGAGCGGCTTCTTCCCGCAGGAAGTGCCGGTGCAGACGTTGCCGGTCGAGCAGGCGGTGCTGTCGGCGCAGACGATGAAGCAGCGCGGGCCGTTGCAGACGAAGGGGGCGCAGGTGAGCTCTTCGGGGGTGCGGCAGCTCCCGGTGGCGTCGCAGAGCGAGGTGGGGGTGTAAATACCGCCGCTGCAGCTCTCCGGCGCGCACTCGGTCCCGGTCGGGTACTTGTGACAGCTGCCGGCGCCGTCGCAGGTGCCGTCGGTGCCGCAGGAGGCGGCGTGCTGGTCGGCGCACGTTTGGCGCGGGTCGGCGGCGCCCGCCGGGCTGGGCGCGCAGGTCCCGAGCGACGTCGACAGCGCGCAGCTGTGGCAAGCGCCGGCGCAGGCCGAGTTGCAGCAGACGCCGTCGACGCAGAAGCTGGAGGCGCACTCCGTGCCCGCCGAGCAGGGCTGTCCGTTGGCCTTGGGGCCGCAGCTCCCGCCAACGCACTTGTGGCCGGGCACGCAGTCGGTGTCACTGCCGCAGTGGTTGATGCAGGCGGTGCCGGCGCACTGATAGGTGCCGCAGCTCTGCACCCCTTGCGCGCGGCAGGTGCCGAGCCCGTCGCAGGTTCCGGCGGTGTTCTCGACGTTCCCGCTGCAGCTTGGCGCGGTGCAGACCGTCTCGGCCGCGTACCTCGCGCAGCCGCCGAGGCCGTCGCAGCTCCCCGTCAGCCCGCAGGTCGAGCGGTCGGTGGCCGCGCAGATCTGGTGCGGGTCGAGCGCCCCCTGCGGCGTCGGCCAGCAGGTCCCCACGCGACCGCTCTGGTTGCAGCTGACGCAGGCGCCGGCGCAGGCGGTGTTGCAGCAGATCCCGTCGGCGCAGAAATTGGACGCGCAGTCCGAGCCCTTGTTGCAGGACCCTCCGATCGGTTTTTCCCCGCAGCTTCCGGCCACGCACTTGACCGTGGGGATGCAGTCGGCGTCCGAGTTGCAAGTCTCGACACAGGCGTTCGTCTGCCCGTCGCAGTTGAAGGGGGCGCAGATCTGCGCGGGGCCCGCGGCGCAGGTGCCGGCCCCGTCGCAGTAGCGGCGCCCGCCGACCGAAGCGCCGTCGCAGGTCCCCCCCTGGCAGACGGTCCCCTTGGGATAGCTCCGGCACCCGCCCTGGCCGTCGCAGGTGCCGTCGAGGCCGCAGGTCGAGACCGAGCTCGCCGAGCAGACGTCGGGAGTGCGGGGCGCGCCGCCGGCGGCCACGAAGGCGCAGACACCGGGCGCCGAGGGGGTGTTGCAGGACTTGCAGGTCTCCTGGCAGGCGCTCTCGCAGCAGACACCGTCGACGCAAAAACCGCTGCCGCACTCGGCGTCGCAGCCGCAAGCGGCGCCGTTCGCCCGGTGGCCGGCGTCGCTGCAGGCCCCGCCGTCACGTCCCCCGTCGGGCTTGTTGCCGCCGCCCCCGCTCGGGCCGTGGCAACCGGCGATCATCAGCGCCGCCGTCAGCGCGGCCAGGAGGCGTGCGGCCCGGTTTATTCGCTCCGCCTGAAGCTCGATCGGGCGCCCGCAGACAAGCTCCTGAAATCGCCGCACCGCCCCCGGACCATATCCCATCACCCTCCAGGATGGGGCGTCGCTAGTGGTAGAGGAAGACGATCTCCACGCGGTTGTTCTTGGCGCGTCCGGAGGCCGACCTGTTGTCGACGAACGGATCCTCGCCGCCGAGACCGCTGACCATGAGGCGCTTGGTCTCGACGCCCCGCTCGACGAGCGCGGTGTACACCGCCTGCGCGCGCGCCGCCGAGATCGCCATCAGCTCGCCCGACTTGCCGCGGTTGTCGGTGTAGCCGACCACCTGGACCGGATAGCTCGGGTACTTCTTGAGCAGGTTGGCCACCGCGTCGAGCGTCATGTCGTGCCCGGGCGCGATGTTCGGATCGCGCCTGCTGAACATCTCGGGGAGGACGATCACCAGTCGTTGCAGATCACCGTGCGGGTCGATGCGGACCTTGGCGCCCGGGATGCCGGGGGCGTCGCGGGCGAGCGCCTCGTTGCGCGCCTTGTTCTGGCTCGACTCCTCGGCCTTCTCGTAGAGCGGCTTGGCGGCGGCGGCGGCCTGATCGGCGCTCTTCTTGGCGTCGTCGGCGGAGGTCTGCGCGGTCGCGTAGTCGCCCTGCTTGAGCGCCGCCTCGGCCTTGGCCAGAAGATCGCCCGCCGCCGCGTAGTCCTGCGCGGCGTAGTGCATCGCTTCCACGGTGTCCGCCGTGCGCAGGGCCAGCTGCGCCGCCCCGATCTTCTGCTCGGAGGCGAGCTGCTGCGACAGCCGTTCCTGCTCGACCTTCGCCTTCTGCTGCTCGCTCGACATCTCCTGCGACAGGCGCTGCTTGTCGGCCTCGGCGCTCTTGCGCCCGTCGACCAGCTTCTGCAGGAGCGCCACCTTCTCCTGCTCGCTCGCCAGGTCCTTGCCGAGCCCGGCCAGCTCCTCCTCGGCCTGACCCTGCTGCCCGGAGAGCGACTGGATCTCCGCCTTGAGCTGATCCTGATCGTAGAGCGCGATGGCCGTCTTCAGCTTGATCTGCGCCATGAGCGCGTTGGTGCGCGACTCGTCGAGGTCGTTCGATTGCCAGTTGTCGTGGGCGGCCGCCTGGCGCCGGTCGGCCTCGGCCATCAGGTCGGGCGCGCGCTTGGCCACCTCGGGGAGCTTGCCCTGGTTGGTGGCGCGCAGGGTCTCGAGCGCCTGCAGCTCGCGCGGCTTGGGCGGCGTCGCGCATCCCACGCCCACCGCGAGCAGCGCCCCGGCGATGGCGACCAAAGTGACTCGACTGACGACTCGCCTCACTGGGCCGCCTTCTCCAGCGACTTCTTCTTGTCGGTGGTCTCTTGCAGCTGCTTGCGGGTGTGGGCGATCTTCTCTTTGGTCAGCTTGAGGGCCGCCTCGCGCCTCTGCTCCTGATCGCGCAGCTTGGAGACCGTGATCTGGGCCCGAATCAGATCCTCTTGCTTGAGGGCCCGATCGAGCACCTCGCGCACCTGATCGTACTCGTGCTTGGCGCGCAGACCCCAGGCCTCGTCGAGCCAGGACTTGAGCCGCGCGATCTCGTCGGTGACTGCCTTGAGCTCATCGAGTCGCTCCAGATCGGCGACCGACGCCTTCTGGGTGTCGATCTGGCGCTGCAGATCGTCCTCTTCACCGGCGCGCGCCGAGCCGCTGCCGAGAGGACCCAATAAACCGCAACCGATCGCCAACACCCCAAAAAATCGTCTCGCGCGCGTCATCAAATGCAATGGCCTCCGCGGTCCTGGTATGTCCGACTGTGTCGACGGATCTCTCGGACGACCTTAAGCCTCAGGTTGTTGAAGTTCAAGAGGTCCTCGCCAGCTTCGTCGACCTTGGACCTTTGGACGTTGGACCCGCTCGACCTGCGGACCGAGCTCACCGGCTGCGGCCGGGCGGGGGGTGAAACATCCGGTGGACCGCCCAGTCGACGCTCAGCGAGAAGAGGACGCCCGTGGCGGCGCCGAGGACGTCCCAGGTGAGGTCCCGCCAGGAGGCGTCGCCGTGCCCGTCGAGGTCCCACAGCTCCTTGGCCACGCCGGCGCCCACCGCCAGCGCACCGCCCGTCGCGGCCCGCGCCGGGCGACTCTCGGTGAGCATCGAGGCGTTCGCGTAGCCGATCACAGCCAGCGAGCCGGCGGCCGAAAAATGCAGCAGCTTGTCCCGCCCGAACCAGGGATCGGGCTCGCCGGCGCCGGCGCGGGCCAGCGGCGCCGAGGTCAGCGTGACGGCCAGGGCGAGCGCCGGCAGGATCGAACGCCCACGTCGCGCCGTCGCCACGGGGTTCATGTTGACATGGTAGGATGGCGCCGTGGAGAACGTCATCGAGGTTCGCTACGCCGGCGTGGTCGTGGGGCGCTCCACCAAGGTGCGCGACTGGGGCGCGTCCGGGGCGTTCATCGGGTTCGCCGAGCCCTTGCCGGCCGGAACCTCGCTGGTGCTGAGAGGCGATGGGATCGATCAGCCGGCGCGTGTCGTCGAGGTGATCGAGTCCGCCGATCCGGCGGTCGCCGGGATGCAGGTGACGTTCGCCGGCGCCGCGGAAGCGCCGCGCCCCGCGCCGACGCCCGCCGCAGCCAAACCGGCGTCGCCGGCCGTTCCGGCCGTAGCGACCGCCGCGCCGCCGGCCGCGGTCGCCGAGGCCGCGCCCGTCGAGATCGAGGGGGGGGCGTCGTCCGCCGCCGTGACGAGCGAGACCTCCGGGCTCGCGTCGGGCGAGCAGGGCGAAGGGCAGGGCGAGCCAGGCCAGCCTGGGCCGGGTGGCGGTAAGCGCCGCCGCCGCCGCCGGTGATCCGGCCGCCGCGCCTCCGGCCGGGCAGCGCCGTCCGGATCGTCGCGCCGTCGGGGCCCGTTCCCCGCGAGGCGTTCCTGGCCGGCGTGGAGCTGCTGCGCGAGCGCTACGAAGTTCGCTACGACGAGGGGGCGATTTTCGCGCGGGAAGGTTTCCTGGCCGGCCCCGACGAGCAACGGCTGGCGGCGCTGCTGGCGGCGCTGGCCGAGCCCGACGCGGAGGCCCTCGTCGTCGCCCGTGGCGGGTACGGCCTCCTGCGCCTGCTCCCGTTCTTGCCGCCGTCGCTGTTCACGACGCGGCCGCGTCCCATCGTCGGGTTCTCCGACGGGACGGCGCTGCTGGCCGCCGCGGCGCGTGCGGGCGTGGCGTCGATCCACGGGCCGGTCGTCACGCAGCTCGCGGGCCTCTCGACCGACGATCGGAAGGCGCTCTTTCAGTCTCTCGAGGTCCCCGGTCCGGCTCTGCTGCTGGACGGCCTCGAAGAGATCATCCCCGGGCGCGTCCGGGGGCCGCTCCTGGGCGGCAACCTCGAGCTCTTCTCCCGCCTGGTGGGGACGCCGTACCTGCCTGATCTCTCGGGCGCCATCCTCTTTCTCGAGGACATCGGCGAGCGCCCCTACCGGATCGATCGGCTGGTCACCCACCTCGATCTGGCGGGCGTGTTCGGCGCCGTGTCGGCGGTGGTGCTGGGCGACTTCTCGAGCTGCCGCGAGCCCGCGGTGACGCGCGCCGAGTCGCCCACCGCCGAGGAGGTGCTGCTCGAGCGCCTCGGCCGGCTGCCGATTCCGGTCGTCCGCGGCGGCGCCTTCGGGCACGGCACCCGCAACCGTCCGCTTCCCTACGGCGCGCTCGCCGAGCTCGACACGCCCGGCGGAACGCTGGTGACGATCGAGGGCGCGGTCAGCTAGATCGCGCCGGCCCCGAAGCGCGGCGGACCGCTGACGCCAGGTGGTGGGAAGCTGACGCCGCGCCAGGTTTTCGCAGCCCAAGACGCCTCGACCGCCGGATCTCCGGCGCCATCGGGCTGGCACGGCGGTTGTAGTGCTGAGCGGGCATGAAGATGCGCTCATCGATCGTCGCTGCGGGCGCGGCGGCCTTCATCCTGGCCCTGTCGCCCGGGGCGCGCGCCCAGGACGAAGCGTGGGGGCCCGGGATCTCGATCGACGGGTATATCGCGCCCGTGTGGGACGCGGCGGTCACGAACGTCACCAACCCTCAGTCCCAGAATCGGTTGCGGGGTCTGGTCGGTCTCTCGGCGCTGGCGAACTTCGGGCCCTGCGCGGCGGGCGGCGTCGTCGAGGGCTTCCCGGGGGTGCTGGGGAACGGCCGGCTGACGGTCGGCGCCGTGGCCGGCTGGCAGCCCCGGGTCGGCACGCACTGGTTTCAAGTGCTGGGCGAGGCGGGCGCCGAGCGCTTCACGGACGTCGGCGGCGATCTCTTCTCCACCACGACGCCGCACGAGATCTGGCTCAGCTACCTGGGCGCGCGGATCGGGGTGAGCGAGACGTTCGGCCGGGGCGGGCACTTCGTCCTCGGCGGGTGGTTATTCGTGCGCAAGGACCTCGACGAGGCGACGGCCACGAACAACGGGGCCGGCCTCTTCAGCAGCGGACCTGCGACCGACTACCGGGTCGGCGGCACCTCCGCGGGGGCCACGCTGCGGTTCGGCTTCCGCTTCGACCGACGCCGACCCGCCGGCGACGACCAGCCACCGGAGGTCGCGGTGGCCGCGAACTAGCTGATCAGGCCGCCCGACGGCATCGGCTCGGGCTCTTCGATCTTTCCGAAGCGCTCTTCATAGCGGCGGACGTTGTGCTCGAGCGCGCGCAGGAGGCGCTTGGTGTGGCGGGGCGAAGAGATGACCCGGGCGCGCACACGCGCGCGCGGCGCCGACGGCTGAAT
>DATNDC010000036.1:0-17606 GCA_035607055.1 Polyangia bacterium
CGGCGGCGCGGGCCCGGCCGGCCCGCACCTGCCGCGCTGGCTGGTGCTGCTCTTCTTGCTCCTGGTCCTCCTCTTCATCTTCTTGAGGCTCAGGAAGAAGACGATCTGAGTCAGAGCTTGCGCGCGTCGTCGGAGAGCTCGCCCGACGGCGCGCGCGGCGCATGCGCGGCGTGATGCTTGTGCTCGGCCGGCGGTGCCGGCGGGGCGGTGACCGCGGGCCGGGCGGCGGGCGGCGCCGGAACCGGCTGCATCGCCAGCGTCAGCATCCGGCTCACCGACCCGTCGAGGCGGATCGCCCGCTCCTTGAGGCCGGGCGCCCGAAACAGGAGCTCGTGCACCTCGTTGCCGGCCGGCAGCCGAATCGGGAGCGGGGCCGGTTTCCCGTCGACCAGCACGGTCAGCCCGTCGGGCGCGTCGCTGACCGCGATTGAGATCGGGGGCGGCGCGGCGGGAGCAACCGGCGGCGGGGCGGCGGCGACCGGCGGTGCGGCGGGCGCGGCGGCCGGCGCGCGCAGCTTCATGACCCCCGCCACGGCGCCGGCCAGCACGAGCGCGCCGATCCCGATCGGGACCAGCCGGTTGCGGCGAACCGGGTGGGGGACGCTCTCGGCCGCGTGCTCGGAGAGCGTCGTCTTGGCCATCGCCGAGGCCGGTCCGGGCGGCGGCGCCAGGCCGCTCGGCCAGGTCGTCAGCTTGAGCCCGGCGCCGCCCTGCATCTCGCGTAGCGAGCCGACCACGTCGGCCATGGTGGCCGGACGCTCGGCCGGTGACTTGGCCAGCAGGCGCCGGGTCCACTGCTCGACGACCGGCGGCGCGTCGGCCCCGACGGCGGCGAACGCGGGCGGCGGCTCGCTCATGTGGGCCGAGATGATCTCCCCGAACCCTTCGTAGACGAAGGGGAGCCGCCCGGCCAGCATCTCGTAGACGATGCAGCCGAGCGAGTAGATGTCTGTGCGGTGGTCGACGCGGCTGGCGCCCCGGCACTGCTCGGGCGACATGTAGGCCGGCGTCCCCATCAAGCTGCCGGTCCGGGTCCGGGCCGACACCTTCCCGTCGATCTCGCCGCTCATCAGCTTGGCGATCCCGAAGTCGAGGATCTTCACCATGAACCCGAACGGCGTACCTGGTTCGTTGGCCAGGAAGACGTTGTCGGGCTTGAGGTCACGGTGGACGATCCCCTTGGCGTGCGCGGCGCCCAGCGCGTCGGCGATCGCCCCCGTCACCGCCAGCACCCGGTTGAGGTCGCGCCCGAACGTCCGGTCGCGCGCCAGCCGCCCGCCGAGGCTCTCCCCCTCGAGCAGCTCCATGACGATGTAGGCACGCCCGCTCGGGTGGACGTCGCAGTCGAGAACTTCGACGATGCCGCGGTGGTGGATCGAGGAGGTCGCGCGCGCCTCGGAGAAGAACCGATCGACGACCTCCTGGTTGCTCGACAGCTCCGGGAGCAGCACCTTGATCGCGGCGCGCCGATCGATCCGCGTGTGCTGCGCGAGGTAGACCTCCCCCATCCCGCCCGCGCCCAACCGGCTGACGACTTTGTAGGCCCCGAGTGTCTCGCCAATCATCGCTGAACGACCGGTCTACTATCTCATGTTTGGCCGTTGGCCGTCGCGCGCTCCGCGGCGGCCCCGCGGAGAATGCAGCACCATCCCGGGGAACGACGAAAGCGAGACTTCTTCCCACAGGCTTGCCACCGGCTTGCCGTCGGACTTGCCGCTCAGAGGGAGCGGCGGCGGCCACGGAGCCGAATGGCCATCGCATCCAGCGACAGCGGACCCGCTCCGGCGACGGCCAGCCAGATGAAGAAGACGAGGTAGCTCCACTCCTCGAAACCGACCAGCGCCGTCAGGCCGCTGATATCGGCCCGCTTGGCGGTGAGGATGGCGACGACCATGGTGAACGCCAAGGGGAGCGCCGCCAGGCGTGTGCCGAGGCCGACCAGCACCAGGAGGCCGCCGAAAAACTCGGTCGAGGCGGCCAGCCGCGCGTTGAACCCCGGCGCCGGGATGTGGAGGCTGGCGAAGAAGTCGGTGACGTCGCCGAGCGAGTGCAGCTTCCCCCATCCGGTGCCGATGAAGACGAGACCGACGGTGAGCCGTGCCAGCGTCGGTCCTAAAAACGCAAGCTTGTCGCCGACCGCGCGCAGGCGGTCCAGAGCTTTCTCCACGGTATTGAGCATGGTGGTCTCCTTGGTCTCTCCCTACGTCGCGGCGCGCCCGCCGGTTACGGTAGAGGCTACGCCGTCGCAGCGACGAGGAGGCCGTCTGCGAGCCAGGTCGACAACCAACCATGGACCTGCGCGATCGCGTCCGCCTCCGCCTGCTCGGCCGAGAGCGTGTCGCAGAGAAGACCGAGGGAGGTTCCCTGCGCGGCCAGCGCCAGGGCGGCGCGCTCCGTGTCGTCGACGGAGCGGTGAAAGACCGAGGTCCCTTCGCGCCACACCACCAGCATCTCGGTCGCTCGAGCCTCCAGCGCCGCGCGTTTGTCGGGCGCGGGCTCGGCGTCGGGCGAGCTCCACCAGGTCGCGGTCCCCCGCGCCACCGTCACCAGGCGATGCGCGGTGACGAGGCGGAGTGGCAAGTCACCGAGCCGCTCGGGGGGCTGGGCGCGAACGTCGTCGAGGGTCAGGGTCGGTTCGTCGACCAGATCGAACACATCGGCGCGCGCCCATTCGAGCGCCGCCAGCCCGGCGACCACGGGGGCGTCCGGCCAGCGCTCCGCCAGCCAGCCGGGTAATCGCGCGCCGACGAACCGCAGCGAGGGGTGTCGGGACGGCTCGTCGGCGAAGTAAGCGCGCGCGAGCTCGCCGAACGCTTCCGCCCCGAGCCGCTGCGCCAGCCGCGGGAACTGCGACGCGAGCGCCTCGGCCAACCGGGTGCGGACCATGTGCGCGTAGACGGCGATCCGCTGGTCCGCGCTGGCCCGGGAATCGCCGGCCACCAAGGCGTCCGCCCGCAGCTCCGGCCCGGGCGCTTCGCGGCCGGTGACGAGCGCCAGCAGCGCGCGTTGCAGGCCGGCGAGCGACGGCGGCACGGACGGCGACGGCTCAGGCCGCATGACGACGCCGCTGCGCCTCCAGGCCGACTCGCTCCCAGTGCGCGACCCGCTCGAGCTCGCGTTCCAGCTCCGCGAAGGCGGGGACCGCCTCGTCCCACTCGATCATCGTCGAGCGGGGCCCGAAGCGCGCGATCGCTTCGGCGTAAAGCCGCCACACCTCGAGGCGGACGTGGCGGTCGTGCGTGTCGATCAACAGCCCCCCCTCTTCGCTGTGACCGGCCAGGTGGATCTGCCCGATCCGCTCGCCGGGGAGCGCGGCCAGGTAGACGTGGGGATCGAACCCCTGGTTGTGGGCGCTCACGAACACGTTGTTGATGTCGAGCAGGAGGCCGCAATCGGCGCGCCGCGCGAGCTCGGCGAGAAAATCGTGCTCGGCCATGTCGGCGTCCCGGAACGTGAGGTAGCTCGACGGATTCTCCAGCAGGATGCGCCGGCCGAGGCGCTCTTGAACCGCCTGCACGCGCCGCACCACGTGCGCCAGCGCCGCTTCGGTGTAGGGAACGGGCAGCAGCTCGTGCGCGTTGATTCCGTGGGCCGTCCCCCACGACAGGTGGTCCGAGATCCAGGCCGGCTCGACGTCGCGCGCCAGGGCCGCCAGCTCGGCGAGATAGCGCCCGTCGAGCGGATCGGTCGAAGCGATGGAGAGTGAGACGCCGTGGAGAACGACCGGATAGTCGCGCCGCACGGCCTCGAGGACGCGCCGCGGGTTGCCGCCCGGGCCCAGGAAGTTCTCCGAGATCACCTCGAACCAACCGACGTCGGGACCCGTCTCGATCACCTCGCGGTAGTGCTCGCGCCGCAGGCCGAGGCCGCGTCCGAGGTGAGGAAAACTTCCGGGGACCATGACGGTCGTACGCCGCTCGAAGGCCGAGGTTACGCAGCGGCGCCCGAAGTGTCGCCACCCCACTCTGGGCGCCGCGGCTGCCTCACCGGGCCTACTTGGCGATCTTCCCGCCTTTGGCCAGGCACTGCTCCTTCGTCGTCTTCATGTTCCCCTGCCCCTTGCACCCATTCTTGCCAGCGCAGGCGTTGCTGGCGCTGTGACAGGACCCCTGCCCCTTGCAGGAATTGATTCCGGCGCACATCACCTCTTCCCCCTTCTTGTCGGCCGCGGCGGCCACGCTGGCCGCGCCCGTCGCGAATAGCCCGGCCACTGAAGCGGCGATCATTGCTCCCTTGATGCTCATGTGGTCTCTCCTGGTCGTCGGTGAAGTCGAGTGGCGCTTGCGGCCCTCGGTTGCACCCACTGCTACGCCCCCCGCGCGCCGCGGTTACGCTCACCCGAGACGAACGCGGTGAACGGCGCGGTCGTGGATCCAGGTCGCCAGGAGCTCGATCTGCGCGTCGGTGGCGAGGGCGATGCAGCCCGCCGTCCAGTCCTTGGTGGGCGCCCGGCGGGTCACCCACTCGTAGCCGCGCGGCGGCCCGTGGATGCCGATGGCGCCGCCGGTGAAGCCGAGGCGCCGCTGCGCCGGCGTGGGGTACTCCACCGGCACGAACAGGTGGTAGTGGCGCGAGGCGCGCGGCGCGCCGAGGCCGTAGACGCCGACCGGCGTGCGGTCGTCGCCGGCCACGCGCTTGCCGACGCCCCCCGTCCCCAGCGCCACGTCCAGCTCCCCCTCGACGCGCCCCCCGGCGCAGAGCGTGAGCCGGTGCGCTTGCAGCTCGACGACCACCGCGGTCTCGCCGGGACGGCAGGCGGATGGCGGCGGCGCAGCCCGCGCGGACGGCGCGAGGACGAACAACGACATCACGGTCAGAGCGCGGGCGACGAGGACGACGAGCGACATGGGACCTCCTCGCGGCTCCACATCGCAACGGACGTGCCGCGCGCGGCGCGGTCGCAAACCGGGCGCCGCGCGCGTTGCGAAGAGCCACCCCGCAAAGAGGTTTGACGTTTTGTTAAGATGAGGACGTGCCCGCGGCGCTGGTGGCTCTGTTCGGACCGAAGCGGGGCGTGCGGTGGGAGCTGGGCGACGCCACGGTGATCGGGCGGGCTGGGGCTGCCGATCTGCAGCTCGTCGACGGCAAGGTCTCGCGCGAGCACTGCCGCCTCACCGTCGAGGGCGGCGCGGTGAGCATCGAAGACCTCGGCAGCCAGAACGGGACGTTCGTCAATGGGGAGGCCATCCGGGCGCCGCGCCGGCTGGCCTCGGGCGACGAGATCGCCGTCGGTGATTCGCTGCTGCTCTACGATCCCGATCTGGCCGTGCTGTCGGCCCGCTTCGGCGACGCGACGGTCGTCGTCACCGCCGGCGCGGCGGCGCCCGCGGCGGTCGCACCCGCAGAGGAGCCGGCGCCCGGGACCGTGGGCCTCGACGCGCTCCTCGGCGAGGTGACGCGTCTGGCGGGACGCCTCGGGCGCGCCAAGACGCTCGCCGAGGTCGTCGACGCCGTCTTGGACGCCGCCGCCGAAGGTCTGCGGCCCACCCGCGCCTGGCTCTTCGCGGGCGACGGCGCGGCGGCCGGGCTGCGCGCCTTGGGGGAACGGAGCGAGCGCCGGCCCGCCGGCCCCACGCCGGAAGGAGCGCCGGTGATCGCGCGCGCGCTGCTCACCGCGGCGGCCGCCCAGCGCCGCGCCGTGCTCTTCTCCGGCGTCGTCGAGGAGCGCTCGCTGGCCGGCGGCCGCAGCGTCGCCGCCGCCGCGGCGCGCGCAGTTTTGGTGGCACCGCTCCTGGCGGCCGACGAGGCGCTCGGATTCCTCTACCTCGAGCGGCGGAACGCCCAGCCGTGGACCCGTCTCGAGGCGGCCCGGGCCGAGGCCCTGGCCGCGGTGGCCGCGCTGCACGGCCTGGGGGGCGCCGTCGCCGACGCAACCACGATCGAGGGCCCGATCGGCGGCAGCGCCCTCTACGCGCGGGTGCTCAAGCTGGCCGCGGCGGCCGCGCGCACGACCTCGACGGTGCTGGTCACCGGCGAGAGCGGCACCGGCAAGGAGGAGATCGCGCGCGCCATTCACCGCCAGAGCGGGCGGGGCCCGTTCGTAGCGGTCAATTGCGGCGCCATCCCCGAGGCGCTCGCCGAGGCCGAGCTGTTCGGCCACGAGCGCGGCGCCTTTACCGGCGCGGTGACCGCCCGCGAGGGGCGGGTCGAGGCCTCCGACGGCGGCACGCTGTTCCTCGACGAGGTGGGCGACCTGCCGCCGCCGCTGCAGGTCAAGCTGCTGCGCGTCCTGCAGGAGCGCGTCTACTGCCGCCTCGGATCGAGCACGCCCCGCTCGGTCGATCTGCGGGTCATCGCCGCCACCCACCGCGACCTCCCGGCCGAGATCGCCGCCGGGCGCTTCCGCGAGGATCTCTACTATCGCCTCAACGTCATCCGGATCGAGATCCCGCCGCTGCGCGCGCGCGCCGAGGACGTGGCGCCGCTGGCGGCGGTGCTGCTGGCGCGGCTGGCGGGGGCGCTCGGCCGATCGGATCCGGGCCTGTCGTCTGCCGCGCTGGCGTCGCTCGCGCGTGCCCCCTGGCCGGGGAACGCGCGCCAGCTCGGCAACGTGCTCGAGCGGGCGCTCGTGCTGCGCGACCCCGCCGCGCGGGGCCCGCTCGACGCCGGCGAGATCGATGAAGCGCTCGGCCCGCCGGGACGCCCGGCCCCGGCGTCCCGGCCCGCGGCCGTCACGCCGGCGGCGGCGGCGGCAGGGCTCCCCGCGCAGGTGGCCTCGCTCGAGCGAGCGGCGATCTTCGACGCCCTCCGCGCGGCGCGCGGCGTGAAGGCGCGTGCCGCCAAGCAGCTGGGGATCAGCCGCCCGACGCTGGACAAGAAGATGGCCGCCCTGGGGATCGACCTCTGGGCGGACGAGCCGGCCGCGGCGCCCGACGCCCCCGGCGCCCCCGACGCAAAGGAACGACCGTGAACCTGCTCTGCCCCGCCTGCCGCACGGCGCTCCCCGCCGGCGCCGACGTGGTGACCTGCCCCACCTGCGCCCTGGAGGTCGACGTGACGCGCGCCGGAACGCTGGCCGCGCGCCCGCGCTTCGTGCCGGAGATCGATCGAACGGGCACGGAGGTGGGCGGCTACCGGATCGAGGCCCGCCTCGGCGGCGGCGGCATGGGGACCGTCTACCGGGCCGTCGATCCGGCAGGGAAGAAGCTCGCCCTCAAGTTCCTCTCCCCCGCGCTGGCGCAGGATCCGCTGGTGGTCGCGCGGTTCGCCCGCGAGGTGACGACGCTGGCGCGGCTCGGCCACCCCGCGATCGTCGCCGTCATCGACCAGGGCGACGACGCCGGGCTCCCCTGGTTCGCGATGGAGCTGGTGGACGGCGTCGATCTGCGCGCCCGCCTGGCGTCGGGTCCGCTGGCGCCGGCCGAGGCCGCCGCGATCTTCGGGCGGCTGCTCCAGGCGCTGGCGCACGCCCACGCCGCCGGAGTGGTCCATCGCGATCTCAAACCGGCGAACGTCCTCCTGGCCCCCGACGGCGCGCGGCTGGCGGACTTCGGCATCGCGCGCTGGGACGGTCCGGAGGCGCCCGGGGCGGGCGCGCTCACCCGGCTGACCGAGACGGCCGCCGTGCTCGGGACGCTGCCGTACATGTCGCCCGAGCAGCGGCGGGGCGGGCCGACCGACGCGCGGTCCGATCTCTTCTCCGTCGGCGTGATGCTGTACGAAGCGGCCACCGGCACGCTGCCCCAGGGGGCGTTCGCGGCGGCGTCGAGGTTGAATGCCGCCTACCGGCCGGCCTTCGACCGGGTGGTGCTCGATCTGCTGCGCGCCGATCCGGCCGCCCGCACCGCCTCGGCCACGGCGGCGGCCAGGGTGCTGGCGCGTGCGTTCGCCCGGCCGGCCTGGGCGCGTCCGCTGGCGCTGACCACCAGCGCGCTCGTGCTCCTGGCCGGGCCGACGGTGCTCGGCGTCCGGGCGCTTCACCGGCGTCCGGCCGCGCTGTCCGCGACGCCCGTCGCCGCGACGCCCGTCGCCGCGGTGCCGTCGCCCGCCCACGCCCCGACGCCCGCCGGCGATCCACCGCCCCCGCCAGCGGCGCCCGCGGCGACGACGCCGGCCGTGGGCGCCCTGGGAACGATCTCCAAGAGCGGCAGGGCGCGCGCCAAAACCGCGCATCCCTCGAAGAAGGCTGTCCTGTCGCGCAAAGAGTCTCTGGATCTTCCTTCACCGATGAAGAACCCCATCGACGAGAAGCTGTTCGACACTACAGGTCGCTAAGGTCTTTGACAGGTTGGAACCGGTCGGAGCGCCGGTTCTTCCCTGCAAGGTGGCGCGTGGCTCGCGTCCACGCCGGATCGGGTCGGGCACGCCGGTTGCTCTTCCTCGACGTCGGCGCGGCGAGACGAAGCCGCCAGGAGGATGCCCATGATCGATACGCGGGATGCCAACCGTTCACGCTCGCTCCCACCCTTTCTCACGCCACACCGGAGGCTGCCGCTCGTCGGCTGCCTGCTGCTCGGCGCCGCCGGACTCTTTGGCGCGGTAAAGCTCGAGGCCCGGGCCGTCGGCGCCGACAGCGCGCCGCCGCCCCCGACGGCGACGAAATCGAGGGCGGCCGGGCCGAAAGAACGATCGTCCGCGACCAAAGAACACGGGGCGCCGGAGCCGCCGGAGAGCGAGGTGGACCTACCGACGGTCGTGACGGTCCCCGACTTCAAGGGGAAGCGGCTCAGCGTCGCGATGCGCCAGGCGCGCAAGCTGGGGCTGGTCCTGGTAGCCACCGGGAGCGAGGGGGGCCGGATTCCGCCCCAGCTGGCCGCCGACTACCGGGTCCGCCGCCAGGAGACGCCGGCGAACACGACGGTCGAACCGGGGACGGCCGTCGAGGTCCGCGTCCGCGAGAGCGTGGACGTCGCGCAGGGCTACTAGCGCCGATGAGCGCGCTGACGGATCTGGCGGCCGCGCACGTCGGCCGGCCGCTGGTGTTCGCCGGCCTCTGCGCGCTGGCGTTCGTGCCGCTCGAGCACCTCGCGCCGGCACACGCCGCGCGCCGGACCAGCTGGTCGATGGATCTCGCCTTCGCCACCGCCGGCCAGGTGGTCACCCACCTCCTGCTGGCGGTGGTGGCCGCCGGGGTCCTGGCCGAGCTCGACGCCTGGTCGGTCGAACGCCCGCTCCTGTCGAGACTCGGCGGCGGACGACCGGCGTTCGTCGCCACCGTCGTGGTCGGTCTCCTGCTGTTCGATCTGGGCGGCTACCTCTATCACCGGGCCGCGCACACCGTCCCCTGGCTCTGGCGCCTGCACGCGCTCCACCACACGTCGGAGCAGATGGATTGGCTGGCGTCGTTCCGGCAGCACCCGATCGAGATCCTCTTGCTCACGCTCTGCCAGAACGCGCCGCTCGTGCTGCTCGGCGTCCCGCTCGGCGCCCACGCCACGGCGCTGGCGCTGTTGAAGTTGACCACGGTCTTCGTGCACGCCAACCTGCGTCTGCCCGCCAGCCCGCTGCAGCGCCTGCTCGCGACGCCCCGATTTCACCACCGCCACCACCAGCGCGGCGGTCCGGGGCGCAACTTCGCGGCGCTGTTCCCGGCGATCGATCTCCTCTTCGGAACCTTCAGCGCCGAACAGAGCCGCGAGTTCGGGCTCGCCCACCATGCGCCCTGATCGGCGGACTTGGGCGCTGGCGACCGTCGCCTGGGCGGCGCTCGCGGGGTCGCGAACGGCGGCCGCGGCGCCGGGGAGGTGTCAGTCGCAGCCGATCGGCTGCGTGCCGAGGGCGATGTCGTCGTACCAGATCTCCGAGCCGGGGCCGGCGTACTTCTCGAAGCCGAAGCGGAGGTCGTCGTAGGCGTCGATCGCCCAGGCGGTCGACTTCAGATCGGGGATCTCGGTGCCGTTCAACCAGACGTCGATCTCGGGCGTGACGTGATCGAGCAGCAGCTCGACGCAGGCCCACTGGCCGGCGGTGAGGCCGGGCCCGATCTGATGGTCGTTGTAGAAGTTGTTGTTGGACATCGCCCCCTGGGCGTCGCCGCCGATCGACTCGGCGAACATCTGGTTGTCCTCGCTGAAGCGGAGGCTCCCCGCGTCGCCGGGCGAGGCGAAGAGATCGCCGAGGACGAAGCTGTTGTGACCGGCCGTCATCGCCGCCGCGAGGCGGATGTAGAAGCGGACGTAGAGGCGCCCGGTCGGGGAGGGGAGGATGGTGGTGTCGTGCAGCGCCAACAGCGTGTCGTAGTCGCTGTCGCCGTCCTGGATGTGAACCGACTTGGTTCCGCTGGCCGCTGGCTCGCTGCCGTCGATCGTCACCGTCCCAGCGCCGATGATGCTGGTGGCCCAGGGCGTCGCGGGCGGCACGCCCGCTGCGTCGCTCTCGAAGTCATCGCAGAAGAGGAGCCCGGCGCGCGCGCCGCAGTGGCCCGCCCCGCCGCCGCTGCCCGCCGCCCCGCCCTGCCCCGAGCCGCCGCTCCCCGGGCCGCCGCCGGTGCCGACCGCGCCCCCCGAAGCCGCGCCCCCGGTGCCGACCGCGCCCCCCGTCGCCCGGCCCCCACTGCCGGGCGCGCCGGCCGCGCCCCCGGTCCCGCTCCCGCCGCTCCCCGAGCCGCCCGCCGGCGAGCCGCCCGTCGACGAGCCGCCCGTCGGCGAGCCGCCCGAGCCGCCCGCCGGCGAGCCGCCACCTCCGTTGCCGGCGCAGGCGCCGCCGAAGAGAATCGCCAGGCCGGCGACCAGGGCGAGCGTGGCGGCGCCGCGCAGCGAGGGTGCGAAGGTCTTCATCGGTTCTCCGCCGCGTGCCCCGGCGACGCGGCGGCGGCGTTCGGCATCATACACGCCGCTCGCGGACGCCGGGCGGCTAGATCCCGCCCTGCTGGGACAACCGCAACAACACCCGCACGAAGATGGCCGCCTCCAGCAGAGGCTCGGTGAAACGAAGGCCAATCCCAGCCGGCCGCCGGTCGTCCTCCGAAGTTTCCCGGCACCAGCTGACCTCTGCGCGGATCTCGACCGGCTCCGACTCCTCGAGGAGCGCGATCCGGAGCACCACCCGATCGCCGACCGGCAGGCGGCGCCCCGTCGCCACGAACATCCCCCCCAGCGACAGGTTTCTGGCGGTGCCGGCCAGGAGGTACCCGTGCGCAGCAACCTGCACCGGGACACGGAGATTGGCGCGGCCCAGGCGACGGTCGTTCTTCTCCTCGGGCCGGGGCGCAGTGCGGGTCTTCGCGGCGGTCATGGGTCCTCTGGTCGTACAGTGCCCGGACCCCCCTTCGAGGTTAGTCACCTCCGCAGAATTTTTCGCCCCGCGTCAGCCGACCGGAATGTCGAAATGGTGCACGTCCTCGCGGGTCCCCAGCGACTCGTAGAGACGGATGGCCGGGGGATCCGTCCGGTCGGCCTGGACGAACATCACCCAGGCTCCCCGCGGCTTGGCGATCTTTCCCAGGGTGCCGATGAGGCCGGTCGCCAGCCCCCGGCGGCGGTGAGCCTCGGCGACGGCGAGGTCGTAGATGTAAATCTCGCTCCGGGCCTGCTCGAGCTTTTCGAGCTCGTAGGCGATCAAGCCGCCCACCACGGTCGCACCGTCCAGCGCCACCAGGACCAGCACCTGCGGCTTACCCAGGAGACGCGCCAGGTAGGCGTCGTCCGGCTGGCGTGCGCCGTAGGTCTCCGGTTCCGCGAACGCCTCGCCGAAGACCGCGAGCAGCCCCCGGGCGAGCGGCAGATCCTCGGCACCGAGCTGCTTGAACGCGTAGCCCATGAATCGACGCTAGCATGCTTCAGGCCGAGCCTTCGGAACGCGCGCGACCGAAATGGATCCGTCCCGACGCCGAAGCCGCCGCCAGGAGCGCCGACGCGCAGGCGAAAGCGAATGTCCACCAGGTGAGCCAGGGGGTCGCCCGCGTGATGAGGGCGACGATCCAGAGCAGAAGGAGTCCCGCCGCCAGCGCGCCCCACCCGAATTCGCCGGCGCGGGCCGAATCGGTGAATCGGGCCGCCCCGCCGAAGGCGATCAGACCCGCCACCAGCACGAACCAGGTCAGCCAGGTCGAAGCTCCGAAACAGAGCCCTGCGACCCACAGAACGATTAACCCGAAGCTCAGCGCGATCTCGACGATACGGACCATCAGCCTCCGCCTGAAAAGATGACCATCAATCGTGGCTCGGCCGGGTGCCGTTCGCGCCATTCCATGATCTTGCCTGGCTGCGACCTGGCTGCTCGGGCTCGCCGCCCTCGGGATGGGCTGCGCCTCGACGGCGATGACCAGCACCTGGACCGATCCGTCGGCCAAGCGAGCGGAGCTCTCCAAGATGGCGGTGATCTGCCTGGCCAAGGATCCGGGCCTGCGGCGGATGGCCATCGTCATCTGACAGCTGGTCTGAGCGGAGGTGGGACGGTCTGCGCCCGCCTCCCGACGCGCTTGAACAGCAGGCCGGCGGCGAGGATGCCGATGCCGAGCTGGAGCGCCAGCAGGACGACGTCGAAGTAGCTCGCGCCCGCCGGCACCGGCGCGCCGACGGTGAGCATCCGGAAGGTGGCCTTGGTCCCCAGGAATCCGGGCGCGAGCTGCAGCAGACCGGGGACCAGCATCGTGAAAGGGACGCGTCCCGGGCGGCGGGCGTAGAGGTAGGCCGCGCAGCCGAGCACGAAGGAGACCACGAGGGGAGCGCCCCGGTCGCCGAGCGGCAGTCGGCTCAGCTCCTGGGCGCCGTAGGCGATCACCGCGGCGGCCACGATCCAGCCGACGTCGCGCGGGCGCGCTTCGAGACAGACCACCAGCGCCAGGCCGCCCAGGGCCACGCAGGCCAGCACGACGAGATCGGGGAGCTTGCTCGCCGTCGCGTGCGCCGGGTGGAGGCCGAAGAAGCTCCCCAGCGTGTAGGCGGCGACGATCCCCGCGCCGAGCAGGCCGAAGCACATGAGCCCGTAGACCAGCCGGACGGTCCCGGACTCGAGCTCCTCGTTGGCCAGCTCGTGGATCCCGATGGTGACCACCATCGCCGGGATGAGCAGCGAGATCCCTCCGAACAGCGCCCGCGGATAGTCGAACGGCGGAAACACGAACGCCAGCAGGAACGCCACCAGCGAGCCGAAGATGGCGCCGAGGAAGGTCTTCTCCAGGCTCACCGTCTTTCGTTCGGCCGCCAGGAAGTGGACGGCGCCCGCGGCGAGGCCGATGAGGACGCCGGCCGCCCCTTCGACCCAGCGGCCGCCGACCCGGATGGCCACCGCGCCGCCGTAGAGGCCCCAGGCGAGCGCGGCCAGCCAGGTCGGGTAGGCGCTCTTGGTGGCCACGATCCGGTCGAGCTCGCGCCGCGCGCGGGCGGCGTCCACCCGGCGTTCAGCGATCGCGCGGCAGAGCTCGTCGAGCGCCGCCACCTCGGCCAGGTTCCAGCGGGTGTCGAAGGGGATGCGCCGGATCTCGACCCGCTCCCGCTCGCCGCGCCGGAGCTCGGTGGCGAAGAAGCTCTGCAGCGTGAAGAACTGCGCGTCGAGGCCGAGCGCGCCTGCCACCCCGCGCAGGCGCGCCTCGGCGACGTCGGCCGGGCTCGCCGTGGCGTGCAGGGCCGCGGCGAGATCCAGCAGCAGCTCCGTCGAATCGCCGGGGAGCTCGGAAGAAGGAGCGGGCATTGGCGGTCGCCGGCGCGCCTCACAGGCAGGCCGGGAGGGTGACCGTCTTGCCGTCCAGCGTCGCCGAGCCGCAGGTGGAGGTGAACATCCAGCTGTGCGTGCCGGCGTGGCTGCCGCCCATGCGCGAGACCGAGAGGCTCCCCCCGGTCGGCTTGCAGCAGGTCCGCTCACGCTGCAGGCCGGTCCCCGAGATGGTCCCCGTCCCTCCCGCCTTGTCGGTCACGTTGATCATCCCGTCGACGGTGTAGGTCTGATCGAGAATCGAGATCGACGAGAACGTCCGGCTGCCGGTGTAGGTCCGATCGGAGCTGGTGCTCCCGTCGCCCGCCAGCCGCTGAATCTCGCCGGAGGAGGTCATCGCCACCGAGCTGGGCGTCTGGCCCAGCCCGAGGTGGACGGTGGCCATGTCCATCTGCGAGGGGATGACGATCTTCGCCCCGCCCGTTCCGGTGTAGGCGAGGTTGGTGATCGTCGAGGTGTAACCGATGCTGACGGTGGTCGCGCTGTTGCAATTGGTGTCGGAGGCGCTGACGTTGAACTGCGCGCTCACCGTCCCGTCGATGGTGCCCCCGGCCGACAACGTGCAGCCGTTGAAGACGATCATCAGGCCGGCGCCCGAGAGGCCGCAGACGTTCGAGCCGCCGCCGCGGGTGACCGTGGCGTGGCCCGGGCAGACCTGGCTGCCGAGCGCGATGTTCCGGATCGCCTCGCCGACGGCGCCGCGCACGGTGGTCATCCCCGACGCGCCCGCGCCCGTGCCGCTGGCCCCGCCGCCGCCGAGGTGACCGCCGTCCGTCGTGCCGGGGTGACCGGCGTCCGTCGCGGCGGAGTGACCGCCCGCGCCCGTGGCGGCGGCGTCGCTCGAACCAGCGTCGGTCAGCGCGGCCACACCGTTCGTCTGGGGCGTCACCGCGTAGATGCCGTAGTAGCCAAATCCGGCGCCGTAGAGGCCGGCGTAGCCGACGTCGGCCGGGTAATAGTAGTCGCCCGCGTACGCGTCTTCGTACGCCACGTCGCTGGACGTCGAGGAGCCGCAGCCGACGCCGACGAACGCCGCCAGACAGGCGGCCAGAGAAAGTTCGAGGATGTCTCGCTTCGAATGACGCATGGGTGGTCTCTCCTTTGGCGGCCGAAATTAGTGCCGCCCCCCGGCCAGACCAGCCGCGGGTTTCCGCAATCAACGTCGCCGCGCGGTTCACGGAAATTCCTTACAGGCGATGACCGGCGCGACGACCACGCCTTCGCGCGGCGTCACTCCGAGGCGCGAAGGTCCTCGTCGATCGGCCTCGAACGACCGCCGACGATCTCGGCGCGCGCCATCTTCCAGGCGTGCTGCACCATCCAGGAGAGCGAGCGATCGAGGCGCCGGGCCTCGGCGCCGATCTCGGCCAGGATGTGCCTTGGGAAGTAGATGCTGTGGCGGCGGACCGGACTCAGCCCGGCTCGGGCGAACTTGGCGCGGCGGCGGGGGCGGACCGGCATGCTCAGTCGATCTGCCCGATTTTGAAGCTGTCCCAGGCCGGCGTGTGATTGCTGGTCGTCTGATCCTGGTTCCAGAGATAGACCGCCGGGTAGGTGGCGAGCGGGCCCGCCTCGGGCTTGACCACGGCGGTCATGTAGAGCTGGCCGCGCGTGGGCGAGATGTCGTAGCGGTAGGAGGAAAAGATCAGCCAGTAGTACTTGGTGCCGTTGAACGCGCCGACCTCGGGCGACCACTTGGCCCACGAGTTGTCCCAGCCGGTCTTGTTCGGATACACGGTCGGGTTCGGCGTGACGGCCGGCGTGCAGGCGGGCGGATCGTTGGCCAGGAGGCGGATCGCGGCGCCGCCGGCGCTGGGGACGATCCACACCTCGGCGGCCGGGTTGAAATACATCCCGCCCTCGTAGGGCTGGCCCGTGGGGGTGACGCTGGCGTCGGCCTGCGAGAGCCGGTTGAAGGCGATCAGCGCGTCGTCGGGCGAGAAGGCCGGGTAGTACTCGGCGTAGCTCGGATCGGCGGCGCCGGCGACGGGCGTGGCCGCGCCGCCCGCGCGATCGCCGTAGGGGACGGTGTAGAGGTCGGCGGTTCCGACGCCCAGCCGGCCGTCCTGGTTGGCGTTGGTCGAGGTGTAGACGACGCGCGTGCCGTCGTGGCTGAAGTTGGGCGCGGCTGCGCCCGCCGGATCGCCCTGCCGGGCCAGGACGCCGGTGGCTCCCGAATCGAGCTCCATCCAGATCAGGCTGGCGTTCGGATCGACCGCCTGCGTGCTGAGCGTGGTGATCCCGACGTGGTCGCTCGGGGCCCAGTGCCCGGCGGAGAAGGTGACGATGCCGTGCCAGAAGGTGGTGAGCGTTTCGCCCCCGGCCGCGCCGAGAAATGACGGCATCTGGCCGGCCGTGGTGGGATCGACCGCGGCGAGCGCGTTCGGCCAGGGGTAATTCCCGGTGAACCCGACGTAGCTGCCGTCCGGCGTCGCCGTGTGGCAGCCGATGCAGGTGATCTGAACGCCGCTGGCCGTCTCCTGAACCTGCGGAACGGTCAGCACCGAGGTGACGCTCTCGTCACCGACGGAGAAGCCGTAGAGCTGTTCGTTGTTGGTGTTGGTGGCGTCGAACCCGCGCAGCGCCCAGTAGACCATCTGGCCCGACGCCTGCGCGGGCGCGATGGTGAACGTCGCCGTGCTCGGCGCCGACAGGCCGGCGGGGCCCGAGGTGCGCACGGTGACCGTGATCGGCCGCTCGACCACGTGCGCCGCCAGGTTCAGCCAGGTGCTCTTGTCGAGCGCCCAGTTGTCGTCGGCCGTGTAGACGACGAGGTCGTTCGCCTCGAGGTCGGTGTGAAACCGGATCTCGAGCAGCGACGCGCCGGGCGCCGTCACCTTCACCCGCGGCCGCAGCCAATTGTTGGGGAACAGCGTCCCCGCCTCGGGCTCGGTGATGCACGGCCCGGGGGCGCTGCCGCTGCCGCTGAAGATCGACGGCGCGTTCCCCGGGGCGCCGCCGGCGATGACCGGCGCCGAGGGGAAGTCGGCGCACAGCGCGCCGCAGGTCTGGATGGTCACCGGCGGCGGCGTGGTGGTCGACGACGACGTCCCCTGCGCCTGGGGGGGCGAAAACGAGCACGACGCCAGGAGTGTGAGCGTGAGCGGCGCGCCCGAGGCGACGACGGCGAGCGAGCGCACGACGCCTTTCACTCCGACCACAAGGCTCCGATGCCGCCGATCGATCCACCGGCGCCGCCCCCCTCGCCGCCGCAGCAGCTGCAGCCGCAGATCCCGTTGTCGCAGAACAGCGGGACGCAGGTGCCGTTGTTGCAGGTCAGGCCGCAGGCGCAGCTCGGGTTGCAGATCTTCGTCGGGCACGTGCCGTTCGTGCACATGCCGCCGCCCGTGCAGCCGCACTTGCCGCCGCAGCCGTCGCTGCCGCCGCAGGTCCCGTCCTGGGGACAGCTCGGCGTGCAACAGCTGCCGCCGTAGAGCACCGCGCCGCTCGGGCAGCCGCACGTCTTGCCGCAGCCGTCCGACATGCCCGCGCGGCTGCCGTTGGTCGGGCAGTTTGCCGTGCAGCAGGCGCCCAGGTAGCTGGTCTCGCCCATCGGGCAGGTGCAGGTCCCGCCGCAGCCGTCGGACTTGCCGCCCTCGCTGCCGTCCTTGGGGCAGCTCGGCGTGCAGCAGCTGCCGCCGTAGAGCACCGCGCCGCTCGGGCACCCGCACGTCTTGCCGCAGCCGTCCGACTTGCCGGCCTCGCTCCCGTCCGTCGGGCAGTTCGGCGTGCAGCAGCTCCCCATGTACATCGTCGCGCCCGTCGGGCAGCCGCACTTGCCGCCGCAGCCGTCGGACAGGCCGGCCTCGCTGCCGTCGGCCGGGCAGCTCGGCGTGCAGCAGCTGCCGCCGTAGAGCACCGCGCCGCTCGGGCACCCGCAGGTCTTGCCGCAGCCGTCCGACTTGCCGGCCTCGCTCCCGTCGGCCGGGCAGCTCGGCGTGCAGCACGAGCCGAGGTAGCTCATCGAGCCGGCCGGGCAGGAGCAGGTTCCACCGCAACCGTCCGACTTGCCCGAT
>DATNDC010000040.1:0-5285 GCA_035607055.1 Polyangia bacterium
TTCTGCAAGGTCACGCTGCGATTGGTTCGATCGATCCCGGTCACCACCATCGTCTCCCGCGTCCGCCGGGCCACCGTGGGCCCCGACGGCGCTTCGGCGCGCGAGACGCCGCCTTCCAGCCCGAGCGCGAGCAAGCAGCCCGCCACCGCGACCATCACCCTCACCGCCTGGCTCCGAGTTTTCATGTCACACCTCCCCCAGAACCTAATGCCGGCCGCGCGTGCCCCCTGTGGGGCGGTCGCGCAAAGGTCGGGCGGCGCCGGCTACCTGGGGAAGAGGAGCGCCAACTGGAGCCGGAGCGCCGCCGCGTGGTCGTCGTCCTAGTGCGCGGCACGGGCGCGGCCGAAGGCGTCCATGCGTCCCCAGACCCCGGGGATGTCGAGCAGCTCGATGCGCCCGAGTGGCTCCGGGATGGCCGGGTCGACGATCAGGTGCGTGCCGTCGGACTCGAGGCCCAGCAGCGTGCGCAGGAGCAGCAGCGGCGCCCCCGTCGCCCAGGCCTGCGGGCTGCAGGCCGTCGGGTACTCGACCGGGTAGTGGGTGTCCGAGCGGGGGAACCCGCCGAACGCCTCGGGGAGCCGGCCGCCGAAGAGGTCGGCCGCCTCCAGCATGGCGCGCGAGATGAGGGCCGCCTCGGCCCGGTACCCGCTCTGCCGCAACCCCCAGGCGATGAACGAGTTGTCGTGCGGCCAGATCGTGCCGACGTGGTAGCCGATCGGGTTGTACGAGCCCTCGCTGGAGGCCATGGTGCGCACGCCCCAGCCCGAGAAGAGCGCGTCGCTCATCAGGTGCTTGACGCAGCTCTCGGCCTTGTCGTCGTCGGCGATCCCGCTCCAGAGCAGATGGCCGATGTTCGAGGTCAGCGAGTCGACCTTCCGCTTGTTCCCGTCCAGGGCCAGGGCGAAGAAGTTCCGCTCCGGGATCCAGAAGTCGCGGTTGAAGCGCTGTTTCAGATCCTCGGCTTCGCGTTCCAGCTGCTGGGCCCAGGAGGGATCGTTCCAGATCTCGCGCGCCAGACGCGCCACCCGGCGCTTGGCGTCGTAGACGTAGCCTTGCAGCTCGCAGGTGGCGCGCGGCAGCGGCGCCAGCGTGCCGTCGGCGAAGGCGATCGAGTCCCAGGAGTCCTTCCAGCACTGGTTCTCGAGGCCGGTCTCCTTGTTGCGGCGCTCGTACTCGACGTAGCCGTCGTGGTCGCGGTCGCCGTAGCGGTCGATCCAGGCCACCGCGTTGCGCGCCTCGCGTTCGAGCTCGCGGGCCAGCCCCTGGTCCCCGCTCCAGCGCACGTACTCCTCGAGCACGATGAGGAACAACATCGTGGCGTCGGCGGCGCCGTAGTAGGGGGAGTGCGGCCGCTCCTCGAAGGCGGTCATCTCGCCGAGGCGCAGCTCGTGCAGGATCTTCCCCGGCTCGGCGTCGCGGAAGGGGTCCTCCTGTCGCGCCTGGAAGAGGGCCAGCGTGCGCAGCGTGGTGGCGGCCATCTCGGGCGCGAAGGGCATGGCCTGGAAGCTGGTGATCAGGCTGTCGCGGCCGAACACCGCCATGAACCAGGGGAGCCCGGCGGCCGGCAACGCGCCACCGGTGAGGCCGGTACGAAACCGGAGCGCCGCCAGGTCGACCAGGCTGCGCTTGTAGATGAGGTGCAGCGGGTCCCAGGAGCAGACCAGGCGGGGCGCGCTCTGCACCCAGGCGTCGACGTCCGCCTTGCTGCGCCGATCGGCGTCCCCGGTGGCGCGGTTCGAGGCCTGCACGTCGAGCGAGACCGTCCAGGAGGTGCGCGGCGGCAGGTGGACCTTGAAGTGGAACCCCTTCTCGTCGACCTGCCCCTTCTGGTTGGCGGAGATGTACGTCTCGCGCACGAACCGATCGCGCTTGTAGCCCAGGGTGAGGCGATCGCTGGTCGCCTTGGTGTAGAGCTCGCCCTTCTTCTGCAGCTTGTCCTTGACCTCGAACAGGTCGGCGAAGTCAGCCGCCGCGTCCACCTGGATGTCCAGGTCCATCGCCTGCTTGTCGTGGTTCTCGACCAGGATCTCCTCGTGGAAACCCTTCCCCACGGCGCGCTTGCGGGCGACCGAAAGGTGCGAGTCGACGTAGATGGTGCTGGTGGTGACCGCCTCGAAGAACTGCACCTGGAAGTACTCCTGCTCGTCGACCGAGAGCACCGAGGGGCGGATGCCGTTGACGGTCAGGATCCAGCGCGAGAGAAAGCGCGTGTCGTCGAGGAACAGCCCCTGCGTGTCGATCGGGCTGGCGTCGATGTCGCCGCGCCGATCGCTGACCACGAAGGAGTTGCCATCCAGAATGCTCACCGTGTTGAGCGACATCGTCAGCTGTCCTTTCCGTCGAACGAGGTTTCCGTGAACGGCGATCCGGCCCGCAGCCCGTAGAGAATCTTCACGCCGCGCTCCCGGTCGCCCTGCAGGCGACCCTCGGATTGCAGCGCCATCACGATCGGGTTGATGGTCCCGCGCAGCAGCTTGATGACGACGTCGCGCGAGATGCAGGTGGCGGTCACGTCGACCGCGCCGCCGTCCGGCACCAGCTTGGCCCGCCCGTTGTTGACCTCCAGCACGCCGACCGGCTGGTCTCGCACGAGGAGGCGCATGCGCCCCACGATCCCGGCCAGCCCCGGGGCCTCGCCCTCGAGCGGGCCTGCCTGAGCGAAGCTCTCGACACCCTGTGTCTCCATGGTGGTCTCCTCTCGTCTACCGGGGTGGATTGACGACCACGTAGGTCACCTGCGAGCCGGCGTAACGCGGCTGGTACCAGGCGCTGCCGCACTGCTGGTAGGCCACCCCGCCCACCACCACCGGAGTGCAGTGGGGCGGCAAGGTGCGAACCGCCGATCCCACCACCGCCGCCGTCGCCACCGCCGCGCCGGTCACCACCGCCGCGCGCGCGACCGGGTGGTAGTTGACGGCCGTCCGAACGACGACCATGGCCTGGGCCGCGCGCGGGACCAGGCCCATCACGGTCAGGAAGGCGGCCACCGAGGCGGCCAGGACTGCGACCCGCGTACCCCATGTCTTCACGGCGTTCATGGTCTCCTCCTTCATCGCCGCGCGCGGGCGGCGGTCACGTTTTCGAAGTCGATCTTGTGCGCCTCGGGCGGCGGCACGAAGGTGAACAGCTCGTCGCCGAGCTGGGGCGAGAGATCCCAGGTCATGACCGCGCTGTGCTGGGGACGTGATTTGTCGCCGGTGGTGGTGATGACCAGCTTGCGCGGCAACGGCTGCGGCCCCTGCTGGATCCAGATCTCCCAGTCGACGTCCTTCTGGCGGAAGGCGTAGTGGTCGCAGGCGGTCCCTTCGACCGTGGAGACGCCGACCTTGGTCGCCGCGGTGATCTCCTTGGTCCCGTCCTGCTCCGTTCCCCAGTAGAAGAGGTCGGCCAGCGGCAGGTCGATGCCGCGCTTCTCGGCCTCCGTCTTCAGATCGGCCAGCGTCGGCGGCGCCGCGAAGCTGGCAAAGTAGCCGACCCGCTCGCCGTACACGGTGAAGGTCTTGCCGTCGTAGTAGAGGTGCTCGTCGCGCCGGTCGCCGCGGATGTCGGCGCGCAGCCGGTCGGGACGGCGGACCATCATCTCGATCGTGCCGCTGAACTGCACCTTCTGGCCGGAGGACAGGAGATCGTCGGTGGTGGCGGTCGCGCGCACCGTGAACTTCTGCTGGTCGCGCAGGAAGGCGCCCATCTTGTGGAGCGCCTCGACGGCCTCGGGATCGATCGCCGGCGCCGCCGACTTGGCGAATGAAGGTCGCGCTCCCACTCCCACTCCAGCTCCCAGCGCCAGCGCCGCCAGGGTGGCGGCGGCGAGATGCGTTCTCATGGTTTGCCTCCCGGCGAACAGCCCGGGTGCGAACATGCGCACGCGCTGCCGCGGCCGTTGTAAGCCCCTGGTGCATTCAACCGAGCGGCCGACCCCTGGGGCGACGCCCTAATCGGGCGGGATGCCGCTTGCCGCGGGCGGTGCCGTCGCCAACCTACGGTCCCGGAGATCCACCCGCGAGGTGCAGCCATGTCCATTCCCACGCTGTCCCATCAAGTGACCGTCGTGATCACTCCCCCCCGACCCGATCGTCCCGGCATGGAATGGATCCCGGGTGGCGACTTCATGATGGGCTCGAATCAGCACTACCGCGAGGAGGCGCCCGCCCACCTCGAATCGGTGAGCGGGTTCTGGATGGATCGCTGGCCGGTCACGAACGCCCTGTTCCGGAAGTTCGTGGACGAGACCGGGCACCTGACCCAGGCCGAGATCGCGCCGGACGCCGCGCAGTACCCGGGCGCCGATCCGGCCTTGCTGGTCCCCGCTTCGGTGGTGTTCGTCAAGCCGTCCGGACGGGTCGACCTGCGCAACTTCCTCAACTGGTGGGCGTTCGTCCCGGGCGCCGACTGGCGCCACCCCGCAGGTCCCGGAAGCTCGATCGCCGGGCTCGAGGACCACCCCGTCGTGCACGTGGGGATCGACGACGCCGCCGCCTACGCCCGCTGGGCCGGCAAGGAGCTGCCGACCGAGGCGGAGTGGGAGCTCGCGGCGCGGGGCGGCCTCGACCAGGCCGAGTACGCCTGGGGCGACGTGTTCGAGCCCGACGGCAGGCCGATGGCCAACACCTGGCAAGGAGAGTTCCCGTACGACAACTTGCTGGCCGACGGCTACGAGACCACCTCGCCGGTCGACGCCTTCCCGGCCAACGGCTGGGGCCTGCAGGACATGATCGGCAACGTTTGGGAATGGACGAACGACTGGTATGCGCCGGGGCACAACAAGCCGGCGCAGGAGTCGTGCTGCAGCGGGGGCGAGCCGCGGACGGCGCGCGAGCGCAGCTACGACCCCTCGGTCGCCTTGCCGATTCCGCGCAAGGTCATCAAGGGCGGCTCATTCCTCTGCGCGCCCAACTACTGCCGCCGCTATCGTCCGGCGGCGCGCATGGCGCAGGCGATCGACACCGCGACCTGCCACCTCGGGTTCCGCTGCATCCTCCGCGAGCCGTGAGACGCCGGCGAGCATGCCTTTCGTTCGCTAGGCGGTGGTGGGGATGGCGGTGAGGGCGGCGGTGACGGTCTTGCCGCCGGCGGAGGCGATCCAGTCGGGTGTCTGGACGCTGTCGGGGATGCCGAGGCCGGCGCCGAGCGTCTTGGCCGCGGCCACCATGGTTTGTGACGCCGGGATGTCGCCCGAGTTGTTCGCGGCGCCCGACGCCGAGTCGATGCCGCTCGCCGCGTAGCCGCCGTCGTTGCTCGAGTCGGTCGTCACGCCGCCGATGACCGACGACTTGAAGTTCTTCCCG
>DATNDC010000045.1:0-41903 GCA_035607055.1 Polyangia bacterium
CTGCCACCCGTCGGATCGTAGCAAACGAGGCCTCCGATGCAGTCGCGTGAGTGCGTACAAGGATCGAGGAATCGCCCCACGGCGTTGTCCGAGCGAATGAACTGGCAGTCGCAGATCGTCTCGTTGAGCCCGGTGCTCGCCAGGTAGCAGCTCTCGTTCGTCGTCACGCCGCCGGCGCAGCCAGAAGACTGTTCGTTGAGGGCGACGCCCTTGATGGGATCGCAGGGCACGGGCGGGAAGTCGCAGACCTTGTTTCCTCCGCCGGCGTCTCGCGAGCAGCTTGCGCCGCCCTGGCAGTCGTTGTCCGTGCGGCAGAACTGATAGCAGCGACTGCCGCACTCTCCGGCCTGGCCCATGCAGAACAAGCCCGGGCCGCAGTTGTCGGTCTGGGCCGCGCCGGAGTTCATCTGCGAGCAGAAAGCGAAGAGGCCCGCCAGAGGGGGTGGCGCGGGCGCATTGCAGGTCAGGTTGCCCGACAGGTTGACCGAGCACTTCTCGAAGCACTCGCAGCCGCTGTTGCAGACCGGGTCGCACATGCCAGAGACGCCGGCGTCCGTCGGGCAGTTGGTGGAAGCGACCGCGCCGAGGCAGGGGCGGTCGGCGCCCCCGTCCATGCCGGCGTCCTTGCCGCCCTGTCCGCCGGTGCCGCTCGCACCGCCGGTCCCGCCCTTGCCCGTGAACACGGCCCCGTCGGTTCCGTTCTGGATGCAGAGGGGCGGGGTCGTCTTGTGGTAGCAGGTGAAGTTGTCCGGGCAGGCGCCGCCGTCACTGCAGGCGAAGGCGCCGCTCTTGATGCTCGGGCGGAAGCAGCCCACCGCGAAGAGGACCGTGACGAGCAACGCCGCGCCGGTGAGGAAGTGCTGCGCTTGCCGCATGGGTTAGAACCTCAACCCCACACCGCCGCCGACCAGTCCAGGAGTAAGCCACGGGTTGAAGCTGACCGTGGTCAGTGGAGCGGGCGGCGCGCTCTCGCTCGCGGACGACGAGGAGCCGTTGGTGATGAGGACGACGGCACCAGCCACGGCCAAGGCCGCCCCCGCGATCCCGCAGCTGATGGCCACGATGTTGGCGGTCTTCCCCGCCGACTGATTCGATTGGTCCGTCGAGCTCCAGACCGGCAGGGCCTGCCCTGGCGGGGGCGGCTGCGAAGCCTTCGTCAGGTCGTCGCCGAAGTTCTTCGCGCGCACGCCTTCGATGATGGCCACGACACCGCTGGCGACGCCCACGCCGATCATCGACCAGCCGACCACCCGGCGCGTCGTCGACGGCGGAGCTGGCGGCGGCGGGGGCGGGAGCGGCGGTGGCGGCGGCGGTGCCACGACCACCGGCGGCGACGGCGGCTCGACGACCTTCGGGGGCGGCGTCAGGTCGGGCTTGGGAGGCGGCGGCGTCACCGCGGCGGCGGCCTTCCGGCGATCCTCGATCAGCTTCTCCTGCGCCGTGATCTTGCGCTCGACGTCGTCCTTGTTCCGCGCGTCGGGGGAGCGCTGGAGGTAGCGACGGTAGAAGTGGATCGCCTCCTGCGGCTGGTCGTTCAGCCGGTAGGCCTGGGCGATGTTGTAGAGCATGACCGGATCGCCGTCGATCTCGTAGACCTTCTGATATTCGTCGATCGCCTCTTGGTATTTCCCCAGATCGTAGGCGCGCGTGGCCTGCTGATAGTGAACGTGGATGTCCTGTTTTTGCTGCGGCGTCAGCTGGGCGCGCGCTTCCCTAGAAGCGCCCAGGACCAACAGCATCATCGAAAAAAGCAGCGTGACCCGAAGTCGCCGCGTCATGAAAATCGATGCCATCTAGTTGGATTTACCGGAGCGCCGGCCGGTTCGGCTCCGACGACGTACAATAACCTACCTTGGTGCCGATTGGAAAGAAAGACCCCGCCCGGCGGCCCGGTTGATGTAGTTTGCGCTCACGCGTCGTTCTCTCACCCCTTGGAGGAGATCCCGATGATGCCCTCTCGCAAGCTGCCGCGTAGCGTTGTCGTCTCTGTTCTCGGTCTGGGCGGCCTGGCGCTCGCCCTGACCTCCCTCGCGTCCTGCCAGAACGACAAGCCGGCCGCACCGACCACCTGCTGCGACCAGCCGAAGATCCCGCCCGGCGTCCCCGCGTTCACCGTCGTGCGCGACGAGGTCAGCGGCCCGACCGACGGCCAGGACGTGAAGCTCCACGCCGCCCTGAAGCAGAAGACCCCGCGCGACGACGTCTACAAGTCGCTGCAGTTCCTTTACCGCTACGCGATGACCCGCAACACCTTCGAGCCGACCACCTTCCTCGGCGCCCTCTACAACACCGAGGGCGAAGCCCAGACCGGCGGCAACCCGGTGGCCAAGATCTGGCGCGACCACGGCGACAAGGGACCGAAGTGCGAGAACTCCATCCCGCTCACCTTCCAGGAGGAAGTGCAGAAGGCCTTCATGCACAGCTTGAACCGCGCCGAGCCCGAGGACCTCGAGGACACCTGCCACCTGGCGGAGAAGAAGAAGGTCACGCACATCGACGACAACTTCAAACACAAGCCGACGATGGTCGTGGACGAGCCCCACAAGGCCGTCGAGGTGACCTACCCCTACCTCGAGGCCGGCAAGGACGAGTACGTGCAGGCGCTGACGTTCAACAGCGCCATGACCTACTGGGCCGAGTTCCTGACCGCCATGTTCGCCAAGGCGCCCGAGCTGCAGCAGGTGACCTACAGCGGCCTGCTCGACGACCAGCCGGTCCTGAAGATCACCGTCACCCGGCAGGAGTTCGACCAGCACCTCTCGAACGTGCAGGAGACCATCGCCTCCTACGCGGCGATCACCTTCGCCAAGCTCGGCCTGCACAAGACCGACGACAAGGGCGCGCTCAAGGATCAGGAGCAGCAGAAGACCAAGACGTACACCGCGGCGCTGTCGTTCCTGCCCAAGGATCGCGTGATGGTCTCGCCCAAGCTGGCCAAGGCCACCGGCGGCGGCAAGGGCGGCGGCGGTAAAGGCAAGAAGGGCTAGCCCCTCCCCTCCGTTCGCTCAACCCTTCGGCGGGGGCGAGGGGGACGGGTATTCGGTCGTCCTTCGCACCCGAGGGGTTGGAATCGGCGGGCGGAACGACAGAGCCGCCCGCCTCAGCTACGGCCGACCGAACACCCGCCCCCCCCGCTTCCCGAAGAGCCGCCTCTCGCTCCGCGTGCAAGTCGGCTCAGAACTGGCAAAGCGAGGTGGAACGCGTGCGCGGAGGGGGACGGGTGTCGCCTCGGCCGGAGCTGAGGCAGGCGGCTCTGTTGTTCCGCCTGCCGATTCCAACCTTTTAGGTGCGCAGGACGAGGCGACACCCGTCCCCCTCCGCCCCCAAGAGGAAGCGAGCGAGCGGAGCCCCCACGTGGAGCGAGCGACGGAAGCCGCCCGGAACGGGCTACCCGAAGCGGGGCATGGGGATGATGCCCAGGCCGACGAGCAGGCCGGCGACGCCGATGGCGATCGACACGAGCGCGGTGATGGTCGCGCGATTGACGAGCTTCTCGGGGAGCGTCTCCTTCGGCTTCTTCGGGCGGACGAAGTACTGTGCCACGCCGGTCAGAATCAGGATGACGCTGCAGAGGACCAAGAACTTCGGAAACAGAGCGGCGGCGCTGTTCACCACGAGCCTCGTCTCTAGTCTACGCCGCGGCGGGCGAGCGCGTCGTAGAGCGCCATCAGACGCCGCGTGACGGGACCGGGGACACCGCCGCCGACCGGCTTCTCGTCGACGGTGGTGACGGGGAGGACGCCACGCGTGGCGCTGGTGATGAACGCCTCGTCGGCCCCGCGCAGCTCGTCGGGGGTGATGCGCCGTTCGGCGAAGGGGATGCCGTTCTCGCGGCAGAGGGCGATCGCCTTGGCGCGCGTGATGCCGTCGAGGATCCCCACCGCCGGCGGCGGCGTCCGCACCTCGCCCCCGATGACGGTGAAAATGTTGCTGGTCGACCCCTCGGCCACGCTGCCGTCGCCGCCGCAGAGGATCGCCTCGTAGGCCTTGCTGCGCCGGCGGGCCTCGCCGAGCGCCAGCACGTTGTTGAGATAGTTCCCCGACTTGACCTCCGGATCGAGCGCCTGCGGGCTGTTGCGCGTGATGGAGACGATCGCCACCGCCACGCCTTTGTCGTACATCTCCGGCGTGGGCGCGCCGAGCGGAAAGACGATGACGATGAGCTGCGTGTCGTCGGTCGACGCCGGATCGAGATCCAGCTTGCCGACGCCGCGGGTCAGGATCACCCGGACGCGCGACTCGGGGAACCCGGCGGCGGCGATCGTCTCGGCGATCGCCGCCTCGATGGTCGCCCGCGGCGGCGCCCGCAGGCCGATCCGCTCGGCCGAGCGCTGGAGGCGGACCAGATGATCGCGGGCCGCGAACAACTTGCCATGGGCAGTCCCGATGGTCTCGTAGACGCTGTCGCCATAGAGAAAACCCCGGTCAAACACTGATACTTTCGCTTCTTCGGGCGCGCAGACTCGCCCGCCAATGTGGACGCGTATGGGCATGAACGGCAGAACCCTAGTACATCCGCGGCGCCTCGGCTATTTTGGTCGTCCTGGAGCCCCCAAAAAGTGAACATCCTTCGCGTCCGTTGCCGGAACCTCGAGGAGTTCGAGGAACACTACCGCGTCGACATGCCGACGGGCGGTGTCTTCTGCCCCACCACGACCGAGCTTCCGCCCGGGACCCCGGTGGTGGTGGAGATGGCCTGCGACGGGCTGCCCAACAAGGTCCTCATCCGCGGCCACGTCACCGCCTGGCGGCCCGCGTTGCCGCGCATGCGGGTGCGCGCCGGCGCCACCGTCGCCTTCGAGCCGGACGAGAGCGGCAAGCGCGACTTCATGGTCGAAACCCTGCGCGGCGAGCGCCCTGCCACCCGCCGCCGCAAGCACACCCGCATCCCCATCGGGATCCCCTGCCGCCTCCGCGTCGCCGCGGGGCTCGATCTGATCGACGCCGAGCTGCGCGAGATCAGCGTCAGCGGCGGGCTGGTGGTCGGCCCGGTGCAGCCGGAGATCGGCACCGACGTGGTCCTCGAGATCACGCCGCCCGGCAGCGAGGCGCCGTTCGATCTCTCGGGGCGCGTCGTCTACCATGCCGGGCCCAAGCAGACCGGCGTGCGCTTCATCTACCGGGAGGGCGGCGGCTCGCGCCGCCTGCGCGAGCTGGTTCGCCGGTTCAAAACACTGTGACTCGCGTGGGGAAGGCCCGGCTTCGCCGGGACGAGCCCGGCGCGGGAGGTTTGGAACCCTCCCAGGGTTCCGAGTAACAATGGAGGTTGCCATGCGAAAGACGCTCCCTCTTCTCTTGTGCCTCGGTCTTGTGACCTGGGCGGGCGCGGCCCGCGCCAGCCATTACGCGGTCGGCGACGTTCCGCGCCTCATCACACCGGCGCAGGTCGACAAGCTCCACAAGGGGAAGATCGACACGACCGAGCAGCTGCTCGACAAGGGGGCCAAGAGCAAGGATCGCAAGGCGCTGGCCAAGGCCACCGGCCTCAAGGGCCCCGAGCTCCTGGATCTGGTCCGCCGCGCCGATCTGCTGCGCATCAAGGGGATCGGGGCGGAGATGGTCCTGCTCCTCGAGGCGGCGGGGGTGAAGAGCACCGCGGATCTCGTCACCAAGGAGCCGGCCGCGCTGACCTCGGCGATGGAGAGCGTCAACAAGAGCGCCAAGATCTCGGAAAAGCCCCCCACCGAGCCGCAGCTGGCCGACTGGATCGCTCAGGCCAAGAAGCTGCCGCAAGTGGTCGAGAGCAAATAATCGGACGCAGCGTCCCGCGGGCTTCGGTTTATCGCCAATTTTTGCTAGAGTCGCAGGCCGCATGGCCCTCGGACGTGATTCGCTTGCCGTGTCGGCCCCGCCAGGGCAGTTCCAACCCGGTGCCGTCGTCGGCAGCCGGTTCCGGCTCGACGCGCTCCTCAGTCAGGATTCTGTCAGCCAGACCTTCCGCGCCACCGACGCCAACCGGCGCGGCGCCGCGGCGGTGCGCATCATCGCGTTGCGCACGCTCGGCCCGGCGGCGGCGCAGCTGGTGACCGACGTGGAGAACGCCAGCGCGCTCGTGCACAAGAACCTGGTCGAGGTGCTGACCGCCGGGCGCGAGGGGGACTACTTCTTCATCGCCACCGAGCTGTCGGCCGGGCAGACGCTGCGCGAGTTCATCGATAACAAGCGGCGCGAGGGGCGCAACGTCTCGTTCAAAGGGGCGTGCAACCTCATCACCCACGTGGCCAACGGCCTCGAACGCGCGGCGGGCTTCATGCCGCACGGCGGCCTGAACCCGGCGGCGATCTGGGTCAACAAGGCGGGCCGGGTGAAGGTCGCCGATCTTGGCCTCGGGCGCACCATCCCCAGCCTGGCGCGGCGGGGGGCCCCGAGCGGCGCCCCGGACCACGTCTACTGCGCCCCCGAGGTGCTGGCTGGCGCCGCGCCGACGCTGGCCTCCGACGTCTACTCGCTGGGGATCATGCTCTACGAGGTCGTCACCGGCCGTCTGCCGACGACGCCCTTCACGCCGATCACGCACGTGGCGCCCGAGGTCCCCCCCATCGTCGATTCGATCCTCGCCGCGTCGTTCTCCCAGCAGCCCGAGGCGCGCTTCGCGTCGCCGATGGAGCTGCGCGACGCCCTGGCCGCCGCCCTCGCCGGCGGCGCGCCCCAGGTCGCGACGAGCGCGGCCCCGACCATGGCGCCGGCGGGCGCGCCGCGCCAGGCCGCCGTCCAGCAAGCGGTCGAGCCGCCGGCAGTCCCGGCGCCGCGCAGCTCGCTCGGGCGTTCGTTCAACGTCGCCGAAGCGGCTGGCGGGGCCATCGACGAGGCGCAGGAGCGCTGGCTCATCCAGAAGGACAAGCTCGACTTCGGCCCGTTCTCGCTGACCCAGATCCGCGCCCAGATCTCGCGCGGCGAGATCCTCGCCGACCATCTGATCGTCGACAGCGACACGGGCGCGCGCCAAAAGGTGAAGGACTTCCCGCCGCTCGGCGAGTTCGCCAAGACCTCCGAGCGCCACCGCGAGCAGAACCGGCGCGCGGTCGCCGAGCAAAAGCTGGAGAGCACCGACAAGAAGAAGCGCGCGGTGACCTTCTTCTTCGGCAGCATCTTCTTCCTGGCGGCGGCCGGCGCCGTCGGCTACTTCGTCTGGACCCGCAAGGCCGACGACGGGACCAAGCTGGCCTCGCGCAGCGAGGACGCCGAGGTCGACGCCTTCCTCAAGGACGTCAAGCTCACCTTCCAGAAGGCGCACGTCGCCAAGCGCGGCAGCGGCCACCACGCGGGCAACTCCAAGGACGACGCCGAGTTCAGCAACGACGCGAACTTCGGCGACGCTACCAAGTCCTCCGCGGGTGGCGACGAGACGCTCGACGACGGCGTGATCGAAGAGACGATGCTGCACCACTACCGCGCCCTCGTCCCCTGCCTGATGGCCGAGCGAAAGCACAGCCCTGGGCTGACGGAGATGAGCCTCGACTTCGTGGTGCGCGGCACCGGCAAGGTCTCCGCGGTGAAGGTGAACGGTCAGAAGGGCGGCTTTGCCAGCTGCGTGATGGGACGAATGCCCACGTTCCCCAAGTTCAACGGCAGCAAGACGATCGCCAGCTGGTCGATGTCGATGCGCTGACGACCACCGCCGGCGGCGTCGGCCTTCGGCCTGACGGCCGCGGCGCTTCCCTGTCTCCGCTGCTCACGTCGTTCGGTTACCTCCTCGTCCGTCTGCCAGCGTCCGCCTTCTCTGCGCACACCGGACAGCGACTGAGCGCGCGAAGGGCGAACCCCACTCCGTGCGGAATCGAGCGCCGCCCGCTCGAGCTACCGCGACCCTCCGCACGGGACTTTTTTCGGCGCGTGGGCTGCCATTTCAAATCGTGAGCGCAGCCCACGCGCCGAAAAAAGTTCTCGCGCGGACCGAACGCGAGCTCAGCAAGTGGAGCACGGCCCGCGCGAAACTCCGGGTCGCCCGCGCTGATGACGGCTCGAGGGCCGAGGTCGAAAGCGACGGCCGAAGGCCGAGCACGACCCGAGGGCCGGCCCGCGGCGAGGGGCCGCAGGCCCGAAGCTGAAGGGCCCTACCGCGAGAAGCCGGCCGACCGGTCTTTGCCCTGGGTGGCGGCGGCGAGCTTGAACCCGAGGACGTCCTGGTGCGCGAACACGAAGCGCTCGTCCTTGGCAGTCGTGAGGCCGATGAACTGCTCCTTGAGATCGATCTTCACGACGCGAGTGACGGCCAACAGGTCGCCGGGGTTGGAAATGAAGCAGGTCGCCTCGCGCGCCTCGGGGATCTTGAATGTCCCCCCTTTGCCTTCGGCGCCCTCGTTTTCCAGGATGCTGACGATGATCTCTCGCGTCATGGGTGGAGTCTAAACGATCCATCCGCGGGCGCACCGCTATACTGCGCCGGTGGCGGCCATGACGGCGAGACGGCCATGACGGCGAGACGGCCATGACGGCGGCGCTGGCCCCCACCCTCCTGGGCCTGGTCGCCGCGCGCTTCGCCTGGCCGGGGGCGCTGGAAGTGGACGGCAAAGCGCTCGCCGCGCTGCCCGAGCCGGAGCGTCCCGCGGCCGTCGAGCGGCTGGTGGAAAGCTATGGAGTCCCCGCCGCGGCGCCCTATCTGGCGCCGCTGCTTGGCGGCGGCGAGCCCGAGGTGCGGGTGTACGTGGGACGCTTGCTGGCTGGCGCGGGGGATCCGCGCGCCCTGGCGACCGCCGTCGATTGGCTGACCGCGCCGGGCCGATCGCCGGCCGATCGGGCGTTCGGCCTCGACCTTCTCGGGCGGGCCCCGACGCTCGACCCGGCGGCGCGCCGCGCGCTCGAGCAGGCGTGCCGTGACCACGACGCGAGCGTCCGGATGCGCGCGCTCGAGGCGCTGGGGCGCCAGGAGGTGAGCTCTTCGCTGGCTGCGGTGTTGGGAGCGCTCGACGACGACAGCCGCGAGGTGCGCCTGCAAGCGGTCCTGACCACGGCCCGCGCCGCCGGTCAGCATCCCGATCAGGCGACGCTCGCCACCCTGCCGCTCATCGACCGCCTCGAAGACGCCGACCGTCTGATTCGGCTGGCCGCGCTCCGGGCGCTCGGGCGGCTCCACGATCCCCGCGCGGTTCGCGCGCTGGTCCGGATCGCTTCCGAGCAGACGATCGATCTTCGGGTGGCCGCCGTCGACGCGCTCGGCGCGCCGGCGATGGCCGAGGCCGTGCCGGCGCTGATTCGCTTCGCCCGGCGCGAGCCGACCGACGACGTCGCTCGCCATGCCGACTTGGCCCTGGGCGAGATCGGGACGCCCGCGGCCATCGCCGCGCTGGCCGCCCGCCTTCGCACCCCGCCTGTCTCCGACGAGGTCAAGCTCGGGTTGCGGCACGCGGGGGGCGCGGCGGTCGAAGCGCTGGCGCGCGAGCTCGCGCACGGGACGCCCGCCAGCGCGGCGCTGGCCGCCGAGCTGCTGGGCGAGCTCGGTGATCGTCGCGCCACCGCCGCCCTCGCCCGCGCGGTCGACGCCGCCCCGGAGGACGCCACCTTGGTCCTGGTGGCGATCGACGCGCTGGCGCGGCTGCGGGATCCGGCGGGGGTCCCCGCCCTGGCCCGCGCGGCCGCTGCGCCCTACGCCGACGTGCGCCTGCGCGCCCTCACCGCGCTCACGGCGATCGCCGACGGGCGCAGCGTGGCGGTGCTGCCGGCGGGCCTCGCCGATCCCGACGCCCGCGTGCGGGCGGCGGCCGCCGAGCTGGCGGGCGCGGCGGCGGCGCGCGCAGCGGCTCCGGCGCTGGCCGACCGCCTCGGCGACGCCGACGGAAGCGTGCGGCGGGCGGCGGCGCAGGCGCTGGCGCGGCTGGGGAGCGTCCCGGGAAACCTGGCGCGCATGCTGGCGGTGCTGGCGGCGACCCGACCGACGCGCCAGGAGGATGAGATCGAAGCGCTGGGGGATGCGCTGGAAGCGAACGCGGCGGCGGCCACCACCGCCGACGCCGCCCAGCTCGACGCGGCCTTCGCCCGCGCCGATTCGGCGTTGCAGATCGCGCTTGGCCGCGCGCTCGCCGCTGTCCGTGTGGGCCAAACCCTGACCGACCGGGCTGCCATCGAAGCGGCCCTCGGGCGCCTGCCGGCTGGTGGCGCCGGTGCGCGGACGGCGGCCGACGTCCTGGCGGTGGCCCGCCTCTCCGACGCCGACGCCGTGCGGTTGGCGCGCGCGTTCGCCGACGCCGAGCCAGTCGGCAAGGCGCGCCTCTGCGCCGCGATCGCCCGCGCGCCGCACGGCGACCGCTGGCTGGCGGCGCTGATCGACGATCCGCGGGAAGCGCCGGCCGTCCGCGCCGCCGCCGCCTGGAGCGCGCGCGGCCTGTCCGGCGCGCGCGCCTCCCTCGAGCGCGCCGCCCACGGCGGCGATCCGCTGGCGTTCAACGCGCGGGCGGCGCTGGCCGCCGGCGGGCGCGCCGGGGGCTGGTCAGGGCTCCGATTGCTCGCACCCGACGGGACGCCGCTCTGCGGACGCTGGGTCACCCTCACGGTAGGGGATCTCTCCGTGCAGGCGATGACCGACGAGACCGGTCGCGCGCGCGTCGACGGGCTGGTGGCCCCGGCGTCTGGCGCCTGGAGCGCCCCCGGCCTCAGCCTGCGAGATGCGCCATGACGCCGGCGATCTCCAGCGGCAAATCGCCCGCCAGCACGCCGTCACCGAGCCGGGGCGCCAGCGCCTCGCCCGCCGCGCCGTGCACGTAGACGCCGACCTGGGCGGCGGAGAGCGCGTCGAGTCCGCGCGCCAGCAAGGCGCCGACGACACCGGTGAGGACGTCGCCGCTGCCGGCCGTGGCCAGCGCGCTGGTCGCCGCCGGGTTGATGAACACGTCGCCGCCCGGCGCAGCGACGATCGTGTGGGCCCCCTTGAGGACCACCACCGCCTTCGAAGCGAGCGCCAGCGCGCGCGCGCGCCCGATCCGATCGTCCTGGACCTCCGCGATCGAGAGCCCGAGCAGGCGCCCCATCTCGCCGGGGTGCGGCGTCAGCACGCGGGGCGCCCGCGCGCGCGCGAGGATGTCGGCCGCGTCGGTGCCGAGCGCGTTCAGACCGTCGGCGTCGATCACCATCGGCACCGTCAGCCGCCAGGCGAGCTCACGGACCACCGCGCGCATCCCCTCCCCGGTCGGGATCCCCGGGCCCAGCGCCACGGCCTGCGCCTTCCCGGCCAGCCTCTCGATGGCCTGCTCGGCCGCCACCGGCTCGATCTCTTCGCTCTCGCTGTGCCGGGCGGTCATGAGCTCGACCACCTTGGCGTCGAGGGCGGCCTGTCCGGCGGCGGTCGACGCGACCGTGACCAGGCCGGCGCCGCTCCGGAGCGCGGCCGTCCCGGTGAGGAACGCGGCGCCGGTCTTCCCGGCCGAACCGGCCACCACCAAGACGTGCCCCTTGCTCCCCTTGTGAGCCTCCGGGTTCCGTCCCGGCAGGCGCGCGGCTATCCCGGGCGCGTCGAGGAGCCGGCAACGAACACGACCCACGACACCCTCCACGGGTAACCCGAGATCGACGACCTCCACCCGGCCTACCGGCGCCGACTCGCCGATGCACAGCCCCAGCTTGCGGGCTCCCATCGTCGCCGTGACGTCGGCCCGAAAGACAGCGCCGACCGAGCGCCCCGTGTCGGCGTCCAGCCCCGAGGGGACGTCGATCGCGATCTTGCGGCCACCGGCGGCGTTCATCGCGGCGACGGCGGCCGCCGGGACATCACGCACGGGGCCGTGGAAGCCGGTGCCGAAGATGGCGTCGACCACCGCGGCGAGCGGCGCGTCCCCCAGCCGCCGGCGCCAGATCGCCTCGTCGAGCCAGCCGCTGCCCTCCTCGATGACCGCGCCTCCCGCCGCTTCCAGCGCCGCCAGGGCGGCCGCTGCGTCCCCCCGGATCTTCGCCCGTGGCGCGGCGAGAAGGACACGGACCGGGAGGCCCGGGCGGGCCAGGTGGCGCGCAGCAACGAACCCGTCCCCGCCGTTCGACCCGCCGCCGCAGACGATCACCACTTCGCCGGCCACACCGGCGATCTCGCGCCGGACGACGTCGGCCACGCCGGCGCCGGCCGTCTCCATCAGCCGCAGCGTCGGGACGCCCAGCGCGCGCGCGATCGCCTGATCGGCCGCGCGCATTTCGGCCGCCGTGACGACGAGCGGAAAGTCCACCTCACCCCCCGGCGCCCGTCGCGGACGGCCAGACGCTGGCCGCGATCACGGCGCGCAGCTCCTCGACCGCGGCGCGCATCCCCAGCAGCACCGCCCGGGCCACCAGACCGTGGCCGATGTTCAGCTCCTCGAGGCCCGGCAAGGCCACCACCGGCGCCAGGTTGGCGTAGTCGAGCCCGTGCCCGGCGCCGAGGCGCAGCCCCGCCTGCTGGGCGGCGCGCGCCGCCAGCTCCAACCGCTGCAGCTGCTTGCCGGCGTCCGTCCCGCGCGCCGGCGCCAGGCAATAGTATCCGGTGTGGAGCTCGACGGTGCCGGCGCCGAGGCGCGCCGAGGCCTCCACCGCGCGCGGCTCCGGATCGATGAACAGGCTGACGCCGATCCCCGCCTCCAAAAGCCCGCGCACCACCTTCTCGACCGCGCCGCCGGGTCCGACCTGGAGGACGCCTTCGGTGGTGCGCTCCTCGCGCTTCTCGGGGACCAGCGTGCAGAAGTCCGGTTTCACCTCGCGCGCGATGCGCAACATCTCGTCGGTGGCGGCCATCTCGAGATTGAGCACGCCGCGCACCGTCTCCTTGAGCACGCGCACGTCGCGCTCCTGGATGTGGCGGCGGTCCTCGCGCAGGTGGACCGTGATGCCGTCGGCCCCCGAAAGCTCGCAGAGCGTCGCCGCCGCCACCGGGTCGGGATAGCGGGTGCCGCGCTGCTGCCGCAGCGTCGCCACGTGATCGACGTTGACGTAGAGCCGAATCATCGGCCTTCGAGCTCCCGCTGCAGCGCGCGCGCGATCTCGTCGGCCTGCGCCTTGATGCCGGCCTCGTCGGTCCCTTCGATCATCACGCGCGCCTTCGACTCGGTCCCCGAGTAGCGGACCACCACGCGCCCGTCGGCGCCCAGGTCCTTCTCCACCGCGGCGATCACCTTCTGCACCGCCGGCATCTCCTCGAACGGGCGCTTCTTGGCCACCGCGAAGTTCAGCAGCACCTGCGGGTAGCGGGTCATCGCCCGCGCCAGCTCCGACAGCGGCTTCCCCTCGGCCACCATCACGTCGAGCACCCGCAGCGCCGCCACCACGCCGTCGCCGGTCGTGGCGTGCTCGAGGAAGATGATGTGCCCCGACTGCTCGCCCCCGAGGGACAGCCCCCGCTCGCGCATCGCCTCGACGACATACCGGTCTCCGACCGCCGTGCGCAGCAGCTTCCCCCCCTTGGCCGAGAGCGCCCGCTCGAGACCGAGGTTGGACATCACCGTCGCCACCACCGTCTCCTGCGGCAGCTGGCGGCGCTCGAGCAGCCGGGTGCCCAGGATGGCCATCACCTGATCGCCGTCGATGATGTTCCCCTTCTCGTCGGCCAGGATGAGGCGGTCGGCGTCGCCGTCGAGCGCGACGCCCAGCGCGGCGCCCGACTGGCGGACCTCCTCGGCCATCACCTCCGGGTGGAGCGCGCCGCAGTCGTAGTTGATGTTTCGCCCGTCGGGCCAGACGTTCAGCTCGATCACCTCGGCGCCCAGCTCGGCGAACACCTGCGGCGCCACCTGGTAGGCCGCGCCATTCGAGCAGTCGACGACCACTTTCATGCCGTCGAGCGTCCGCTCCTTGGGGAAGGTCTGCTTCAAGAACTGGACGTAGCGGCCCACGGCGTCGTCGATGCGCACCGCCTTGCCGATGGCGTCGGGCGCCGCGCGCGCGCCGTCGTTGCCGGCGCCGATGATCTCCATCCGCCGCTCGATGTCCGCCTCGATCTCGTCGGGGAGCTTGAACCCGTCGGCGGCGAAGATCTTGATGCCGTTGTCCTGATACGGGTTGTGGGAGGCGCTGATGACCACCCCCGCGTCCGCGCGCATCGACCAGGTGATGAAGGCGATGCCGGGCGTCGGCAGCGGGCCGACCAGCATCACGTCGGCGCCGGCGGAGACGATCCCCGCCTGCATCGCGCTCTCCAGCATGTAGCCGGAGAGGCGCGTGTCCTTGCCGATGACGATGCGCCCGGGCCGCTCCTCGTGGCGAAAGCGCTGCGCCACCGCTTGCCCGAGGCGGAGCGCCATCTCCGCCGTCATCGGATCGCGATTGGCGACGCCGCGGATGCCGTCGGTTCCGAACAGGTGCCTCTTGTCGTTCCCCATGGCTCTGCCGCGAAGTTTAATCACGGACCAGGGCTTCCGCGACAGCCCGAACGTCGCGCGCCGCCGCGACGTCGTGGACCCGCACCGCCGCCGCCCCGCCCAGGATCGCCGCCGTCACCGCCGCTGCCGTCCCGAACTGCCGCTCGGCCGCCGGCTTTCCGGTGAGCTGCCCGATGAACGCCTTGCGTGACACGCCGACCAGGAGCGGCGCGCCGACCCGCGCGCCCAGCGCCGGCAGCGCGCGCAGGAGGGCCAGGTTGTGCTCGATCCGTTTGCCGAACCCGATCCCCGGATCGCCCCAGATCTCGTCGCACCCCGCCGTGCGCGCCGCCGACAGCCGCTCGCCGAGCTCGGCCCCGACCTCGGCGACGACGTCCGAAAACGCGATGGCGTCCATCATGGTGGCCGGTGCACCCCGCAGGTGCCCCAGCACGATCGCCGCCCCCGCCTCCGCCGCCACCCCGAGGATCGCCGGATCGAGCAACCCGCCCGAGACATCGTTCACCACCGTCGCCCCCGCCGCCAGCGCCGCCCGCGCTGTCCCCGCCTTGTAGGTGTCGATCGAGATCCGCACCTCCGCCGGCAGCCTGGACCTCAGCCCCTCGATGACCGGTACCACCCGCGCCTTCTCTTCGGCCTCCGGCACCGGCACCGCCTTTGGCCGCGTCGATTCCCCACCCACATCGATCCAGTCAGCCCCCTCCGCCCACATCCTGACGCCGGCCTCGACCGCGCGCGCCGCCGACGCGAACTGTCCCCCGTCGGAAAACGAATCCGGCGTGACGTTCAAGACACCGACGAGCAGGCACCCCACGCCCCGACTATCCCCGATCTTTCCTCCCGGGGCTCTTGAATCGCACCCGAGCCTGGCGCCAGCCGATCGGGCCGGCAGCGACGGTCAGGCCTTATCGGGCGCTGGCCGTGGCGGCACGAAGATGCCTGGGCGCGCCGGCTTCTCCGCCGCCGCCGCTGCCGCCGCCGCTCGGGCTGCCACCGCCGACTGTCCGGCCGTCGCGCGGGTGACGTCGACCGTTCGGTTGAGGCGTCCGCCCGAGAAGAGGGTATCGATCTCGGCGCCGTCGACGGTCTCGTACTCGAGGAGCGCCTCGGCCAGCACCTTGAGCTTGTCGAGGTTCTCCATGACCGCCTTCTTGGCCCGCTCGTAGTTGGCGGTCACGATGGTGCGAATCTCGTGGTCGATCTCGACCGCCGTCTGCTCGCTGTACTCCTTGCCGGCGTCGCCGAAGTCGCGCCCGAGGAAGACCTCCGCCTCGCGCTTGCCGAAGTGCAGCGGCCCCAGCTTGTCCGACATCCCCCAGTCGCAGACCATCTTCTTGGCCAGATCGGTCGCCACCTGGATGTCGTTCGAGGCGCCGGTGGTCAGCTGGTGGAAGATCAGCTCCTCCGCGACGCGGCCCCCCATCGCCACCGCGATCTGGTCGTTGGCCTGCTCCTTGGAGAGGTTGAGGCGATCCTCGGCCGGCAGCTGCTGCGTCAGGCCCAGCGCGCGGCCGCGCGGGATGATGGTGACCTTGTGGACGGGGTCCGACCCCTTCATCATCTTGCCGACCAGCGCGTGGCCCGCCTCGTGGTAGGCGGTGACCCGCTTGTCGCTGTCGCTGATGATCATCGAGCGGCGCTCGGGTCCCATGAGGACCTTGTCCTTGGCCATCTCGAAGTCGTGCATGTCGAGCTGGCTCTTGTCGGCGCGCGCCGCCAGCAGGGCCGCCTCGTTGACCAAGTTCTCGAGGTCGGCGCCCGAGAAGCCGGGCGTCCCGCGCGCGATCACGTCCAGGTCCACCCCGGTCGCCAGCGGCGTCTTCTTCGTGTGGACGCCGAGGATCCCGGTCCGTCCCTTGACGTCTGGGCGCGGCACCACGATGCGGCGGTCGAAGCGACCCGGGCGCAGCAGCGCCGGGTCGAGCACGTCGGGGCGATTGGTGGCGGCGATCAGGATGACGCCGTCGTTCGATTCGAAGCCGTCCATCTCGACCAGGAGCTGGTTGAGCGTCTGCTCGCGCTCGTCGTGCCCACCGCCGAGGCCGGCGCCGCGGTGCCGCCCCACGGCGTCGATCTCGTCGATGAAGATGATGCAGGGGGCGTTCTTCTTCCCCTGCTCGAAGAGGTCGCGCACGCGGCTGGCGCCGACGCCCACGAACATCTCCACGAAGTCCGACCCCGAGATGGAGAAGAAGGGGACCCCCGCCTCACCGGCGATGGCCCGGGCGAGCAGCGTCTTGCCCGTGCCGGGCGGGCCCATCATGAGGACCCCCTTGGGGATCCGGCCGCCCAGCCGGGTGAACTTCTTCGGGTCCTTCAGAAAGGCGATGATCTCTTCGACCTCGTCCTTGGCTTCCTCGATCCCGGCCACGTCGGCGAAGGTCATCTTCCGCTGGTTCTCTGACAGCAGCTTGGCCTTCGACTTGCCGAAGCTCATCGCCTTGCCGCCACCCACCTGGAGCTGCCGCATGAACACGAGGAAAAGGACCACCAGCACCAGCATGGGCAGCCAGGTGACGAACACCTGCTGCCAGAAGCCGTTCTCGTTCTCCTTGACGACCGTGTAGCTGAGCTTCGCCTTGTCGAGCCTGTCCAGCAGCTTGTCGCCCACGATGCCCGTGGTGACGAAGTTCTCGCCGGTGGCGTAGGTGCCGCGGAACTCGGCGCTCTCCTGGTTCTTGCGAATCTCGATGGGCGCGCTGGGCTTGAACTTCTCAGGGTGCTGGTCGACGTCCTGGACGAACTGCGAGAAGAGGACGTGGGTCTCGGAGGCGCGCTGATTGTTCAGGAATTGCCAAATCACCACGAAAGCGAAGATCAACGTGATCCAGAGCAAAACGGTCTTGTGACTTTGGCGCACGCAGAGGTCCTTTCGATGGGAGCGAGACTGGGGCGCTAAAAGTATTGCCGCCAAACCGGGGAGCGTCAAACACTCCTTTGCCGCAAATCTCGGAGCATCGACGAGCTCGGTCAGGGAAGAAAACGGAAGCGCACCACCCGGCGGGTGCGCGCGGTCGGGCGCGCCATCTCGGCCGGCCGCAGCCCAGGGACGAACAGCAGCTCGCCGCGCGCGCTGACCACGACCGGCAGCGAGGCCCGCGCGCCGCGCGCGATCTTGGCGTCGATCATCAGGTCCGACAGCTTGCGGCTGCCGCGCCCGCCGCGCGGCCGCATCCGGTCGCCGGCCCGGCGCGCCCGCAACGTGAGCGGCCACGCGACCAGCTCGGCGTCGAACGCCGCGCTCCCCGCGCGCTCGGGCCGCCCGCCGCTCCCCTCCGTCACGTCGAGGGCGCCCGTCGCGCAGCGGTAGGTCCCGGGCCCCGCGATCACCGTCGGCTCCGGCGCCCGGTCCCGAACCGGCGCCCGCGCGCCGAGGCGGACGGCGCCGTACGAGATCTCCAGGCGCTGCCCGCCGGCGACGTCGAGCGTCGCCGTTCCCCCGCGCGCCCGCAGGCGCTCGACCGCGGCCCCCAGGCGGCGCGGGAGCGCGGGCGCGGACTCGGGCTCGCCCCCGCGCTCCATCGCGGGCGCCGCCGTCCGGCGCGCCGCCGCCGCCAGCGCCACCAGCGCCTCGGCGACGCGCGGGTTCTCCTCGCGCAAGAGCGGCAGATAGCGGTGCCGCACCCGCGCGCGCGCGAACCGCAGATCGGCGTTGGAGGGATCCTCGACGAACGGGATGCTCCGGCGGCGGAGATAGCGGACGATCTCGGCGCGCCCGACGTCGAGGAGCGGGCGCACGAACGGGCCCCGGCGGTACGGGATCCCGCAGAGCCCCGGCAGGCCGGTCCCGCGCAGGATCCGGAACAGGACCGTCTCGGCCTGATCGTCGGCCTGATGGCCGAGCGCGATCCGCCGCGCGCCGCGCGCCGCCGCCAGCACCTCCAGCGCCCCCAGGCGCGCCCGCCGGGCCGCGTCCTGCAGCGAGGCGCCGCGCCGCGCGCCGGCGACGTCGACCGGCAGCCGCACGAACGGCAGCTCGAGAGCGGCCGCCCGCGCCTCGACGACGTCGAGCTCCTGCGCCGCCGCCGGCCGCAGGCCGTGGTCGACGCCGGCCACCTCCAGCGTCAGCCCCAGTCGATCGCGCGCCTCCCAGAGGAGGTGCAGGAGCGCCATCGAGTCGGGCCCGCCGGAGACGGCCACCAGCACGCGCTCGCCCCGCTCGAAGAGCGCGTGCGCGGCGATGGTGCGCAGAACCGTCGACAACATCGGTGTATATGAAGATACATGGGGATCTCCCGACCGCCTCTGCCGAACAACGTCGTCGCCCTCTCGCACTACCGCGCGCGCCTCGGCCGCGGGCGGCGGCTCCGCCGCGCCGACGCTCTGCTCGAGGCCCCCGATCTCGCCGCGGCCGTCCGCGCGCTCCCCGGCGACGAGCTCTACTATGTCCTGCACGAGATCGGCCTTCACGAGGGGGCGGAGATCCTCGCCGCGGCCACGGCCGAGCAGCTCGGGGTCGTGCTCGACTTCGCGCTCTGGGAGCGTGACCAGCTCCAGCCGGAGGCGCTCGCCGAGTGGCTGGACGCCATGTCCGCCGCCCCCTTCGAGCGGATCGGCCGCTGGCTACCCGGCCTCGACACCGAGCTTCTGGGCCTCATCCTCCGGCGCGGGGCGCGCATCATCGACCTGACGCAGGAGGAGCCGCCCGACGAGCCGGAGGGGACGTTCTACGCCACCCCCGACGGTTTCTTCTTGCTCGACGTCCGCGTCGCGCCGGTGCTCGAGGGAGGCCGAGGCGCAGAAGACGGGCCCGATCCGGCGCGCGCGCTGATCCGGCTGGTCGACGCGCTCTACCGCACCGACAAGGACTTCGCGCGCCGCATCCTGGTCGGCGCCATCGGCGAGCTCGATTCGGAGCTGGAAGAGGCCGCCTTCCGCTGGCGGCAGGGGCGGATGGCCGACCTCGGCTTCGCCGACTACTACGAAGCCTTGGAGGTCTATCGCGAGCTCGACCCCGCGAGCGTCAAGATCGGTGACGGAGCCGCCCGCGCCCGGACCATCGTCGACGCGCGCGCGGCCGGCGACGGGGCGGCGCTGCGCGTGCCGACCGCGCTCGCCGAGCGCCTCGCCGACACCGACGGCTCGCCCTTCGCGCGCGCGGCGCAGAAGCTCGGGGCCGGGGAGGAGGTCGACGATCTCCGCTTCGCGCTGGTGACGCTCACCAACCGCGTCTTGGCCGCCGACCGGATCGCGCCGGGCGACGACGAAGCCGTCACCGCCGCGCTGGAGCGCCTCGTCGCCATGCTCGACCTCGCGATCGAACGCCTCGCGCAGGGAGACGACGAGCGGGGCGCGGCCGCGTTGCGCACGGTGCCGCTGGTCCGACTTTTTCGCCTCGGCGTCAGCCTCACGGCCAAGGTGAAGCAGCTCGCCACCGCGCTGCGCCGGGAGGGGCCGTTCGGCCAGCGCGGGTTCGAGCTGGCCGAGGCCGACGACGCGACCGTGCTCGAGGCGGTCACGCGGCTGCGACCGATGTTCCCCCGCCTGCTCGACGAGCCGCCCGCGGCGGGCGAGCGGCCGTTCCGGCACCTCGGCGACCTCGCGCGTGCGGCTGCCGCGATCGAGCAGGCCGCGGCGGCGCAGGCGCTGGTGCGCGGGCTGGGCGTCACCGCCGAAGACGTCGCCCCCGGAGGCCCGGCCTTCGCGGGGACCGGGGCCGACGAGGCCGCCGTCGACCTCGGCATGCTGGCGCGCACCGCGCTGGTCGCGCGCCTCGGGGCCTCACCCCGGGCCGGCCGCGCGGCTCGACCGAGCCCCTTCCGTCCGCTCGCCCCTGACGAGGTCGTGGCGTTCGAGGCGCTCCTCAAGGCCGGCCCCGGCACCAGGGCCAAGCCGCCCCGCCTCCCCGCGGCGGTGGAGAAGAACGCCCGGGCGCTCCTGGCGGCCGCGGCTCCCCCACCTCTCGCGGCGGCCGCGGCGGCGGTCGCCGCGCGTTGGCTCGTGACGCTGGCACCGCTCGAGCCGGTCCTGGTCCGAGCGCCCGACAAGCACCGGGGCCGCACGCGCTCGGGCTCGCCCGGCCGCCCTTCGCGGCGTTGACCGGGCGGGGGGCGGGGCGCAAAATCGTTCCCGAAACGGCAACGGGTTCCATTGCTTAGCCCTTCATCCCTCGCGTCGCTTCGAGCTTCCGCGCTCGTGCTGGTCCTGCTCGGCGCCGGGTCGGTGCGCGCCGCCGAGCGCGCGCCAGCCAACCCGGCAGCGCCCGCCGACGCCGAGATCGACGAGCACGTCGCCCAGGGGCACCGGCTGTACCAGCTCGGGCGCTACCAGGAGGCGATCGCCGAGTACCGGCACGCCTACGAGCTGCGCGCCGAGCCACAGTTCCTGTTTCAGATCGCCGAGTCGTACCGCCAGCTCGGCGCCACCGAGCAGGCGCTCTTCTATTACGACCGCTACCTGGCCGGCGCCCCCGGTGGGGCCGATCGCGAGGTGGCCGAGGAGCGCGTGGCCGAGATCGAGAGCCTGCGGGCGCGACCGCAGAGCGGCTCCGTGCCCGGGCTGGTCGGCGCGCCCGGCGGCCCCGGCGAGGCGGCCAAGAGACAGCCGAGGCCGCTCTGGCGGCGATGGTGGGTGTGGACCGCGATCGGCGTGGCGCTGGCGGCCGGCGCGACGGCGGCGGCGCTGGCCGGACGCTCGGAGACCTCCGTCCCGAACACGGACCTCGGCAACAAGGCCTTCTTCTGAGCCCCACTTTGCGACAGCGCCGGCGCCTCCCTTCGGACTCCCTTCTGCTCTGCGCCCTCGGCGCGCTGGCGTTCTCCGCCTGCCGGAGCGACGGCCAGGCCGTCCTGGTCCTGGTCGTGACGGCGTCCGGCTCGCCTCCGCCGGCGACCGCGTTGACGGTGACGATCACGAACGCGTCGGGACCGTCGTCGCAGGTCTACGACAATGGCGGCGCACCGCTCGCCTTCCCCACCACGCTCAGCGCCGAGCTTCCGGCCAGCGCCGCCGGCGAGGTCAGCGTGGACGTGCTGGCCAGGGACGGGAGCGGCAACGACGTGGCCTCCGGTCGGATCGCGGCGCTGACTCTGGCCGCCGGGCAGAGCACGACGGCGTACCTGTCGCTCTCCTGCGGCAGCGCCGACTGCCTGGTCGACGGGGGAACCGGCGTGCCCGACGGCGGCGGTCCGATGTCGAGCCCGCGTTGCGGCAACGGGCGCATCGACCCTGGTGAGAGCTGCGACACCGCCGTCGCGCCGGGCAATCCGGGCGCCTGCCCGCCGGCCAACTGCGACGACGGCGTCGCCTGCACGACCGACGTCGCCCAGGGGAGCGGCTGCACGCTCGTCTGCAGACACGTGGCCATCACCCGGGTGACGCCCGGCACCCCCAAGGACGGCTGCTGTCCGCCCGGCGCCACCTTCGCCACCGACCCGGACTGTTCCCCGACCTGCGGCGACGGCGTGATCCAGTCGGGCGAAACTTGCGACACCGGGATCCCGGCCGGCCAGCCCGGCGCCTGCCCGACGCCCGGCGCCTGCTCGGTCTCCGATCCCTGTGTCTTCACGCTGCTCGTCTCGACCGGGACCTGCCAGGCGATCTGCATGCATTACCAGGTCAACCAGCCGAGCTCGGGTGACGGCTGCTGCCCGCCGGGCGCCACCAATGCGGTCGACGGCGATTGCCCGGCCCTGTGCGGCGACGGCGTCCGCCAAGTCCAGAGCGGCAGCGTCGAGACTTGCGACGTCGGCATTCCGCCGCCCGCGCCGGGGAGCTGTCCCACGACCTGCGACGACGGCAATCCCTGCACCACCGACTTCCTGGTCGGTTCCGGCTGCCAGGCCACCTGCGTCCACGACCTGATCAAGTCGGCGATCTCCGGCGACGGCTGCTGTCCGACGGGCGCGACCCGCGCCACCGACAGCGACTGCGCCGCCACCTGCGGCGACGGCATCGTCGAACCGGGCGAGACCTGCGACACGCAGGCCGCCGGGCCGGGCGCCTGCCCCAGCCCCAACGGCTGCCCACCGTCGCCCTCGGTCTGTCTGCAAGAGGTGTTCACCGGCCGCGCCTGCTCGGCGGCCTGCACGCTGACCCCCATCACCAGCTGCGGGCCGGTCAGCGACGGCTGCTGTCCCGCCGGGTGCACCGCGCTCGACGATCCCGACTGCTCGCCGACCTGCGGCAACGGCGCCGTCCAGCCCGGCGAGGCCTGCGACACGGCGATCCCCGCGGGCACCCCAGGCGCCTGCCCCACGAGCTGCGACGACGGCGATCCCTGCACCACGGATCTGCTCGTCTCGGCCGGGACGTGCGCCGCAAACTGCCAGCACCTCGCGGTCACCGCGTTCGTGGCCGGAGACGGCTGCTGCCCGCCGGGCGGCACGCTCGCCGTCGACGCCGACTGCGCCGCCGTCTGCGGCAACGGTGTGGTCGAGCCCCCGGTCGAGACCTGCGACGACGCGGTCGACGGATCCTGCCCGACCAGCGGAACCTGCCCTGCCACCGGCTCCTGCGCGACCTCCAGCGTGCGGGGCGACCCCGCCACCTGCAGCGCCGCCTGCGTCGTCACGCCCATCACCGCCTGCGTGGGCGGCGATTCCTGCTGTCCGCTCGGCTGCACCGCCGCCAGCGACCCCGACTGCTCCCCGATCTGCGGCGACGGCGTCGTCGAGGCCGGCGAGCAGTGCGACCGGGCGATCACCGCCGGGTTCCCCGGCGCCTGCGCGGACACCTGCGACGACGGCGACGCCTGCACGGGCGACATCGCGAGCGGCTCGAGCAGCGACTGCTCCCGCCATTGCACGCACACCGCGATCGTCGCTTGCTTGAGCGGCGACGGCTGCTGCCCCTCGGGCTGCACGCCGGCGACCGACACCGACTGCCAGGCGACCTGCGGCGACAAGAAGGTCGAGGCCGGGGAGACCTGCGATCCGCCGAGCACCTGCCCCACCACCTGCCCCGACGACGGCGATCCCTGCACGACCGAGGTCCTGGTCGGCGACCCCGCCGACTGCAACGCCGCTTGCCGGCACGTGCCGATCACCAGCTGCTCGGGGCGGACCCTCGATCGCTGCTGCCCGACCGGTTGCACGGCGGCCACCGACGGCGACTGCTAGCGATCGAAAACAGGAGGGGCGCGTCGGGCGCGCGGAGGGATCGCCCCCGCGCGCCGTCCGTCCCTCTCGGTCAGCCGAGGGCGCCGATGAGAGCCGAGAGGTACGCCGGGGTGCTGTCCCAGGGGTTGGGCAAGCCGTCGCTCTGCATGTAGATGTAGGCGACGTACGGTTTGGCCGATTGGACGAAGGCGGCGTCCAGGCTGGAGACAGCGTAGGGGATCACGCCGAAGTTGTTGCGCCCGTACGTGGTGTGCCAGCCGGTGATGGCCGCCACCGAGGGGACGCCGCTGTTCTCGTAGATGAGGATGACGTCCTCGGTTCCGACGTAGGTGGGCGAGGTGTCCTGGCCCGGGTTTCCGATGGTGAAGTCGAACCCCTGCCCCTTCGCGTAGCTGCTGAGGTCTTTGTAGTAGGTCTCTTCCCCGGTCTGGCTGGCCATCTCGTCGAAGAAGATCCCGCTCACCCCCGGGTACCAACTCTTCCACTGGCCCATCTCCGCCTGCAGCTCGGCTGCGGGGCGCTTCCCCCACAGCGTGTGGACGTAGCCGATCACCTTCACGCCGGCGGCCGTCAGCTTGGCCACGCCGGCCGCGTAGTCGGGCGACGAAGCCGCTCCCGGACCGTTGGCTGGATTGATGACCGCCAGCACCGGCACCGACGGGTGCGCGGCCTTGGCCGCCGCCACCGCGTCCCAGGACGGATCGCTCGGGGCGGTGTAAAGCGGGATGATGGTCCCGGTGACCGGACCGGCCGGCGCGGCCGTGGGAGCGGCCGGAGTCGACGCCGGTGGGCTCGGCGTGGCCGAGGGGGTCGGCGTCGCGGTCGGTGTCATCGTCGGCGTCGCCGGGGTCGTGGTCGGCATGGTGCCCGGCGGAACGGGAGCGCTGGTCCCGCCACCGCCCGAAGGCGTGCCGCCCGGAGGCGTTGCACCCGAAGGCGTTGCAGTCGACCCGTCGCCGAGCGCGAGCTCGTCGAGGTTGACGGAGCCCGAGCCGGCGCCGTCCGACGGGGCGAGCGAGAGGCCGTTCACGCCGGCGAAGTCGCGCACGCCGTCGACGCGCGCGCTCGGCGGCTGCCAGGCCGCCGCGCTGAGATCGCCAAACGGGATGCTGATCTGCTTCCAGCCGGTGAAGTCGACCTTGAAGCGCGTCGCCCAGCGCTCGTACCCGGCGTCGTAGACCTGAACCAGGAACGTGTGCCCGGTGCCGCGGCCGTAGACCCACAACGTCAGGGCCGAGCTCTCCGACCAGTCCTGCGGGGACGAGAAGTTCCGCTCGAGCCCGGCCGACCCGCCAGTGGCCACGCTGTACGTCAGCTCGGTCGAGGCATTCTCCCCATCCGTGTGCAGCGGCGCGCTGGCCGTGCTGATGGTCGAGCCACCGCTCTCGAACGGCGTCCAGGCCGCCGCGGTGCCGTCGAAGCTGTCGATCACCGCGGCTTTCGCGGTGACGGGCGAGCCGTCCGACCCGTTGCCGCACCCGGCAGTGAGGGCCCCACATCCCAGCGCCGCCGCGAGGGCGAGCGCGATTCCGGTTCTGCTTCCTTGCATTTCACCTCCGCCGGGACCTACGGAGGGCCTTGCTCGACCGGACGTGAGCGTTTTTTGGCAGCTCGACCAAAAACTAAAAGAACACGGGCGCTTGACAGGGCCGCGAGGACCGTCGTAGGGAAGCGGCGTACGGGAATATTCCGGGGGCCGGCCGGGGTTCAGGCCGGCGGGACGCGAACCGGGGAACTACAACCGGAGCCACGCACGATTGACGATGAGGTGCCCATGTCGGACGTGATGATTGAGGTCGACGGACTGACCAAGGACTACGGCCCGACCCGGGCGGTCGACGGGGTGAGTTTCTCCGTCCGCCGCGGCGAGGTGCTGGGCTTTCTCGGGCCGAACGGCGCCGGGAAGTCGACCACCATGAAGATGCTCACCTGCTTCCTGTCGCCGACCAGCGGCCGCGCGCAGGTGGCGGGTCACGACGTGTTCGACGAGTCGCTGGAGGTGCGCCAGCGCCTCGGCTACCTGCCGGAGGACACGCCGATCTACCGCGACATGACGGTGCTCGAGTTCCTGGAGTTCGCCGCCGCGATGCGGGGGATGGACCCGCAGGAGGCCCCGGAGCGGATCAAGGAGGTCGGCCTGCGCTGCGGCCTCGGTGACGTGGCGGGCAAGCTGGTCTCCGAGCTGTCGAAGGGGTTCCGCCAGCGCGTCGGCCTCGCGCAGGCGATGCTGCACGACCCCGACATCCTGATCCTCGACGAACCGACGAGCGGCCTCGATCCCAATCAGATCGTCGAGATCCGGTCGCTGATCAAAGAGATTGGGCGCTAGAAGACGGTCATCCTCTCGACGCACATCTTGCCGGAGGTCCAGGCGACCTGCAGCCGCATCCTGATCATCAGCGGCGGCAAGCTGGTGGCCGACGGGACGCCCGACTCGCTGCGCGCCCGCGAGAAGGGGGGGCGCTACCGGGTGGTCGTCGAATCGAACGGGGTCCCCAAGGAGGCGATCCGCGATCGGCTGGCCAGCCTCACCGGCGTGGCCCACTGCGAGATGGTCGCGGGCGAGGAGGGATCGCATTCCTTCGCGCTCGACGCCTCGGCGGCGGCCGATCTACGCAAGCCGATCTTCCGCGCCGCCGTCGACAACCGCTGGACGCTGCTCGAGCTTCTGCGCGAGTCGGCGTCTCTGGAAGACGTCTTCCGCAACCTGACTCACTCCGAGAAAGGGAACTCATGAGCCCCGCCCTCGTGATCTCGCGGCGCGAGATCCGCACCTACTTCAACTCGCCGGTGGCGTACATCGTCGTCCCGGTGTTCGTCATCGTGACCGGGTACCTGTTCTTCACCCAGCTTTTCCTGGAAAAGCAGGCGGACCTGCGCGGCTTCTTCAACATCATGCCGCTGCTGTTCATGTTCATCATCCCGGCCATCACCATGCGGCTCCTCGCCGACGAGAAGTCGTCGGGCACGCTGGAGCTGCTCATCACCCTGCCGGTGCGTGACTGGGAGGTGGTGGTCGGCAAGTTCCTGGCCGCCATGACCCTGCTCTGCACGGCGATCGGGCTCACGCTGGTCTTCGCCTTCACGGTGAAGTCGATGGGGCCGCTCGACCGCGGGCCCGCCATCGGCGGCTACCTGGGGCTCATCCTGATGGGCGGCGCCTACGTCGGCATCGGCGTGATGGCCTCTTCGCTGACGCGCAACTCGATCGTGTCGTTCATCGTGTCGTTCGCCATCTGCTTCGTCCTCTACCTGCTGGGCAAGCTGACCCAGTTTCTCCCCTCGTCGCTGCAGGGGCTGGTCAACTATCTCTCGATCGACTCGCACTTCGAGAACATCGGGCGCGGCGTCATCGACACCCGCGACGTCATCTATTACCTGTCGGTGACCACGGTGAGCTTGCTCATCGCGACGCTGTCGCTCGAATCGCGCCGGTGGAGGTAGCCATGGCCAACGACGAGAAGAAGAAGCCCGAGATGCACCAGCGAAAGCGGCTGTCGGCGTCGAACGCCACCGGCTTCGTGGTGCTGGTCATCGGGGCGGTGGTGGCGGTGAACCTCATCAGCCAACGCGTGTTCGGGCGGCTCGACCTGACGGAGAACAAGGTCTACACGCTCTCCGCCCCCTCGAAGGACATCGTCCGCAACCTGCCCGACTACCTGACGGTCAAGGCCTATATCTCCAAGGACCTGCCGCCCGAGCTGCAGAACACCGCCCGCTACGTGCGCGACATGATGGACGACTACAAGACCTACTCGAAGGGGAAGCTGCGCTTCGAGGCCTTCGACCCGCAGTCGGACAAGAAGATCGAAGACGAGGCCAACGCCTGCAAGGTGCAGAAGCTGCAGATCCAGGTGATGCGCTCGCAGAAGTTCGAGGTCGGCACCTACTGGCTGGGCCTCTGCTTCCAGTACCAGGGGAAGGACGACGCCGTCCCCGAGATCGGCCAGGTCGAGGGGCTGGAGTACACGGTCTCCTCGATGATCAAGCGGCTCACCCAGAAGAAGCGCAAGGTGGCCTTCACCACCGGCCACGGCGAGTCGGATCTCTCGCAGGGGTACACCTTCCTCAAGCACGTGCTCGATCAGGAGTTCGACTCCTCGACCGTCAACCCCTCCACGGCGGAGATCGGCGACGACGTCGACGCGCTGGTGGTGGGCGGCCCCAAGCAGGCCTTCGACGACAAGGGACGGCGCGAGATCGACAAGTTCCTCATGAAGGGGAAGGGCGCGATCTTCCTGGTCGACGGGATGGCCCTCTCCTCGCCGCGCGGCCAGATGCCGCAGATGGCCGCCGGACCCAAGGTCGGCCAGGTGAACAAGACCGACCTCAACGAGCTGCTCGAAAAGTACGGCTTCAAGATCGGCGAGGACTTCGTGTTCGATCGCCAGAACGTCCCCGGGCCGGTCGACCTGGGCGGCCGCAAGATGATCAAGAACCTGCCGGTGTTCGTGGGCGTCAAGACCGAGCAGACCGACAAGGAGAACTCGATCCTCGAGGGGGTGAACGCGGTGGTGTTCCCCTTCCCGAGCTCGGTCGCGCTGGTCGGTCCGCTGGCTGACGGCAAGGTGCAGACGCCGAACGCCAAGCTCTGGACGCTGGCCGCCTCCTCGCCCGAGGCCTGGAAGCAGACCGGCTTCTTCTTCTTCTCGCCGACGGCGGAGATCGAAGAGGCCAAGGACGCCAAGGACCACGGCGTCTTCGGGCTGGCCTACGCCTACCAGGGGATCCTCAAGAGCGCCTACCCGCCGCCGGGCGCGCAGCCCGGCATGTCGGTCCCCGACAATCAGCCGGCCGCCGAGTCACGCAAGCCGGTGCGCCTCATGGTGGTCGGCGACTCCGACTTCGCCTCCGACGAGTACCTGCAGCTGGCGCGCTACTTCCCGTTCTACGGCGGCGGCGCCCAGATGCTCTTCAACGCCATCAGCTGGACGATGGAGGACGAGGCGCTCACGCCGGTCCGCACCAAGACGGTCGCGGCGCGGCCGATCGACGTGGGCTCCGACGGCAAGGTGGTGACGATCAAGGCGATCAACATCGCCGGGGTGCCGCTGCTCTTCATCGGATTTGGAATCCTGCGCTGGAGGGTCCGGCGCGCGCGACGACAGGGTCAGAAGCTATGAACAAGAAAACGCTCATCGCGCTGGGGGCCTTCGTGGTCCTCGGCCTCATCGCCATCGTGGCGCTCCGCCAGCCCGAGAAGGGGGAGCGCGCCAGTGACCATCCGCGGCCGCTCCCGGTGATCAATCCGGTCGAGGTTACGACCCTCGAGGTCACCAAGGGGGGCGCCACGACGACCATCAAGAACGAGGGCGGCATCTACAAGGTCACCGCCCCCGTCAACTACCCCGCCGACGCGTCCACCAGCAAGACCGCGTTCGAGGCGCTGGGGAGGATGGACATCACCGACCTCGTCACCTCGCAGCCCGACAAGCAGGCCGAGTTCGAGGTCGACGACAAGTCGGGCGTGCACGTGGTCGCCAAGCACGACGGCAAGGTCCTGGCCGACTTCATCATCGGCAAGGCCATGGGCGCGGGGACGATGATCCGGCTCGCGGGCTCGAACGACGTCTGGCGCGCCAGCGGCATCACCAAGTTCGCCTTCGACAAGGGGACCACCGACTGGCGCGACAAGGGGATCGTCACCTTCACCGCCGCCGACGCCGAGAAGCTCGACGTGACCGACAAGGACGGCGCCAAGATCTCCCTCAAGAAGGCGGGCACCAAGGTGGGGAACGACGACAAGTGGGACGTCGTCTCGAGCACGGTCAAGATCGACAAGCTCGACTACGCCGTCCCGAACGGCATCGTCTCGGCGCTCGCCTCGTGGAAAGCGAACGACTTCGCCGACGGAGCGACCCCGGCGCAGGCCGGGCTGGACGCGCCGAGGCTCAAGGTCACGGTCGGCCTCAAGGGGGGGCAGAGCGTCACCGCGCTCATCGGCGGCAAGAAGGGGGACGACACCTACGTCAAGAAGGCCGACGCGCCCCAGACCTTCCTGGTCAAACAGTTCAACCTCAACCGCGTCGACAAGCGGCCGGTCGAGTTCCGCGACAAGACGCTCTGCGATCTGACGGCCGACAACCTGGGCGAGATCTCGGTCAGCGCGGGCGACAAGTCGTACACGCTGGTCAAGAGCGGCAGCGACTGGAAGGCCACCAAGCCGAAGCTGGACGTCGATTCGGCCAAGGTCACCCCGATCGCCGGCGCGTTCAAGGACTGGAAGGCGACCTCGTTCGCCGACGACCAGTCACTGAAGGACAATGGCCTCGCCAAGCCGAAGACCATCAGCGCCAAGGCCAAGAGTGGGAAAGAGACCTGCGTCGTCCACGTCGGCGACCAGACCAAAGACAAGGCCAACTACTACGTGACCAAGGATAAGGGGTCGGACGTCCTGCTGGCGCCCAAGTGGGCCGTCGACCGAATCATGGTCAAGCCCGACGACCTCAAGAAGACCGGCGGCCCCACCACGGCGGCTGCCAAGCCCGCCAAGCCGGCCGGCAAGCTCGCCGCCAACAAGAAGTAGCCACCTCTTCCGCTCGTCCCCTCGTCAGGCGGCGCTGGGGGCGCTGCTGTCGCGCCGCCGGATGAGGCGCGCCTGCCGCCGCAGCTCGGAGGCGGTCTCGTCGCGGCCGGAGCGGTCCTCGAACTCGGCGTAGGCGTCGAGCGTCCGGGCCAGCTCCAGCTCGGCGCCGGCGCCGGTCAGCACCTCGACCGCCCGGTCGAACATCTCGCGCGCGCCGCCGAGGTCGGCCTCGCCGGGCGCGCCGGCGCCCACCGCCGAAGCCGCCACCCGCAGGGCGGCGCCCGCCAGCGGCGGCGCCCCTGCCCGCTCGGCGATCTCGAAGGCCGAACGGGCGTCGTCGCGCGCGCGCGCCGCCTCGCCCAGCGCCAGCTCCGCCTCGGCGATGCCGCGCGTGGCCTCCGAGAGCAGTCCCCGGGCGCCGAACTGGCGGGCGATCTCGCGCGCCGCCTGGAACTCGGCCAGCGCCGCGTGGGGCTGGCCGTCCGCGAGGTGGCAATCGCCGATCTCGATCGAGAGGCTGCACTCCTGCAGTCGCTCGCCGCTCCCGCGTGCCAGCTCCCGCCCTTCGCCCAAAAGCGAGAGCGCCTCGGCCCGCCGCCCGAGATCGCGCTCCAGCGCCCCCAGATCCAGCAGCGAGGCGATGACGCCGGGCAGGTCGGAGATCCGCCGGCGCAGCTCGAGCGCCGCCCGGAAGTGCTCGTCCGCGGCGGTCAGCGCGCCGGTGGCCCGCAGCACCTGTCCGAGCCGCGACAACGTCAGCGCGCGCCCGCGATCGTCGCCCAGCTGCTCGCGCACCGACAGCGCCGCGCGATGCCGCTCGAGCGAGCGCTCCGGCTCGCCCATCAAGAAATGGATGCGGCCCACGTCGTCGAGCGCCGCGGCGACCCCCGGCCCGTCGCCCGCCACCTCGAACAGCTTGTGCGCCAGCTCGAGGTGGGCGCGCGCGCGCGCGTTCTCGCCCATCGTGCTCAGGAGCCGCCCGATCCGGCCGTGCGCCGCCCCTCCCTTGGCCGGCAGGTCGAGCCGCCAGGCGAGCCGCAGCATCTCTTGAAACAGCCCCACCGACTCGCGCGTCCGCCCGAGCCGTGCCGCCACGTCGCCGGCCGCATAGAGCGCGTCCATCTTGGCGACGGCGTCGTCCAGCTCGAGCAGGCGGATCCCCGCCAGATAGAGCGCGTGCGCCCGATCGAGCAACAGGTGGTCGCGGGCCAGCGCCGCCGCCGTGACGTAGCAGTATGCCGCGCGACGTGCGTCCCCCGCCTCCTCATAGAGGCGAGCCAGCGCCTCGAGCCGCTGCTCGCGCTCCGGCGCGGTCGCGGCGCCGCCCCGGCTCTCCAGCCACTGCGCGGCGAACCCCTTGCGGCGGCGGCCGAGCTCGGAGGCCGCGACCGTCTCCAGCAACCGGCGCTCGATCGTCTGCGAGAAGGCCCAGGCTGTCTCCTCGGGGATCGCCGACTTGGCCACCCGCTGGACGAACCCGCGCTCGCGCAGACTCTCCAGGATCTGGTGGATCTCGGTGATGGTCGGATCGGGCGCGAACACCGCCGCCTCGTCGGGCGGCGAGGCGGCGAGGCGCCCCAGCGCCACCACGCCGCCGGTCCAGAACTGATCGCCGAAGATCGCGGCGCGCGTGAGCACGTCGCGCTCGGCCGGGGTCAGCACGGTGATGCGCGCGTGGGCCACCTCCTCGCGCGTCGCGGTGGGATGCTGTCGGGCCGCGCGCGCCCGATCGAACCGCCAGCCGTCCGCGCCGGCCACCAGGATCCCGTGCTCTCGATACGCACGCAGCACCTCGCCGGCGAGCTGCGGGCTTCCGCCCGAAGCGCTCGCCACCTGCTCGGCCAGACCCGGCGGGACCGGGGCTGCGGGACCGAGCCAAGACGCGACCAGCAGCTCGATCTCCATCCGGGTCAGCGGCTGAAGGTCGAGGCGGATGTGGTTCCCGCCGCCGTGGCTCCAGCCGGGCCGCCGCACCAGGAGGTCCGGTCGCGCGGTCCCGACGATCAGGATCGGCGCGTCAGCCAGCTCCGCCGCCAGGCTCTCGAGCTCGCTCAACGAATCGTCGTCGGCGTCCTGGAGGTTCTCGCCGATGATCGCCAGCGGCCGCCCGGCGGCGTCCTGCTCGAAGAAGCGCGCCAGCACGGCGCGGGCCAGCTCGGCCCCCTGCTCCGGCCGGCCGGCCAGCGCGCTGCCGAGAGGGCTCTCCGGCTGATCAAATCCCAGGTACCGGCCGAGCAGCGTCGACAGCTCCGCGATCCGCCGATCGCCGAACACTTCCTGGAGCTGGGCCCGAAACCGAAGCAGGGCCTCGTCCGGCGTCAGCTCGGAGAGGCCGAACCTGACCCGCAGGAGGTGCGCGATCAGAGCACCGCGCGGCGCAGCCTCACCCCCCACGGCCGGCTCGACGGCCGCCCGCACGATTCGCAGCTCCGGGCCCTGGTGGGCGTCGACCCACTCGTCGATGAGCCGGCTCTTCCCAACCCCATCCGCACCGATGACGGTCACGGTCTGCGGGGCGTTGAAGCGGGTGGCGCGCCCGAGCGCCTCATCCAGGGCGCCGAGCTCCGCCCGCCGCCCGACGAACCCCGCCTGGTTCTCCATACGGCTATCTAACCTGGAACCCCAAGAGGGTTCCAGAACCTGAACCGGGACCCTTACATCTCTATGATGACGACGCCGCGTTGAGGTGCGTCACGGTCCTCTTCGGTCTCAGGCTCGTCCTCCGGCTCGGGCCGGCGGCGCTCGTCGCGCAAAGGAATCTCCAGCCGCGGCCGCTCGTGGCGCCGCCTTTCCTCGTCCTCGCGACGACGGATCTGTTCGATGATCCAAGGTTCGAGCACGGCGACAGAGAACCTCTAGCTAAATGCCTGCAATATCTCTTCCTGTTAGTCAAGTTCGGCAATTCCCCGCCGAAACGTGAGCCACCAAAAACCCTCGCGTTCCTAGCTGGTTACGGAATTACTCCGCATCAGGATCCACGATCTTCCAGACTCCGTCCTCGCGCCACAGAACGACCTCCCGGTCGGGCGGGAGTGGGAGCCGCGCCTCGTCACCGCTTTCGGTCAGCGGCCCGGTGACGGCGGCACGGATCCGCTCGAGCAGAGCCCGGTGTTCGTCCTTCTTGGCCCCCTCCCAGAGCTCGCGCAGCCGATCGACCGTGACCGCCCCGCGATACCGATCGGGAACCAGACGCAGGACGACGTCGTAACGGCGGGCGTCGAGCGCGCGGATGAAGGTGCGCAACGCGGCGCGCGGCGTCCCCTGCCCCCACGCTTCGTAGACCGGACCGTCGACCCGCCAGCGTCCTCCTTCCAGGACCAGCGGCACGCGCTCGCCGAGCGCGAGCGTAAGGTCGACCCGCGGCGCCAACCCGGGTGCCTCGGCGACCATTCGCTGGCCGAGCGCGGCCGCCTCGCCGCCCGCCCCGGTGAACCCGGCGGCGAAGGCCTCGTAGGGCATGCGGTGCTGAAAGTCGGCCGAGGTGAGCTGGTAGGCGCCCCGCAGATCGCCCCGGGCCAGCGCGGCGCCGAACGCCGAGACGGTGAGCGCGGGCGCCTGGACGTCGTGCCCGCACCCGACCCCCACCACGGGCGGCAGACCGAGCGCGACGCCCAGCGCGACCTGCAGCGCCCGCCCGCCTCGGTTCATGGCGCCTTGGGCGGGACGTCGCCGGGCGGTGGGGCCGGCCGGGACGACACCGTGAGGTGGTAGGGATCGTCCGGATCGATGGCGCCGTGCCGTGGGACGACGCGGATCAGGACCGGGCCGCCCGGGATCGGCTGCCCAGCGATCCGCGCGGGGCTGTGGTGGCCGCTCTGCGCGCGGGCCAAGAGCGTGTCGTCCTCGCGGGTGATCTCCACCTCGACGTTGCCCCGCTCGGGGGGGTCGACCTCCAGATCGAGCAGCGCCATCCCCTCGGAGCTGTAGCGGAAGAAGTCGACGTCGCCGCGGGCCAGGTATCCGGTCACCGTCCCGTCGCCGATCGGCTGCGCGTGCGCCTGGTCGTCGTTCGGCTCCGCCTCGCTGCCCGCCCTGGGGAGCTCGGCGCGCGGGCGCAGGTTGTAGCGGGCGTCGGCGCTCCAACCGACGTCGGCGCGTACGACCAGGAACACCAGCGGCGCCCCGGCCGGGAGGCGCACGTTGCGCAGGACGACGCGCTCCCCTTTTCGCCCGCGCGCCTCGGTCAGCTTGTGGCCGTCCGGTCCGTAGAGCCCCAGCGCGGCCCCGACCTCGGGGACCGGATCGAGGTCGGCGGAGAGCACGCCGCCCTCGGGGATCGACGCCGTCGACAGACGGTACCAGTCCTGGTCGTGATGCCAGCCGAGATAGCCGACCGCCTCGCCTCCGAGCGCCAGGTCGGTCGCGTGGGGGGCGTCGCCGTTCGGCTCGATCTCGGCGCCCGTGTCGTACGGGACCAGGTGCACGACCAGACGGTAGCTGGTCGGACCGGCCGCTTCCCCCAGCGCGCGCACGCGGAGCAGACCGGGCGAGGCGGGCGAGACCGCCAAGTTGGGGATCGAGAGCGCCTCGCCGGCCTGGCCGGAAGCGACGATGAGCGGACGCCCCGCGCCGTCGAGCACCTCCAGCGTCAGGGCCAGGCCGGCGGCGGGACGGATGTCGGCGCGCAGCACCAAGGACGGGAGCGTCGCCCCCCCGTCGCGCAACGCCACCGCGCCGCCGTCGGTCGCCGGGAGCGCCACCTGGTAGAGGTCGGCGTCGCGCTTGCCGCCGTGGGGCGCAAGCGTGCCGGCCACCGCGACCGGCGCGGCCGGCGTGACCAGCAGGTGCTGCGCCGTGGCCGGCGTGTCGTTGGGCTCGGTCTCGGGCGCCGTCGGCACGCCGTCGTCGGTGGCCTCGGGTGTGATCACCACGGCGGCGCCGTCCGGCCGCGGCGGCATCGCCGACCGGTGGCAGCCGACGGCCAGGCCGCCGAGCGCGATCCCGACGAGGAATGCGCCGCGCACGGCGGCTCAGTCCGCGGAGGTGGCGGCGCTCGCGTCGCGCGGCTGAATCGACGCCAGCAGCTCGGCCTCGGCGACCACGGCGCCGTCGACCTTGGCCTCGCCGCGCAGCTTCCAGATGGCGCCCCCCTTGCGCAGCGGGACCACCTCCAGCGTCAAGAGATCCCCCGGAACCACGGGTTTGCGGAACCGGGCCTTGTCGATGGCCATGAAGTAGATGACGTGCGTCGTGGGGTCGAACTTGACCTGCTGCGCGGCGTAGAGCGCACCGGCCTGCGCCAGCGCCTCGATGATGAGCACGCCCGGCATCACCGGGTGGCCCGGGAAGTGGCCGTCGAAGTGGGGCTCGTTGCGCGACACCATCTTCCGCGCGACCAGCTTCTCCGCGCCGATCTCGTCGACGCGGTCGACGAGCAAGAACGGGTAACGGTGCGGGAGGATCCGCTCGATCGCCCGGATGTCGAGCACGGCGCCTACTTCTTCCCCCCCGCGGCCGGCTTGCTCGCCCCGTCCGCGCCCTCGCCGGCGTTGTAGCGGCGGATGACCTCGTTGGTCAGATCGAGGTGCGGCTTGGCGAACACCAGCGACGACTTCTCGACGATCATCGAGAAGTTCTCGGCGGAGGCGATCTTGGCGATGATCTTGTTCATCCGGTCGTAGATCTTGGCCGTCGCCTCCTGCTCCTTGCTCGACAGCTCCTGCTGGTGCCGCAGGTAGGTCTGCTGGACCTTCTGCATGCGCGTCTGCAGCTCGGCTTCCTTCTCGCGCACCTGCTCGGGCGGCAGCAGCGTCCGCTTCTTGTCCAGGTCCTCGACGTCCTTCTTGAGCGCCGCCTGCTGCTCGTCGATCTCCTTCTGCTTCTGGTCGAAGATCTTCTTGAGCGCGGCCTTGGCCTTCTTGCCGTCGTCCGTCTCGGACATCGCACGCTGCATGTCGACGAACCCGAGCTTCGACTCATCGGCGAACGCCGCGGTCGTCCCGAGCAGGAAGACCGCCATGATCAGAATTCGTGATGCGCGTGACATTGTCATCTCCTTTACCGGACGGATGCTTAACACGGGCGGCCTAGAAAAAGTTGCCGATTGTGAATTCGAATACGATTGGTTGCTCGCCTGGAAGCGTCCAGAAGGGGATGCCCCACTCGAACCGGAGCGGGCCGATGGGTGAGAACCAGCGGAACCCGAACCCCCAGCTGGCGCGGTAGGCGCCGAGGTCGAGCGGGCTGTTACAGGGGTTCGTGCTCGCGGCGGCCTGGAACGGGGCCAGCTTGCAGTACTGGTCTTCCAGGTTGAAGGCGTTGCCGGCGTCGGTGAAGACGACGCCGCGGATGCCGACCTTGTCGAAGATGGGGAACTCGATCTCGGCGTTGGCGATCACCTGCACGTTGCCGCCGACCAGGAAGGAGTTGAGCTGGGCGTCCGGCGCCTGCGTCGAGAGCGAGCGGATGGTCGGACCGAGCGACAGCGGCGCGAACCCGCGGATGTTGTAGATGCCTCCCGTGAAGTAACGCTCGAAGATCGGCACGCCGCGGGGATCGCGGCTCACAATCAGGTCCCCCTCCAGCTTGGCGCGGAAGACGAACGGGCCCCAGAGCGGGTAGAAGAAGCGGCTCACCCCCTCGTAGCGGCTGAAGGTGTTCTCCGAGAAGGTGACGTTGGGATCGGCGAACTCGGCGGAGATGGTGTTGTACCAGCCGCGGGTGGGGAACATGCGGTCGTTGCGCGAGTCATAGGAGATCGTGGCCCGGATCGAGGAGGTGATCCCGGAGCGGAACAGGTTGGCGATGCTGGTGTTGGTGATGGGGAGGCCGATGGTGGGCGTTCCGAACAGGCCGCCGCCGAACCCCAGCGAACTGCTGTTCCCGATCCCCACCTCCTCCAGCTTGTAGGTGAGAAGGAGGCGCAGGTCCTCGGCCAGGAGGTAGCCCCAGGTGAGGCTGCCGCCCGTCGCGTTGCGGATGAACGAGTAGAGGAACTGCTGCTGGTTGTAGAGGTTGAAGCCGAAGGTCCAATTGGTGTCCAGGAAGTAGAGGTCCTGGAACTGGAGGAGAAAAAGCCGGCGCAGGCTGGAGAGTTGCGCCTGCAGCGTGAGGAGCTGGCCGCGCCCGAACAGGTTGTTCTGTGAGATCTGAGCCTGGGCGATGAAGTTCTCGACCGAGGAGAAGCCGGCGCCGATCTGGAACGTCCCCGTGGAGCGCTCGGCGACCTCGAAGTTGACGTCCATCTTGTCGTCGGCGTCGGCGCGCTTGGTCGACATCTCGACCTTCTCGAAGTAGCCGAGCGCGTTGGCGCGCTTCTTCGAGTAGTCGAGCAGCGACTGGTTGTAGGTGTCCCCCTCGTAGATGCGCAGCTCGCGCCGGATCACCTTGTCGCGCGTCTTGGTGTTCCCGCGGATGTTGATCCGGTTGATGCTGACCAGCTCGCCCTTCTGGATCTCGAAGTAGACGTCGACGGTGCGGGTCTTCTCGTTGACCGGGGTCGCGGGGGAGGCGTTGACGTAGGCATACCCGCGGTCCTTGTAGTAGTCGGTCAGCTTCTCCAGATCGTTGGAGAGCTTGGAGCGGTTGAAGATGTCGCCGCTCTTGACCGAGACGCGCTCCAGGAAAAACTCCTTCGGCATCAGCAGATCGCCCGTCACGTCGACCTTGCCGAGCCGGTACTGCGGCCCCTCGTCGATGGTGATGGTGATGTACATCGACTGCTTGTCGGGCGACAGCTCGACGAGCGGGTTGCCGACCTTCACCTGCACGTAGCCGTGGTCCCAGTAGTGGGCCTGGATGAGGAGGAGGTCGCGCTGGAAGACGTCCTCGCGATACGTCCCCGCCGAGGTGAGCAGCGAGAGGATGTTCCCCTCCTGCGTGGAGATGACGCCCCGCAGGTCGTCGTCGGAGATGGCATGGTTGCCGACGAAGTTGACCCGCCGCACCTCCACCTTGCTGTTCTCGCGGATGTGGAACCAGACGTCGACCGTCGAGGCGGTGTCGCGCTTGATCTCGTAAGAGACCTCCGCCATGTAGAACCCTTTTTCGGTGTAGGCGTCCTTGATCTTGTCGACGTTCTTCTTGATCTTGGCGAGGTCGAGGATCTGGTCCTTCTTGATGTCCAGGACCTCGTTGATCTTCGACAGCGAGACCTCGTCGTTGCCGGCCACGTAGATCTTGTTGATGGCCGGCTTCTCCTTGAGCACGAAGGTGACGGTGCTGCCGGCCTTCGTCTCCGCCACCTCCACCTCGATGTCCTCGAAGTAGCCCATCTTCCAGATGGTGCGGACGTCGTCGCGCACCATCTCCTGGGTGAGCGTCACGCCGGGGGCGGTCTTGAGGTTCACCTTGATGGCGTCGTCCTCGACCTTGCGGTTGCCGCGGAACGAGACCTTCACCACCTTGAGGCTGGGGGACGGCGCGGCAGGCTTGGCCGGCGCCTCGTCGGTCTTGTCGTCCGCGCCGGCGGTCTCCGCCGCGGTCTGGGCGCGCGCCGCCGTCGCGAGGAGGCCGGTCAGAATGGCGGCGGCGAGGGTGAAGCGGCGGAGGCTCATTGGCGGCCGGCCCGCTATTCCCGCTCGACGATCAGGCCGTCGGCCATGCGCAGACGGCGCGGCGTCTTGGCCGCCAGCTCGTCGTTGTGCGTGACGATGAGGATCGTCGTCCCCAGCTCCCGATTGAGCTCGAAGAACAGCTCGTGAATCTCGCGGCCCGTCTTGGTGTCGAGGTTCCCGGTCGGCTCGTCGGCCAGCAAGAGGCGCGGCCGCAAGATGAGCGCGCGCGCCAGCGCCACCCGCTGCTGCTCGCCGCCCGACAGCTCCCCGGGTCGGTGCGAGAGCCGTTCGCCGAGGCCGATCCGCGCCAGCACCGCCGCCGCCCGCTCGGCGCAGAGCTTGCGCGGCAGGCGCATGATGAGCCCCGGCATCATGGCGTTCTCCAGCGCCGTGAACTCGGGCAAGAGGTGGTGAAATTGAAAAACGAACCCGATCTCGCGGTTGCGGAACTCCGCCAGCCGCGCCGGCCCCATCGCCGTCACGTTGACGCCGTCGAAGGTGATGGTCCCCTCCGTGGGCGCGTCGAGCGTTCCGAGGACCTGCAAGAGCGTCGACTTCCCGACGCCGGAGGCGCCCACCACCGAGGCCATCTCGCCCGGAAGCAGATCGAAGTCGAGGCCGCGCAGCACGTGAATCAGGCGGCCGCCATGCTCGAAGGTCTTCGAGAGGCCTCGCACGGCGACCCGCGCCCCGCCGCGCGCGTCCCCTTCGAACGCAGCGGGCGTCATGGGCGTCGTCATGGGGTGCGCCAAATTAGTCGGCGCCCCCTCGAGTGTCAACGACGCCATTGGCCTTATTTCCTGAGACTCCGCGCACTTGGCGCGGGTTGCCTATCGGGCGTCGCCAGGGTTACTCATACCTGAGCCCGTCGACCGGGCGCATCCGGGAAGCCAGCATCGCCGGGTAGAGCGTCGCCAGGCAGCAGAGGCCGAGCGCCGCCAGGTTGACCGCCGCGATCTCGCGGGCCCGCATGACGACCGGCAGCTTCTGAATGTAATAGACATCCGGGTCGAGCGGCAGCCCGTAGTGCGAGAGGAGCAGGCACCCGCCGATCCCCAGGCCGAGCCCCAGCACCAGGCCCAAAAGCCCGATGTAGAGCCCCTCGGCGACGAAGACGCGCAGGATGGCCCCGTCGCTGGCGCCCATCGACTTGAGGATCGCCACCTCGCGCGCCTTCTCGGTCACCAGCATGATGAGGTTGGAGACGATCGAGAAGGAGGCCACCAGCGCGATGAAGGTGAGGACCACGAACATCGCCACCTTCTCCAGCTTGAGCGCCGCGAACAGCCCCCGATTGAGCTCCTCCCAGGTCCGCACCTCGAATCCCGGGCCGAGGCGGCGCGCGATCTCGTCGGCCACGTCGCGGGCTGCCTCGGGCGTGGTGGTCCGGATCTCGATGCCGGTCACCTCGCCCGGCGTCCCCAGGAACTTCTGCGCGGCGGCCAGCGAGACGTAGGCCAGCTTCGAGTCGAACTCGTACATGCCGGTGTAGAAGTGACCGGCCACACGAAACTGCTTCAGCTTGGGCATCGGCCCCATCGGCCCCACGCCGCACATCGGACAGGCGATGTCGACGTCGCTGCCGACGAACACCCGCAGCGTGTGCTGATAGAGCTCGTCGCCCAAGAGGATGCCGGGCAGCACGGGCCGCGGCGGCAGCGGGGCCGGTTTCTTCGCCGGCTCGCCTCCCTTTTGCTTCGGGCCGGCCCCTTCCGGCGGCGGCGGCGGGAAGAGCGGGCTCGACGTGTCGCCGGGCTCGCCGCTGTCGCGCAGCTCGAAGTCGTCGGCCGGGATCTGCTCGGGGTGCTGGAGGTAGGAGATCTTCCCCTCCTGCAGCGTTCGGGAGAGGCCGAGGACCTTGGGCGCCCGCTCCGGATCGATCCCGCGCAGGATGATCCCCATCCCGGCCGGGTTGGTGGCGTGCTTGATGATCACCTCGCTCTCGATGTACGGCATCGAGCCGACGATCTGCCGGATGCCGGCGATCTTCCGGTCCACCTCTTCCCAGTTGGTGAAAGGCTGCTCGTCGGCGCGCTCGATGACCACGTCGGCCTTGGTGGCCCGGATCTTCCCTTTGAGGTCGGCCTCGAACCCGGACATCACCGAGAGCGCGATGATCGGCGCGCCCGTCCCCAGAAAAACGCCGAAGATCGAGAACGCCGTGAACAGCGTGAAGGTGGCGAACAGCGCCCCCAAGAGGGTCACCGCCAGCCCGACGGCCACCGCGATGATCCCCGCCGTCCGGAGCCGCTCGGCCGCCACCAGCGGGTGGATCTCCATCCATTCGCTGGGCGCGCGCGCGTGGGCGTGCAGGAGGTGCGGCAGGATGGCCGACGCGGCGAAGCAGAGCCCCCCGGCGACCAGCGCCGCCAGCCCGACGATGAGCGTCCGGCGCGACTTGCGCTCCGTCTCGCGCAGGTGGCGCCAGGCGATGAACCACTCGAACCCCGGCTTGAGCATGCGCCTGGTTCTACTCCCGCTCGGGCCGCATGAGGGGAAACAGGATGACGTCGCGGATCGACGGCTGATCGCAGAGCAGCATCGCCAGGCGATCGATCCCGATCCCCTCCCCCGCCGTCGGCGGCAGCCCGTACTCGAGCGCCCGGCAGTAGTCCTCGTCGTAGTCCATTGTTTCTTCGCGCCCGTGCGCCTTGGCCTCGACCTGCGCCTGGAAGCGGGCCCGCTGGTCGCGCGGGTCGTTCAGCTCCGAGAAGGCGTTGGCGTGCTCGCGCCCCACGATGAAGAGCTCGAAGCGGTCGACGCGCGTGGGATCGGCGTCGTTGCGGCGCGAGAGCGGCGACGTCTCGGCCGGGTACTCGGTCACGAAGGCCGGGCGATCGGCGGGGAGCGCCTTTTCGCCCGCGTAGTCGAACAGCGCCCCCACCCGCTCGCCGTGCGACTCCGACTTGCGCAGCACGGCCGAGAGCTCGTCTTTCCCTTCGCTGAGCCCTTTTTCGGCGAGCCACTTGGAAAGCGCGGCGGCGTCGTCGAGCGCGGCCCGCTCGAGCCCGCCCGGGAGCAGGCCGGCCTTCGAGGCGGCGACGATGGCGTCCTTCATGGGGATACGCGGCCAGTCGCCGGCGAAGCTGACCTTCTGCCCCTGGTAGGTGATCTCCTCGCCGCCGGCGATCTCGCGCGAAAGCTCGCGGAACAGCGTCTCGGTGAGCGCCATCAGGTCGGCGTACGTCGCGTAGGCCTGATAGAACTCCAGCATCGTGAACTCGGGGTTGTGCTGGCGGGAGAGCCCCTCGTTGCGGAAGTTACGGCCGATCTCGTAGACCCGCTCGAAGCTGCCGACCACCAGGCGCTTGAGGTAGAGCTCGGGGGCGATCCGCATGTAGAGGTCGAGATCGAGCGCGTTGTGGTGGGTGGCGAACGGCCGCGCCGCCGCCCCCCCGATGATCGAATGCATCATCGGCGTCTCCACCTCGCAGAACCCGCGCGCGTCGAGGAAACGGCGGATGCCCCTCACGATCGCCGACCGCTTCTGGAACACCGCGCGCACCTCGGGGTTCACCACCAGGTCGACGTAGCGCTGCCGGTAGCGGATCTCGACGTC
>DATNDC010000056.1:0-13138 GCA_035607055.1 Polyangia bacterium
GAGATCGTGCAGGCCGAATGCAGCGACGATCGCTGGAGACCGGACTCGATCCCTTCAGAGCACCCAGCCGAAGATACGGCGCAACTCGGCGACGGCATTCGTCTCGTACCACCGCCCGTGCGCCAGGATGATGCGTTCCGGTCGCCAGCTAATCATCAGTTCTACGGCTCGCCTCAGCTGGTCGCGGGAACCGAAGAGTCGCAGGTCCCGCGGCGTCGCGCCATTCGCGCCCCCTAGGCGGATGAGGCGCCGCGTGAGCGCCGAATCGATCCTTTCCAGCGTGGGGGGCGATCCACATCCCGGGCATCACCGCCACGCGCGGGACGCATGGCCAGATCCGCGATCGGCATCCGCCGCGGATCACCGCGCGGTGTAGATCGTCACGATCTGTGGTGCGCTGAGGGCGCTCGCGTAGATACGCAGGTCGTCAATCTGACCGTCGAACGCAGGATCGGCCGTGAACTGCGAGCGGCCGAGCCAGTCGCTGGTCGTTGCGCCGAGGTCGGCCGGCCGGAGCGTCAGGCCGGCGTTGGTCGCGACGGCCGCGCCATTGATGTAGAGCGTTCCGCCGCCCGTGCCGAGTACGACCGCGACGTGCGTCCAGGTGCCGACGGGCAGGATTGCGGCAGCGTCGAGGCGTTGTTCACTGGTGCTGCTGTTGCCGCTGGTGGTGATCGCGAACCGCGCGACGTTACTGCTCCCGTTGTGGGGCGTGAGAAACATGTAGACGTTCGTGCTGCTGCCGAAGTCGAAGACGCGTTGCCAGCTGTGGTCTGTGCGGACGTTTACCCAGACCGCGATGGTCACGCTCGTCAGCGTCTGGAGCAGCGCGCTCGGAAGCGCGACGTAGTCACTCGTGGCGCCCGGGAGATCGAGGTCGTTGCCGATGACGCCGGCCGGGAACGTCGCCGTGCCGGCGAGCGTTCCATCGTGGCCGTTTCCGGAGGCGTCTGGGATCGACGGACCGGCCGTCTGATCGAAGGGGTAGTAGGCGAAGAGAGGCGGGAGGCTCTGGCCCCCGGTGCCGCCCGTCCCTGGTCTTCCCGCCGCGCCAGCGGTGCCACCCGTGCTCGTGCCGCCGGCGCCCCCCGTACTCGTGCCACCAACGCCACCGGTGTTGGCTTGACCGCCGCTGCCGCCGGTGTTCGAGCCAGCGGCGCCACCCATGCTCGTGCCGCCGGCGCCGATCGCGCCGCCCGTCCCCCCCGTCCCGCCACCACCTGTTCCGGTCTGACCGCTCGCGCCGCCGGTGCTCGAGCCGCCGAGGCCACCGGTGTTTGTCTGCCCCGCGGTCCCGCCGGAGCTCGTTTGACCACCGGCGCCCCCGGTCGCGCCCGTTGCGTTGCCGGCGGCGCCGCCGCTCGCCGGGGTTCCACCGGTGCCGACCACGCCGCCGGTCGCTGCGCTCCCCGCGGTCCCGCCGGAGCCGATCAGGCCGCCTGCGCCCGAATCGACCGTGCCCGTCTCGCCGCTCGCATCGGTAAGAACGCCGTAAGACGGAGCCTCCATTCCACGGTTTGCGCACGCCGGCCCCGCCAGAAGGAGGCAAGCAGCCAGCGGGCGGAGAAGGTGAGCTGGCGGCACGCGCGGCACATCTCTTCATCGACGCATTGGAGAGCGACCTTGAAATCTGCGGAAAAGACCTACCCCAGCGTCCGTATTCCGGGCCCGAGGGTCGCCAGCTCGGCCCCCCCAAGCGGACCGACTGATCCGCGACTTGAAGAACAGGCGGATCGAACCCTTGCTCGCCACCCGTGGGCCGGGCGACCGCAGCGCGCCCCACAGTCACCACGCGATGCACTTCGTGCTGGCCATGTCTGGCTCGCTACGCGCGCGCGCCGGGGCACGACACGACTCCGATGCGAATACCGTCTGGTCGGAGCACACCATCCAAGCCTCGAGCGGGATCGGTAACCAGCAACGCCCGCAGGTCACCAGGCCGCAACGCTCCAGGACTGGCCCTTACGGGACAATCGTGTAGGCGATCACCTGATTCCGTGTCGACGTCACTTGTGCGTGCGGCTGGCCCTTCGCTTGCCTTACCTGCCCGGTCAGGAGGTGGAAAAATGGGGAAGCGTACCTTCAGCCGTTATTGCCCTTTCGTGCTTCTGTTGCTCGCCGGGCTTTACACCGGGTGCGGGAGCACGGTCAGCGGCACGAACTGCACGGTGATGTGTCAGGACGTGGACAACACCTGCGTCAAGAACTGCAATGACGATCAATGCAGGAGTGCTTGCACGACCGATCTCGACAACTGCACCGCTTCGTGCGGCAAGGTCACGGTGTCACCCGACGGCGGCTGAGCGCCGCCCCTGCAGGTCCTGCCTGCGACGGCGCCGCTGCCCTTCCGGCTCGGCAACTGCGTGGTCAGCGGCGCTGAGGTCGTGGCCTTCCTCGACAACGACGCTGTACTGAAGAAGCTTCGGGTGGCGTTCGAGCTCGAGGACGACGACATCATCGCGCTCTTGCAGAAGAACGGACTGACGGTGTCCAAAAACGAGCTGGGGAATTTCCTGAAAGGCCTGGCGTCCGTCAACTAGAACGCGGTCTCGTCGTCGGTGGCCCCGGCCTCGTCGCCGCTCGCCTTGTCGGGCGCCGCCTCCGGTGACACCACGTAGATCTGCCTTCCCTGCTGCTGCATCGCGAGAAGACCTTCCTTCTCCATCGCCTCGAGCAGCCGGGAGAAGCTGGAGAAGCCGTGCTCACGCTCGTCGAAGTCGGGCTGCTGGCGGACGACCGTCTCTTTGATGATCGACGGGTTCAGCGGCCCAGTCGCGCGCGACAGCAAGCTCGAGACAACCTGCCGAGCGATGGCCGGCACCACTCGCGCCTTCTTCGCGGGAGTCTGCTCGCCCGACGCCGGCGTCCGGGAGGGGGCGCCGGTGGGACGCGGGGCACCAGCCTCTTCGATCCGATCCGCGCCGCGGAAGTAGATGAACTCGTCGCAGGCCTTGACGAACAAGGGCGACGTCGACTGCTTGACCCCGATGCCAATCACCAGCTTGTCGTTCTCACGCAGCTTGTAGGCCAGCGGGCAGAAGTCGCTGTCGCCCGAGGCGATGACGAAGGTGTTGATGTGGTCGCGCGCGTAGCAGAGCTCGAGAGCGTCGATGACCAGACGCATATCGGCGCTGTTCTTGCCCGCCCGGGTCGACGGCGGGACGTCGACCAACTCGACGCCGAACTCGTGGAGGTGACCTTTGGCCTCCCGGAAACGCGACCAGTCGCAGTAGGCACGCCGGAAGATGACCTTCCCCTTCTCCAGCAAACGGCCGAGCGCCGGCTGCAGGTTGAAACCGGGTGCGGTGATCCCGGTGTTGGTCACCAGGTTCTCGAAGTCGACGAACAGCGCAATCCGGCGCTCGGTTGGTAAAGTCACGGGGCATCATAGCGCGGCGTCACCCGAGGATTCACGAAGATCTGGGGCCGCTGGCCGCGGTCATGTCGCCGAGGTGAGCGCCGACGGACGCGAGCGCCTCGTGGAGGTTTGCTCCTGGTAGTCGATGCCGCGCTGGCGGCAGAGCTCGGGATGAAAGGGCGGGCAGATACATTCGAAGCCGCCAGTCGGAGGAGGACCGCGGGAGAAAAGATCGGCCCGCCGCCCACTCACGGTGACCAGGAACGACTGGACGAGCCGCACGAGGAGGTCTTGGACATCGACATCGTCAGCGAGGTCGATGCGTCCTAGACCAAATGTGCGGCCGCCAGCTGGGCGCTGAAAAAGTCGCTTCGGGGCGCGTGAGCCCGGCGCCATTCACCCTCGATCATCATGCCGGCCTCGCCATCAGGCGGCCCGTTCGGAGCAGGTTGTAGGCCGGCTCAGTGCCGAGCTTGCTCGGCCGCCGCGTGCATCTCCTTGACCGCGGCCTGCTCGGACGGTGTCAGCCTCTCCTCCTCGAGCTTGATCTCGACCCTCTTGATCGTGCCCTCGAAGCGGAAGGGCGATTTGTAGTCGGAGCTCACCGGCGAACCGGTGTCGCAGCCGATGTCGAACGTTTCGTCGGCCGAGAAGCGCGCGGCTTCCGTCTTCTCGACGCGACCGCTGCCGACCTCGGTGCCGTTGACCAGCAGCTTGACAGTGCCGCCCTTGCCGAAACCACCCCCGTCGTATTCGAACTCCATGCGGATCGTGCAGGGCCCGACCGGCAGCGGCGATGATCCGGCCACCTTGTAACGTTCGGCGGTGAACCAGTTGTATTCGTAGACCGGCTTTCGATCCTTGACGTAGAGCGTATACCCGCCGACGACGCCGCCGGCCGCCACCAGAACACCGTCGCCGTGATCGGCCGGCATGTCGAGGTGCGCGGTGATGGCGTGCGAGCGGTTCTTGATGTTGGGGGAGCAGCTCTCGGCGACGCGGTTGGCGCCGGCGTAATAGGTGAACTCCGTCCGCCCCTCGATCAAGCTGGGACGCAGTCTCGGGTCGAGCCGCTCGGCCGCGCGATCGTCGAGCGGCAGCACGTTGTACTTTCCGGCCTCCGCCATGAACAGATCTTGGAGCTGCTTGAGCTTCAGAGATTCCTTGGCCGCCAGATCGGTGTACTCACTGAAATCGTGGTCGACGTTGTAGAGCTCCCAGGTGTCGTGATCGAAGTCAACGGTGCCGGCCGACCACGGTAGCCGGCCATGAAAGCAGGCCGCCACCCAGCCGTCGTGGTAGATGGCCCGGTTGCCCAACATCTCGAAGTATTGCGTCCGGCGGGTCCCGGCCGCGGACGGGTCGTTCAGCGTGTAGAGCATGCTGACGCCTTCGATCGGCTTCTGGGCGGTGCCGTTCACCGACACGGGCTCGGGAATCCCCGCCGCTTCCAGGATGGTCGGCACGATGTCGATGACGTGGTGAAACTGCGCGCGTAAGCCGCCGGCGTCCTTGACGCGCGCGGGCCAGGAGATGACCAGCGGGTTGCGCGTGCCGCCGAAGTGGGACGCGACCTGCTTGCCCCACTGGAACGGCGTATTCATCGCCCAGGCCCAGCCGACCGGGTAGTGGTTGTAAGCGCTGGGACCGCCGATCTCGTCCAGCTTCGAGATCAGCGTCTTCGAGTCCTCCTGGAGGCCGGTCAACGTCACCATCTCGTTGAACGCGCCGAGCGGCCCGCCTTCCATCGACGCGCCGTTGTCGCCGATCATCCAGAGCACCAGCGTGTCGTCCGCCTGGCCGATCTCCTCCAGCGTATCGAGTAAGCGGCCGACCTCGTGATCGGTCTGCGCGGTGAAAGCGGCGAACGTCTCCATCAGCCGCGCCGCCACCGTCTTCTGATCAGCGGTCAGGGAATCGTAGGCCGGAATCTGCTCCGGCCTGGGCGTCAGCTTCGTGTCTTTCGGGATCACGCCGAGCTCGAGCTGCCGGCGGAAGCACTCCTCACGGTACTTGTCCCAGCCCTGATCGAACTGCCCTTTGAACTTAGCGATCCATTCTTTCGGGACATGGTGCGGGGCGTGCGTGGCGCCGGGCGCGAAGTAGACGAAGAACGGCCGATCGGGCGTTACCGACTTCTGCTGGTGGATGTACTCGATGGCCCGGTCGGCGAGCGCCTCGTTCATCGTGTAGTCGTCCTCGCGACCCGGCGGGGGCTCCAGCTCCACCGGCCGGGTGTCCTCGTAGAGCGCCGGCTGCCACTGGTTCGATTCGCCGCCGACGAACCCGTAGAAGTGGTCGAAGCCCTGGCTCGTCGGCCAGCGATCGAACGGTCCCGAGACGCTGGTCTCCCAGTCCGCGATGTTGTGATTCTTGCCGAAGAAGGCAGTGCTGTAACCGTTCTGGCGCAGCATCTCCGCGCCCATCGCGCAGCTCTTGGGGATCTGGCCGGTGTAGCCGGGGAAGCTGTCGCCGATCTCGGTGATGACGCCCGTCCCGCAGCTGTGGTGGTTCCGTCCGGTGAGAAGTGCCGCGCGGGTCGGCGAGCAGAGCGCCGTCGTGTGGAAGCGGGTGTAGCGCAGGCCCCGCTTGGCCAGTCGATCGAGGTTCGGCGTCGGGATCTGGCCGCCGAACGTGGACCACTGCCCGAAACCGCAGTCGTCGATCACCACCAGCAGCACGTTGGGCGCGTCGGGCGGCGCCTTGGGGACCGGAAACGTCCCCATCTTCGAGTCCTTGTAGGTGGTGCCGATGACTCCGTCGAACTTCGGCTCGGGCGGCGGCAGGACCACGTGTCCGCGTGGCGCCGCCGCCGCCGGCGAGCGCCTGACCACAGGTCCGTTGCCGCCGCCATCACCGTTGCCGCGGGGTCGTCCTCCGTTTCCGTTGTCCTTGGCCATGGGGACGAAGCTGCACACCCCGAGCGGGCTTGCCGAGCGGGCGCTCCCGTTTGAGGGAGAGTCCTACCACCCACCCATTTGGCGCCGTGCGCGCGTATCGGCCCGGCGGGTGAGCGAAGCGCCTCCTCGTTCGGAATCCGGCGTGCGCTTACAATGACGGATGCTGCCGTGAACGTCTCGCGCGCGACGTTAGAACAGCGCGACGGCGTTCGCGCCCGCGATACGCCTGCCGCCTGCAGCTGGTTGAGGTTAACATCTGCGCATGCTCGCCACCCAGGTTCGGCAGAAGGACAGCGTCTTCTATTTCGTGTCGTACCCGACCGAGGACCTGCTGGAAAAGGTGCAATTCATCAGCCGCTTCTATGCGGACGAGGGGCAGATCGCGCCGGCAGAGATCGATGCGACGGACGACGTCGCGCAGTTCATCTCCCGGATCGAGCGCACCGACACCGCATTCCAACGCGACCTCTCCAAGGCAAAGGTCGCCGCCATCAAGAACTTCTACGAGACGGCCGTCAGCCAGCCCCCGATCCCGGGGACCGTCCTGCTCTTCACCCCCGAGAGGCTCGGGTTCGAGCCGCTCGGCAAGTTCGAGAACGTGGGGAATCTAGAAAGCCCGCGCGACAAGTACTTGATCATCGACGGCCAGCATCGACTCGCGGCGCTGCATTTTTTCCGCAAGGAGCGCCCCGACGACGCGCGCGGGCTACACGTCCCCTGCGTGATCTTCGACGGCAAGAGCGAGGACTTCGCCACCGAGATGTTCGTGATCATCAACTCGACCCCCACGCGTATCAACAAGAGCCACCTCGTCGATCTCTACGAGCGCGTCTCCTGGTCGGCCCCGGACAAGAAGCTGGCCGCCCAGGTGGTCGGGCGCCTCTATGTCGAGGGGGACAGCCCGCTCCGCTACCGGATCAACCGCCTGGGCGGCCGCAGCCAGCAGCAGAAGTGGATCCTGCAGGCCGAGCTCTTCAACGAGCTCCACCGTTGGGTCTCCGCCGACTGGAAGGCGTTGAAGAAGCAGGGGACGCCCCGCGCCCTCACCACCCGCCTCTACGAGATCGTTCGGGACTTCCTCAAGGCCGCCGAGAAGGTCTGGGGCGACGCCTGGGGCGGCGCCGGCTACATGATCACCCGTCCGGTGACGCTGAAGGCGATGCTGCGGGTCTGCGCGGATCTGGCCCACACCGACGCGGAGCCCGAGGAGGGGCGGGTCAAGCGCTGGGAACGCAAGCTCTCCCCCTGGGCGGCCGAGGTCAGGACGTTCCGCAGCGAGGGGTTCTACGAGCGGTTCCCGGCCAAGGGGCAGGTCGAACGCGTCGCCCGCATCCACCGCGAGCTCGGACGCCTCGCGGGAATCGCCCCCGTGGGGCGCAAGGCACGCGCAGGCGAGGCGTAAGCTGCCGGGTGGCCGGCGTCCGTGTGCCCTGCCGGCGCGTCGCTACTTGGTGAACAGGGTCAGGTCGGCCGTGTTGCCCAGCGCCTGGTAGCCCGTGGGACCCGGGTGGAGCCCGTCCTCCTGGGCCCAGGTCGCGTCCTGCGACTGGATCTTCGGCGGGTTGCCGCCGTCGGTGATCGCCGCGTCGAAGTCGATGGAGCCGTCGAAATTGCCGGCGGTCTTGATCCAGGTGTTGACCTGCTCACGCACCATCTCGTGCGCGGCGGTGTAGTAGGTGGGGGTCCCGGTCGTGTCGCCGCCGAACGGCGTGATGGTCCCTCCGTAGATCACCAGGCCGGCGGCGTGGGCCGCGTTGATCAGATTCGTGTAGCCGCCCTCCAGTTGCGCGGCCGTGGCGTCGCCGGCGATGTCGTTCACGCCGTCGAGCACGATCACGTAGTGGACACCGTCCTGCGCCAGCACGTCATGGCCGAAGCGGGCCTCGGCCGCCGTGCCCTGGGTTCCGATCACCACCGACCCGCCGATGCCCACGTTCATCATGGAGACCTTGCCAGTCGGGGCATTTCCCTGCAGTCGGGCGGCCAGGATGTCCGTCCAGCGGTCTTCCCCGTCCGTGTTGGTGCCCCGGCCATCGGTGATCGAGTCGCCGATCGCCACGGTGCCCTGGGCCGAGGCGTCGGCCATCACGTCGATCGCCGAGATGAAGAACCAGAGGACCGCCTTGGTCGCCGACGTCATGTCGGCCGCGTTGACGGTGGTGCTGTCGCTCTGGAAGTAGGAGGTGGTCCGCGAGCCGGAGTGCTGGGTCAGGGTGCTGGGGACGCTCCCCAGCGCGGTGGTGATCGTCAGGTTGCCCTGGTTGGCGAGGGTGAAGGCGATCGGATCCGACCAGACCTCCTGACCCGCCGCGATGGTGACCGAGGCCAGGCCCGAGAACATCAGGGCCGTGTCGGTCGAGGTGTCGATGGTGCTGTCGACCAGCGCGCCGGCCGCCGCGCCACAGCGCGCGATGTCAGCCGCGTTGATGACCAGGGGGGCGTTGCCGTCCAGGTTCGAGAACTGAACGCGGATCTGACTGCCGCCCAGCGACACGTGCGTGACCTGCCGGATGACGCTGTTCGCGAGCGCGATCGGCGGCGCGTTGCTCGTGCTGGTGTCGACATAGGGCGCGCCCGTCCAGGTCCCCACCCACTTCTGCGGCGCCGAGCCGCCGGCACCGCCCGCGCCGGCGCCCCCCGTCCCTGTCGTCCCGCCCCCGCCTCCACCGCACGCCAGGCCCAGCCCGGTCAGGATCACACTGAACGTCAGAAGAGAGGATTGCCTGAGACCGCTCATCGCCGTCCTTGTACTCTGTCGGCTGCGCTCTGAGAAGGCTGTTCGCGCCAAGGGAGAACGAAATGGAAGCAACGCGAATCAAGATCTATCTACCCGACGGAAGCACCATCGAGAAGGGCGGCGACCCGCCGAACAAGCTCCGGATCAAGGTCGAGGGAGAGACGCTCAAGATCGACAACGGCGACACGGTCGACCACTTCACGGGGGTTGCGTTCCACATCGTCTTCAAGAAGACGAGTCCGGGTCCCGCCTTTTAGCCAAGCGGCCCGCGGTCGGCCGGCATCGGCGCGAACAGGCCGTCGAGCTCGCGCGGCGAGACCGGCAGCCCGGGACCGGGCGCCAGGATGCCGTCGGCGAGCAGGCGCTTGCGCCGCTGCAGCCCGAGCATCCGCTCCTCGACGCTGCCGGCGACGATCAAGTTGTAGACGAACACCGCGCGCGTCTGGCCGATGCGATAGGCGCGGTCGGTCGCCTGGGCCTGCGCCGCCGGGTTCCACCAGGGATCGTAGTGGACCACCGTGTCGGCGCTGGTCAGGTTCAGCCCGGTCCCGCCGGCCTTGAGCGTGATGAGGAAGACCTCGGCGCGGCGCTGCTGGAAGGTGTCGATCGCCTGCTGCCGGTCGGCGGTGGCGCCGGTCAGCGCCACCCAGCGGACGTCGCGCTCGGTGAGCCCCTCCGCGATGAGGCGGACCATGCTGGCGAACTGCGAGAAGACCAGCACGCGCCGCCCCTGCGCGAGCTGCTGGCCGAGGAGCTCCATGAGCACGTCGAACTTGGCGGACTGCCGGACGGAGGCCGCGGCTTCACCGCGCACGAGGCGCGGGTCGCAGCAGACCTGCCGCAGTCGCATCAGCGCATCGAGGATGGTGATGGTCGAGCCGCCGATCCCCTTGCTGGCGATCACCCGCCGGACCTCGGCGTGTCCCGCCATCCGCAGGCTCTCGTACAGATCGCGCTGGGCGCCGCCGAGCTCGATCGGCCGGACGATCTCCGTCTTGGGAGGCAGGTCGCGCGCCACCTCCTCCTTGGTGCGGCGCAGGATGTAGGGGGCGACCTGCTCGCGCAGCGCGCGCAGGCGCTCGCGGTTGCCGCCGCGCTCGATGGGCGCCGCGAACCGGTGGCGGAACCAGTCGGCGTCGCCCAGCATCCCGGGGTTGAGGAAGTCGAACAGCGCCCACAGCTCGCCGAGGTGGTTCTCCACCGGTGTCCCGGAGAGACAGAGCCGATGGGCGGCGTTGATGCGGGCGGCGGCGCGGTGCGCCTGGCTGCTCGGGTTCTTGATCGCCTGGGCCTCGTCGAGGATGAGCAGCGAGAACCGGCGCGAGGCCAGCAAGGCCTCGTCGCGCACGAGCAGCGGGTAGGTGGTCAGGGCGACGTCGCAGCGGCCGGCCTGCGCCCATTGAAACCGCCGCCCGGCGCCGCGAACCAGCTGGACGCGCAGGTGGGGCGCGAACCGTCCCAGCTCGCGCCTCCAGTTCCCGGCCACGCTGGTCGGCGCCACGATCAACGCCGGCGCGTCGAGGCGCCCCGCCTCCCTCTCCGCCACCAAATGGGCGATCGTTTGCAACGTCTTGCCCAGCCCCATGTCGTCGGCCAGCACGCCGCCCGCGCCGTTCGCGCGCAGGTGCTGCAGCCAGCGCAGGCCGTCCTCCTGGTACGGACGCAGCGTCGCGTGCAAGCCGCCGGGGACCGGCGCCGCTCCGGGCGCGCCCGCCAGCGCGCGGCCGCGATCCGCCAGGGCCGTCGCCCCCGTCCAGCTCAAACCCCGGCGCGCGGCGGCGACCGTCGCCTCCGCGAAGGCGGCGTCGAGCTGGCCGAGCGAGCCGGCGCGCGTGGCTGGAAAGCGGACCTGCGAGCCGTCTCCCTGATAGAGCTCGCCCAGCACCTTCATCAGGATGCGGAGCCGCTCGGGCGGAACGGTGACGTAGCGGTTGTCGCCGGCCGGCAAGGCGAACGAGCGGCCGCCCGGCGACGTCAAGCGGTCGAGCGGCGCCGCCGCCGGCATCGACTGGAGCAGAGCGAGCAACGCGGGCAAGAGGTTCACGCGTCGGCCGTCGACCTCGATCCCGAGCTCGAGGTTGAACCACCCCGGGCGCTCGTCGTCGGCGACGTGCGCGTACCAGGGGGCGTCCGCGGCCACCACCTGGTACGGATAGTCGGCGGGGAGGTCGACCCGCCACCCCAGCGCGCGCAGCTGCGGCACCGCGTAGGCGGTGAACGAGCAGAGCGCATGAACGTTGCCGTCGGCGCGGATGACGTATTCGGCCGTCGACCCCGGGAAGGCGGTGATGTCGTCGAGGCAGGCGAGCTCCAACACCCCGAGGCTCTCGAGCAGGTACCGCGCCCGCCGCTCCACTTCGAGGTCGCGCGCGCCGCCTTCCGGGTAGTCGAACCTCAGCTCCGCCACCGCCAGTCCCTCCTCACGAACCCGCAGCGCCAGCGGACCGCCCTCGTTGAGCAGCACCGTCTCGACCCGCAGCGCCAGGCGCGGCGACGGACCGCACGCCAGGGCGTCCCGCTGGGCGGACGCGGAGGGCGGCACCGGCATGGACCGTCGAGTATCGGCGATCGCGCCGGCCTGTCCAATTATCCGGTCGGGACGTCGCACTGCCGCCGAGCGCGTTTTTTGCGGCCGGGCGCGCCTGGTGGCTCAATTGTCTGATGATGGAACAACCGGAGCTGTCAGCACCAAGCGCTACGTCGATCATGTCCCTGAGGGTCGCGCTCTCGGACGAGGCGCGCGCCTCGCTCGAGGCCGTGCGCGTGGCGCAGGACGCTGCCCGGCAGCGGGGCCGCCGTCAGACCCGACAGGCCCGGCTCCTGTTCGCGACCGGGGCCGCGGCCGCCGTGCTGCTGGTCGCCGGGCTGGCGCCACGGGTGGCGCGCTGGAGAAACGCGCGGCGGTCCATCCCGATCGCGGCGCTGCCGTCGCCGCGATCTCTCCCGCCGGCCCCGCGGGCGACGACCAGCGCACCCGAGACCTCGGTCGCCCCGGCACCGGGTGCGGCCCGCTCCCTCGCCGATTCAGCGGATCGGGCCCCGGCGGAGCCGCCGCCCGACACCGCCGGCTGCGACGTGACCTCCGTCCGGACCGCGCCCTGGCGCCTCTCCCCCGAGGCGTGCGCGCGGGCCTTCGAAGCCGCTCCGACCAACGCGGCCCTCGCCCTGGCGGTCGGGCAGGCCGAGCATGCGCGCGGGCACCTCACCGAGGGGGCGCAGTGGGCGAAGCGCGCGCTGGCGCTCGATCCCAAGGCCGCCGAGGCCTACGTGCTGATCGCGCGCGCGGACACGGAAGACGGCCGCCGCGAGGAGGCGAGCGCGGCCTACCGGCACTATCTCGAGCTCGCCCCGCGCGGCTGGCATCACGCCGAAGCCCGACGTGCGCTACGCGGGGCGCACCCCTAGGCGTCCTCGACTCGTCCGCCGGCCGCCGAGGTCAGTACCAGTTGAAGCCGATCATCAGCCCGTACATGCTGACGTCGCCGATGCTGTTGGCGGCCCCGCCATAGGCCACGTTTCCGTAGCGCAGCTGGAGATCGAGCGCGAAGTTGTAGCTCTGCATGATCTCGATGCCGCCCGCCAGCAGGAAGGCGAACCCGGTTTCGTCGTCCACCGAGTAGTAGGCGTAGTCCGAGTTGATTTGGATCCGCCCGAAGCCGAGGCCCCCCTTGAGCCAAACGTTGTAGGTCGGCCACCACTGCAGCGCCGCCGTGTAGACACCGTTGTAGGTCTGGCCGCTCCCCACGTTCGGGTTCCCCGAGAAGTAGTGGAGGCCCTCCCAGAAGTCGCCCATGACGGCCACGTTCGGGGCGATCATCCCCCCGAGGTGCGCCTCGCCGAACCCCGATATCCCACACAGGTCGCCGCAGCCCGAGGCCGAGATGCCGCCGAAGCCGAAGGAGAACCCGGCGATGACTCCCGAACGGTACACGCCGCGCGGGGGCGGCGGCGCATAGTATCCCCGCCGCCCGTAGTACTGGGCTTGCGCGACCGAAGCCGATCCCAGGATCGTCAACAGCGCTGCGCCAAGTGCGACCATCAGAAGTTTTCGCTGAAACATGGGTCTCCTCACGGGGATGTGCTTCCCGTAGTCCCTTTCCTTAAGCCCACCGGCCGAGCTTGGCAACCCGTCCACGCGGACCG
>DATNDC010000067.1:0-12659 GCA_035607055.1 Polyangia bacterium
GATGTCGATGTCGATGCGCCGCAGTCGGGGCGGCTTCTGTTCTGCGAGGGGCTCGGCGAGGGTCAGGGCCATTGGTCCCACTCCCCTTAGTGGCGTCGTGCCCGCCGGAGGTTAGTCGTCTTTAATCAGGAGCACGGTCGCGGCCCACTCGACAATGTACTTGTCCCTCGAAAGGGCCTCCGCCGGTATCCTTCGCGGGATCGATCCTGTGGGGCCGCAACTCGGTACCCGGGAACCGGTGCGACCTCCCAATAGGAGGTCACCCACCGGGCCCCGATCGGGAGCATCAGAACTGGAATCCATCTTTGAGCGCCCCCAGCGTGCTGCGACGGCCACGCCGTCGGGGATCTCGACGTCCGGTTCTGCAATCCTCACTCCCGACGTTTGAGCACAGGCGCAGACAAGCACCGCGCCCGCGATGATCGGGCCGGCTCTCCAACGACGCGTTCGCGTCATCCGTGCTCCCCGTCCGCGGAACGATCACGCGTTCAGCGGGCGCGCGCAGCCCGGTCCCCTGCAACGGGTTAGACGCCTCCCCTCTCCCTCCAGTAATCGTCGAGAGCTTCCTTGGCGACGACATGGTCGCACCAGTGGTCACTTTGGGACGCGAAGAGGAGAAACGAGCACACCGCTCGGACCTGACGGGCATTCAATATTCCAAAGCGTTCCTCGGTTATACGTTCGTGCTGACGGATCCCGGCGGGGTCGAGTGCGTAGATGGCGCTGTCGATCGTACCTTTGTCCCGGTGGCGAAGGCCGTATCGAATGTACGCTGGGAGATAGAACCGCCAGCTCTCTGGGTCCAGGAACGAAAGGGCGACGGAGCATTCCCGAATCGCCCTGTCGGGGACATCGCGCCAGTCCCGCTCGCGATCGAGATCTCGAGCGGCGCGTCGCTCGACGTCCGTCGCGCAGGCATCCAGGGCCTCGGCCTCGTGCAAGGTCACCTTCCCGAGGGGCACTTCACGAAAGGCGTCTTCGACCTCCTCGATGACCTGCTCGACCGACTGCATGGCGTCCTCGCGAGTGCGTCTAACCAATAGAGTTTGCTGGAGGCAGGCTCGCACGAGCCAGCAAGGCGGTCCATCGGGACGTGGCCGGTGAGGCGGCGCGCGATCTCGAGCCTCGTGGTCGCGTTGGCAGCGGCGACCAAGCCGTAGTGGCGAATCTTGACAAAGCCCGTCGGTAGGACGTGCAGCAGGAATCGGCGAGGTCGCGTGGCGGCGGCCAGGCCGCTCAGACGAACCGCACCCAACCCGTCCGGTGCGCCGCCTTGTACCCGCGGTACCAGCGACAGAGCGGGTAGAGGAGCGCGACCACCGCCGCGGCGCCGAGGTACGCGGCCCCGACGCCGAACTGCCTTTCGACGCCGAACAGGCGCGCGCTCTGAACCAGGATTGGGAAGTGGAGCAGGTAGAAGAACATCGGGACCTGGCCGAGGACCATGAACAGGCTGTTGGGGCTCGGCGTGCGGTGGGCGGCCAGGCGGAACATGGCGGCGAGGATGAGGGCCATGAGGCCGAGCTCGAGGGCGTCGTAGGTGATCGAGGGCGGGTACTTGCTGACGTGCAGCCACTGCAGCGGCGCCCAGGAGTCGCGCGCGAGGTGCATGTTGCCGTAGCCGTTGAGCGCGCGCAGGACCACGAACAACACCAGCGCGGCGATGCCGGCGCGCGCGAGGTCGCGGCCGGCGGTGGCGCGGGCGGTCGGCGAGGTGACGAGGCGGCGCCCCCACCACCAGCCGAGGAGCATGATCGCCAGCCAGTGGATCGTCGGGTAGGCGATGATGAGGCGGCCGGGGCGGCCGCCGGTGAGCAGGAGTTGCGCCCACAGCGGCGGCGGGCCGTGCCCGGACGCGAGGCCGACCAGCCACTGGCCGGTGCCGATGAGCGCGAGGCCGACGAAGAGGGCGGCGCAATCGGGGAGGCGCCGCAGCGGCGCCATCAGCATGTAGGCGGTGCCGATGCCGTACAGCACCTGGAAGACGAACTGGCCGTGGCCGATCACCGTCAGCGAGATCCAGAGCTCGAAGGCGGCGATGAGGAAGCCGCGCACCAGGATGTAGCGATCGATGGCCCAGGGCCGGTCGCCGCTCGCCACCTGGCGCGAGGCGGTGAACGCCAGGCCCGTGCCGGCCAGGAAAACGAACGTCGGCGCGCAAATGTGCGTGATCCAGCGGGTCAGGAACTGCGCGGCGGGGAGCGCCGCGCCGGGGTGCCACATCGTGGCGGCGTCGGTGAAAAAGCGGCCGCCGTTGAAGGCGTCGGAGCTGTGGTCGATGGCCATCAGCACCATCACCAGGCCGCGCATCCAGTCGAGCGCGGGGAGGCGCGAGGCGGCGCGAGCGCGGGCGGCGTCGGCGGGGGCGGCCACGCCCGGGGTGGCGGTGGCGGTCATGGTTTGTGCTCGGGCGGCGGGGGCGGTGACAGCGGCCAGCGCGCTGGGCGGTCGGCCACCACGTAGGCCAGCGTGGCCATCGCCGCCACGTCGCGGCCCAGCGCGGCGGGGTCGATCTTCTCCAGCGTATCGGCGACGGAGTGGTGGACGTCGAAGTAGTGGGTCGGATCGGCGAACAGGCCGAGCAGCGGCACGCCGGCCGGCCGCAGGGCGCTGATGTCGGAGCCGGCGAAACCGGTGTCGACCCGCGTCGCGCCGAGCGGCGCCAGGAGCGCGAGCAGCCCCCGCAGGTCGGCCACGGCGGCGGGCGCGGCGTCGATGCGGAAGCCGAGCGGCGTCCCGGCGCCGATGTCGGTCTCGAACGCGGCCACGTGGCGCGGAAGCTCGGCGGCGTGCGCCTCGGCGTAGGCCTTCCCGCCTTGCGCGCCTTCTTCCTCGGACGTGTAGAGCACCGCGCGGATCGTCCGCCGCGGCTGGAGGCCGAGCCGCCGCAGCGTGGCCAGCGACTCCATCACGATCGCGCAGCCGGCGCCGTCGTCCTGCGCGCCTTCGCCCACGTCCCAGGAGTCGATGTGCGCGCCGATGACCACGATCTCCTCGGGGTGCTCGCGGCCGCGCAGCTCGGCCGAGACGTTGAACGACGGCGCGTCGGGGCCCGCGCCGTCGTCCAGCACCAGATTCAGCGTGACCGGACCGCGGGCGGCCAGCCGGGCCAGGAGCTCGGCGTCCTCGACCGACAGCGCGGCGGTCGGAATCTTAGGGCCCGGACCGTAGTGCATCTGCCCCGTGTGCGGCGCGCCCAGGCTGGCCGAGGCCAGCGAGCGCACCAGCGCGGCCGCCGCGCCGTAGGCTGCCGCCCGCGTCGCCCCCTCCGTCCGGTAGTCGATCGACTGCCCGTAGGCCGCCGCGGCGTTGGGGGCGGCGGCGGGCCAGGGGTGATCGAAGACGACGATCTTCCCGCGCAGGCTGGCGCCCACCTTCTGGAGTTGGTCGAAGGAGGAGACCACCGCCACCTCGGCGGTGAGGCCGCCCGGCGGCGTCCCCACGCTGCCGCCCAACCCCAGCACGGCCAGGCGCCGCAACGCCGGCTTCACGATCTCCGCCGCTTCCTTACCGCGCGTCCAGATCGGCACGTGCACCGGATCCAGTGTCACGTTCTCCTGCCCGTCGGCGACGAACGCGTCGTGCGCCCAGACGATGGCGCGTTCCAGCGCCGGTGAGCCGTTCATGCGCGGCCCGAACAGGTCCGCCAGATCGGCCACTCGCCGATAGGCGGCCGCGCCCGGGCGCGTCGCCTCGGCGATGCGCGCCGCGGCTGCGCGATATTCCGAGACGTCGTTCTCGGCCGTTGCCGGTGCTTGCCGATGACAGCCGAGCGCCCACATTGCCGGGAGGGCGACGGCAAGACGGACGATCCGGAAGGCGCGAGGATCCACGATGAAAGAACCATACGGGGGAACGTGTTCTGCCGAAAGGTGGGGCCGTTGGGGGGCGAGGCTGGGGGCTCTGGCGTGCGTGCTGGTGTTGAGCGCGTGCGACGAAGCGATCGAGCAGGGCGCTGACGCCGACATCAACCATCGGCCCATGGTCTTGCGGGCGAACGGCGAGACCGTTCCCGCGCCTCCGGGGTTCGATCCGATGCCGCTCGCCGTCGGGCAGTGGGCGCAGTACGAGATGGTCGACGACAAGGGGCGGTCGTCCCTCTTGACCTACAAGGTGCTGGCGGCGCGGCGAGACGCGTTCTGGATCGAGACGCTGCACGAGACCTACGCCGGGCGCACCGCGCAGAAGATGCTGGTCGTCTTCGGCAGTCGCAGCGATCCGAACCAGATCGACGTCCGGGCGGTGGTGACGCTCGACCGGCGCGGGCACGTCAGCCCGGTGCCGCCGGAGATGATCCCGGCCATGCGCGTTCATTTCAGGCGCGCGCTCTCGCCGCTGGTCCCGTCCGATTGGGCGGGGATACCGCAAGAGACGACCAGCGTTCCGGCCGGTCGCTTCGAGGGGTGCTACCACGGCCGGACCGAGGCGCAGTGGGGGGCCTGGACCAGCCTCGCCGAGTCCTGGCGCCACCCGGCCGTTCCGCTCTCCGGACTGGTCCGGAGCCAAGGGATCGACCGTCGCTTCACGATGAGCCTGGTCGCCTTCGGCACCAGCGGCGCCAGGGCGGACTTCTGACGCGGCCGGCGCTTCCCGACGTCATGAACCGCTGCGCATGGCTCTGGGCGGCCGTCATCGCGCTCGGCGCCTGCTCAGGCGGCGGAACGTCGCCGCCTGACCGCGCCATCATGAGCGTCGGCGGGGGCAAGAACGGCGTCAGCGACGGCGGAGGGAGCGCCGGTCGAGGCGGCTTCGGTCACACCGACGGTGGCCGGCTCGGACTTGGCGGCGCGGGCGGATCGGGCGCGGGCGGCGCGGGTGGCTTCTGCGGCAGCCAAGGCGCGAGCTGCGAGACCGTTCTGTGTTGCGGCGCTCTGCGCTGCTGCAGCACCGCGGCGACGCGGACCTGCGAGTCCGTCTGCGACGCTTCTTGAGCGGATTTCTAGCTCGGCCGCAAAAGGCGCGGGCGCCCCAGCCTGATCGAGTATCCTTCGCCGCCGCGTGATTCGCCTCGATCAAGTCAGCAAGCAGCATGGACCGCAGATCCTGTTCGTCGACGCGTCGGCGGCGGTGTTTCGCGGCGAGAAGATCGGCCTCGTGGGCCCGAACGGGGCCGGCAAGTCGACGATCTTCCGGATGATCATGCGCGAGGAGTCGCCCGACGACGGGCAGGTGTCGGTCGAGAAGAACATCAGCATCGGGTACTTCAGCCAGGACGTCGGCGAGATGAAGGGGCGGCCGGTGGTGGCCGAGGTGATGGCGGGGGCCGGCGCGGTGTCGCAGGTGGCGGCCGAGCTGAAGCAGCTCGAGGACGCGCTGGCCGATCCGGCGCGCCAGAACAACCCTGCCGACATGGACAAGATCCTCGCGCGGTTCGGCGAGGTGCAGGCGCGGTTCGACGAGCTCGGCGGCTACGCGCTCGAGGCGCGGGCGCGCGAGATCCTGGCCGGGCTGGGGTTCTCCCAGGAGGTCATGGACGGCGACGTCGGCAACCTCTCGGGCGGGTGGAAGATGCGGGTCGCGCTGGCGCGTATCTTGTTGATGCGCCCCGACGCCATGCTGCTCGACGAGCCGTCGAACCATCTCGATCTCGAGTCGCTGATCTGGCTCGAGGGGTTCCTCAAGGGATACGAAAGCGCGCTCCTCATGACCTCGCACGACCGCGAGTTCCTGAACCGGATCGTCGGACGGATCATCGAGATCGACGGCGGCGTCCTCACCAGCTACTCGGGGAACCACGACTTCTACGAGAAGCAGCGGGCGCAGAACGAGGCGCAGGCGCAGGCAGCCTACGAGCGGCAGCAGGCGATGCTGGCCAAGGAGATGCGCTTCATCGAGCGCTTCAAGGCGCAGGCGGCCAAGGCGGCGCAGGTGCAGTCGCGGGTGAAGAAGCTGGACAAGATCGAGCGCGTCGAGCCGCCCAAGCGGCGCAGGGCGCTGGACTTCGAGTTTTCTTCCTGCGCGCGCTCGGGCGAGGACGTCGTGAAGATCGAGGAGGTCGACAAGCGGTACGGGTCGCGCGTCGTCTACCAGGGGATGAGCCTCAACGTCCGGCGCAAGGAGCGCTGGGCGGTCATGGGGGTGAACGGCGCCGGCAAGTCGACGCTGCTCAAGCTGGTCGCCGGCGAGACGGCGCCGGACGCGGGGAGCGTCGCCGTCGGACCGAGCGTCAAGCTCGGCTATTTCGCGCAGCACGCGATGGACATCCTCGACCCCGCGCGCAGCGTCTACCAGTCGCTGGAGGACGCCTTCCCGCTGGCCAGCGTCGGCGCGCTCAAGACGCTGGCGGGCTGCTTCGGGTTCTCCGGCGACGACGTGGACAAGACCTGCCGCATCCTCTCGGGCGGCGAGAAGGCGCGCCTCGTGCTGGCGCGCATCCTCTACACCCGCCCCAACTTCCTGGTGCTCGACGAGCCGACCAACCACCTCGACATGGCGACCAAGGACATGATCGTGCGCGCGCTCGCCGACTACGACGGGACGATGCTGTTCGTCTCGCACGATCGCCAGTTTCTGGCCAAGCTGTCGAACCGCGTCCTCGAGCTCGGGCCCGAAGGTCCCACGCTCTACGGCGGCGGCTACCTCGAGTACGTGGCGCGCAGCGGCCACGAGGCGCCCGGACTTCGGTAGCCGCGGTAGCTCGCGGGCGGCGGGTCGATTATCGTCTGGCCATGTCGCTCGAGGAGATCGCGCCTGGCCTGTGGTCGCACCGCCACACGCAGCGCTCGCCGGGCGGCGTGCGGGGCACGATCCGCATGACCGTCGTCGGGCTTCCCGACGGTCGGCTGCTGGTCCACGCGCCGACGCCGGTCGACGACGCGTTGGCCGGCGAGATCGCCGCGCGCGGCCGGGTGGCGTACGTGGTGGCGCCCAACTGCTATCACCATCTTTATGTGCTGCCTTTCTTGAAGCGCTTCCCGGAGGCCAAGCTCCACGCGGCGCCGGGGCTCGGCGGCAAGCGCCCCGACCTGGCGTTCGCCGAGCCGCTCGGCGACGGCGCCGCGGCGCCCTGGCGGGAGACGCTGGACCAGATCGCGCTGCCGGGCGCGCCGAGGTTGAACGAGGTGGTCTTCTTCCACCGGGCGAGCCGCTCGCTGCTGGTGACCGACCTGCTCTTCAACGTCACCGCGCCCGAAAATTGGCAGACGGGGCTGCTCCTGCGGCTCATGGGGACCTACAAACGCTTCGGCCCCAGCCGCCTCCTGCGGTTCCTCACCAAGGATCGCCCGGCGCTCAAAGCCGGCGTCGAGCGGATGCTGGCCTGGGACTTCGTGCGCGTGCTGCCGGCGCACGGCGCGGTCTACGACGGGCCCGACCCGCGGGCGCGGGCGCGTGAGGGGCTCGGCTGGGTGCTGGCCTGATGTCGCTCCCGGTGCCGCCACCCGTGCTGCCGATGCTCTCCAAGCGCATCGACGCGCTCCCCGAGGGCGAGGGCTGGATCTTCGAGCCCAAGTGGGACGGCTTCCGCGCGCTCGTGTTTCGCGACGGCGACGACCTCACGATCCAGAGCCGCGACGGCAAGCCCCTCAACCGCTACTTCCCGGAGCTGGTCGCGGCGCTCGAGGTCGGCCTGCCCGAGCGCTGCGTGCTGGACGGCGAGATCGTCCTCGTGCAGGGCGCCGCGCTCGACTTCGAGATGCTGCAGCAGCGGATCCACCCGGCGGCCTCGCGCGTGAAGCTGCTGGCCGAGCAGATCCCGGTGTCGATCGTCTTCTTCGATCTGCTGTGCGACGGCGAGCGCGACCTGCGCGCGGCGCCGTTTCGCGAACGGCGCGCGCTCCTGGAGGCGCGGCTCGCCGGTGTCCGGCCGCCGCTGCACCTCACCCCGGCCACGACCGAGCGGGCGACGGCCGCCGACTGGTTCGGGCGCTTCGAGGGGGCCGGGCTCGACGGGGTGATGGCCAAGCCGGCCGCCGGCGTCTACGAGCCGAACAAGCGCGTCATGTTCAAGATCAAACACGAGCGCGAGTGCGACTGCGTGGTCGCCGGCTTCCGCTGGCACGCGCGCGGTGAGAAGACGGCCGTCGGATCGTTGCTGCTCGGGCTCTACGACGAGGGCGGGAAGCTGCAGCACGTGGGCGTGGCGGCCAGCTTCACCGCCCAGAAGCGCGTCGAGCTGGTCTCGCTGCTGGCGCCGTACCGCGACAACGCGCTCGTCGGTCACCCCTGGCAGGAGTGGGCCGCGGCGCAGGAGCTGGACGCCGCCGGGCACCGCATCCCCGGGGTCAAGAGCCGCTGGAGCCAGGGGAAGGACCTCTCCTGGGAGCCGCTGCGCGCCGAGCTCTGCGCCGAAGTCGCCTACGAGCACATGCAGGGCTCGCGCTTCCGCCACACGGCGCACTTCCGCCGTTGGCGTCCCGACAAGAACCCGCGCGACTGCACGTACGAGCAACTGGAGGTCGTCGCCCCGCACGAGCTGGCGGCGATCTTTGCGGCCGGGCGCTGAGCGCCACCTGGCGTGGTCTGCGCACGTAAGTTCGCCCACATCGGCCCCGCCGTTGCACCTCCGCGCCATTTTACAATTTTCAACGAACGGCGCCCCTGCCGGCACTAACCGAACAGATGGAGCCTCAGGAAGGGGCCCCCGCCGAGGGCGCCGGCGATCCCCTGTTCTCAGATCAGATCCGGCTTTGGCTGGACGAGGGCGATCGGTTGGATGCCGAGAGCGGCTCGACGCCGATCGTCGAGGCGGCCGCCGCTCCCGGACGTTTCCGCCGGGCGCTTCGCCGGCTGGCAGAGCAGGCGGCACGCCACCGCCTGACCGTCATGGCGGGGGTGGGCCTGCTCCCGCTCGCTCTGTTCGCTGCCACCCACCACCCGGCTGCGCTTCCCGCGACGGCGACGGCGACGGTCGCCGTCGTCGCGGTCGCCGAGGCTTCGCCGCCGCCGTCCTCGCCGGTGGTGCACGAGCGCGAGGTGATCTCCGCCGACTCGCCGCGCGCCCCCGCGGTTCCGGTCGTCGCCGCGCCACCCGGTCCCGCCACCCAGGTGCGACGGCACGTGGCGAAGAGACATCATCACCATCATCATCGGCTCGCGCAGCGCACGAACGGGCACCGCCGCTAACTGGCGGGCGGGTCTCGGTCGTTCTTGCGCGCCTCGGCCGAGAGGCGGCGCCATTCGCGCGTCGGGTCGTCGTCGGGGTCGGGCGTCTGCTGGGGGGGGCGGTCGGACTCGGGGACGTGGCGGAGGTTGACGCGGATGCGGGTCCAGGTCGAGGAGCGGCCGCGCATCGAATCGACCAGCACGTCGTCGGCGGCCAGCAGCGCGGCGGCCGCGGGGTGCTTCGCCTTCCAGCGCTCGAGGCCGGCCAGCGCGGCGGCCTTGTCGGGCGAGTTGGCGACGGTGACGAGCGGCATCTTCGAGACGCGCCGCTTCGGTCCGCCGGCCGCGCCCTCCGACTTCTTGGCGGCGCCGCGCGCGCGTGACGGCGCCACGCGCGGGGCCTCGCCCTCCGTCTTGCGGAAGTGGGGGGGCCAGGGGGCGTCGGCGAGGCCGGCCGCCTCGTCGCGCGCCGCCAGCTCCAGCAGGCCGTCGAGGCTGCCCGCCGCGCCGTCCATCGCGGCGTGCGGATCGCCGCGCGTGGCGAAGCGGGCGGGCATGGTCGCGACGGTGAAGTCGGCGGGCTCGCAGTCGGGGACCTCGCTCCAGTCGAGCGGGGCCGAGACGCGCGCGTCGGGGAGCGGGCGGACCGAATAGGCCGAGGCGGTCGTGCGGTCCTTGGCGTTCTGGTTGTAGTCGAGGAAGACGCCGTGCCGTTCTTCCTTCCACCACTTGGAGGTGGCGAGGGCCGGCGCGCGCCGCTCGATCTCGCGCGACAGCGCCAGCGCGGCGCGCCGAACCTCGCCGAAGCTCCAGCGCGGATGGAGGCGCGCGTTGACGTGCATCCCGCGCGAGCCGCTGGTCTTGGGCCAGCCGCGCAGGCCCACCTCCTCGAGCAGCGCCTTCACCTCCAGCGCCACGCGCCGCACGTCGCCCCAGGCGACGCCCGGTCCGGGGTCCAGATCGACGCGCAGCTCGTCGGGGTGGTCGAGGTCGCCGGCGCGCACGGCGTGCGGGTGCAGCTCGATGCAGCCGAGGTTGACGATGAAGGCCAGCCCCGCGGCGTCGTCGACGACCACCTCCTCGGCGGTTCGCCCGGAAGGAAAAGCGAGCGTCACCGTGCGCAGCCAGGCGGGCCGCTTGTCCGGCGCGCGCTTCTGGTAGAACGCCTCGCCCTCGGCGCCGTCGACGAAGCGCTTGAGCACGATGGGGCGATCGCGGATTCCGCCCAGCGCCCCGCCCGCGACCGCCAGGTAATAGCGGACCACCTCCAGCTTGCTGAGCTTGGCCTCGCGCGAAAAATAAGGCTTTGCCGGATTGGTGATCCGGACCTCGCGCCCGCCCAGCGTCAGCGTCTCCGCCGCCTCTTCCTTATTTTTGCGTTCGGGCACCCGGTCGAGGCTACAACATCAGGCATGGCCGACGGCAAACAAGACGTGCTCGACATGCTCCGCGAGCTGGCGGAGCTGACGATGCTGGAGGAGGGGGACCCGCAGTCGTTCCGGGTGCGCGCCTACGAGAGCGCGGCGCAGGCCATTTCGGCGCAGGCGACGGATCTGGGGCGGATGACCGCCAAGGAGCTGCAGCAGATTGAAGGGGTCGGCAAGAGCACCGCGGAGAAGATCCGCGAGCTCTTGGAGAAGGGGAAGGTGGAGAAGCTGGAGGCGCTGCGCGCCAAGCACCCGCGCAGCGTGGTGGCGCTGCTGCGAATCCAGGGGCTCGGCCCCAAGGCGCTCAAGCGGCTGCGCGGCGAGCTGGGGGTGCAGTCGCTCGACGATCTGCGCCGCGTGCTCGCCGAGCACAAGCTGCGCGCGCTCTCGGGGTTCGGGCAAAAGTCCGAGGAAAAGCTGGCGCAGGCGCTGGCCCGCCTCGAGGCGCAGGGGCCGATGGAGCGGACGCCCATCTCCGTGGCGCTGCCGCTCGCCGAGCGCATCGTGGGCCACATGCTGGAGGTGCCCGGCGTGACGCACGCCTCGACCTGCGGGTCGCTGCGCCGGTTCTCTGAAACAATCGGCGACGTCGACATCCTGGTCTCGGCGCCCGACCCGGCGCCGGTGATGGAGGCGCTCTGCGCGCTCAGCCTGGTCGACCACGTGCTCGGGCGCGGCGACGCGAAGACCAGCATCGTCACCCGGCGCGGCACGCAGGTCGATCTGCGCGTGGTGGCGCAGCACCAGCTGGGCGCGGCGCTGCTCTACTTCACGGGATCGAAGGGGCACAACATCAAGCTGCGGCAGCGGGCGCTCGGGCGCGGCTGGACGCTCAACGAGTACGCGCTGTCGGAGATCGACGGCGGCAAGGTGGTGGCCAGCGAGACCGAAGAACAGATCTACCAGGCGCTCGGTCTGCCGTTCATTTCGCCCGTGCTGCGCGAGGACGCGGGCGAGATCGAGGCCGCCGAGAAGGGCGCGCTGCCGGCGCCGATGCCGCCGGTGATCGGCGACTTCCACGTCCACACCACCGTCTCGGGCGACGGGCGCTCGCCGCTCGAGGAGGTGGTGGCGGCCGCCAAGGCGCGCGGTTACAAGGTCCTGGCCATCACCGACCACGCCGAGGGGACGCTCTCGGGCGTGCCGCGCGAAAAGTTCCTCGAGCAGCGGCAGCGGATTCGCGCGCTGCAGGCCGAGCTGGGCGACACGCTGCGCCTGCTCCACGGCGTGGAGCTGAACATCGGCCCCGCCGGCGAGCTCGACTACGACCTCGAGTTTCGCCGCGGGTTCGACTGGTGCCTCGCCTCCGTGCACGATCACTTCGAGCTCGATCGCGCGGCTCAAACGAGGCGCGTCGTGACGGCGATGCGCGACCCGGCGGTGCGCATGATCGGCCACCTCTCGGCCCGCATGATCGGCGGCCGCCCGCCCATCGATCTCGACATCGACGCGATCGCCGCCGCCGCCGAGGAGACCGGCACGGCGCTGGAGGTCAACGGCGCGCTGCCGCGCCTCGATCTGTCGGTCGAGTCCCTGCGCCACGCCCGCGCCCGCCAAGTGACCTTCCTCTTCACCAGCGACGCGCACCGGGCCGAGGAGCTGGAGCGCGTCCGCTACGCCGCGCTCAACGCCGAGCGCGCCTGGCTCGATCCTGCCCGCGTGGCCAACACCTGGGCGCCGGAGCGGCTGCTCGCGTGGATCTCGGACGGCGCTCCGGGGACGCCCGGATAGGGGCCGGCCTCAGCTTTTCCGCCGGAGGGCGTCGAGGCTCCAGGGGCCCGGGCCGGCGGCGGAGAGATAGAGCCAGATGAAACAGTAGATGACGGCCGAGAGGCCGCCGTTGGCCACCGGCCAGAACCCCCTCGGGAAATGGACCTGGAAATAGGCGACCGCCATCTCGCCGGCAAGCAGGAACGCCACCGGACGGGTGAAAAGACCGAGCAGGACCAGCGCGCCGCCGAAGGTCTCGAGGATGGCGGCGACGCCAATCTGCGAGGCCAGGTGCAGGTGCCCGCCTCTGAACGGCTCCGGGTACCCGAACAGCTTGGTCGTCCCCGCCGTGATGAACATCAGCGCGGTCACGATCCGGAGAAGGCTGAGCAGCTCGGGTGCGCGACGCACCCATTTCGTCGAGAACCGGCCGGACGCCATCCTCGAAGGATGAAACGGCGCCGGTGCCGGCGTCAACCG
>DATNDC010000097.1:0-3314 GCA_035607055.1 Polyangia bacterium
TGTTGTACGAGGCGATCTGCACCGTCGCCTTCACCCGGTCGTTGCCGTAGTGGAAGTTCAGCTCCGTCCACGGGCCGACCATGCTGTTCGTGTAGCGCCAGTCGATGTAGTTGGCGTCCGGCACCAGCGGCGGCGTTCGGAACTGCGTCCCGGCGTTCACGCCCGGTTCGAAAGGGTCCGACGACGTCGGCGGGCCCCAGGAGAACCGCAGCGGCGCCCGGAAGTACCCCGTCACGTCGAACTTCCACTCCCCCGTCTCCGGCTCCGCCGCCGCCGGCGCCTCGTTGGTCGTCGTCACCAACCCGCCCACCTGCGGCGCGTTCGGGTTCAACCCCAAGGCCGGCCCGCTCCCCCCTTTCTTCTTCGGCGCTGCGGGCGCTGCGGGCGCCGCGGCCGGCGCGGCAGCCGGCGCCGCGGGCGCCACTTCCGGCGCGACCGCCGCCGCCGGCGCGTCCTGCGCCGACGCCGGGCCCGGCCAAATCGCCACCGCGGCGAGGATCCCCAAGAGAGCCGACGAACGGCCCGTTGAATTGTCCGTGTGATCTTTCCCCATCGCCGTCACGCTGAGCAACCGCCGAGCCAACGCGGTCCCGCTCTCGACCAGGAGAACGTCCCGAAAACGCGCCCGCCCGGGCGCCGGCGACGCCGCCGGACGCTCGTTCCGGACGTCCGCCGGACGTCCGCGAACGCCCCTGGACACGCCCGTCCGCGGCAAACCCACCGGATCGCCGGTGGCATCGCCGTTGCTAAAAGCGTGACGACGAACGACACCCGAACCCCCACGAGGAGGCCCGCGATGCGCCCATCATTCCCCTTCGACCGAGCTGCCTCTTTCATCGTTGCCTTCGCGGCGGCCATCACGGGCTGCGCGGCCGGCAACCACGAAGGCGGGCCCGGCCGAGCACCGACGCTCTCGGCGGTGCTCCCCCCGACGACGGCGCCCGCCCCCCCCGAGGTGAACCCTTTCGCCGACGCGCGGCTCTACGTCAATCCGGACTACGTCCGCGAGGTCCGCGCGGTGGAGGCGGCTCACCCGGGCGACGCCCCGCTGCTGCGGAAGATGGAGACGCTGCCGACGGCGATCTGGCTGTCGTGGATCGCCGACACCAAGAAGCTGCCCGGTCAGCTCGACGACGTGCGCCGGCAGGCGCAGGCCGGCCAGCGGCCGATCGTGCCGGTGTTCGTGGTCTACGATCTGCCCGGTCGTGACTGCGCGGCCGAGGCCTCGGCCGGCGAGCTTTCGACCGACGCCACCGGCGAAGCCCGCTACCAGCACGAATTCATCGACCCCATCGCGACCGCCTTCCGCGCCCACCCCGAGCAGCGGGTCGCCGTCATCCTCGAGCCCGACTCGCTCTCCAACCTGGTGACCAACCTCGACCGGCCGAAGTGCCACGCCGCCGCCGAGCTCTACAAGCGCGGGATCGCCTACGCGATCACCCAGCTCTCACTCCCCAACGTCTTTCTCTATCTGGAGGCCGCGCACGCCGGTTGGCTCGGCTTCCCCAAGAACATCGGCCGCGCCGCACAGCTCTACAAGGACGTGCTGGCCAGGGCCGGCGGCCCCTCGCGCATCCGCGGCTTCGCGCTCGACGTGTCCAACTACGACCCCGCCGTCGATCCGGCGAGCACGCCACGTGACCGGTCCAGCGCCGCCAGCGACGAGACGGGCTACGCCGCCGACCTCACCAAGGCGCTGGCCGGCGTCGGCGTGACGGGCAAGCGGTTCGTGATCGACACCGGTCGTGACGGACGCGCGTACATCCGCTCGATCGCCTCGAGCTGGTGCAACGTGAAGGGCGCGGGCCTCGGCGAGCGCCCGCGCGCCGCCCCCTCGCCGCTCGTCGACGCCTACCTCTACATCAAGACCCCCGGCGAATCGGACGGAACGTCAGACCCGAACGCGCCCCGCTTCGACCCCACCTGCGGCGGCGACGACGCGGCGCCGGGCGCTCCGCAAGCGGGGTTGATGTTCGACAGCTACCTCATCGACCTCGTCAAGAACGCGACCCCGCCGCTCTAAGGGCGTGAGGGACATGACGCCCCCGCGGTAGACCCCGTATGATGCACGGGCATGGCCGATGCTCGCTAGGCGAACCGTGCTGAGATGGACCGCGCCGGTCGCCGCGCTGGTGGCGCTGGGCGCGCCGCGCGCGGGTCGCGCCGACGATCCGCGCAGCGACGCGCGCGCCCACTACGCCAAGGGGCTCGAGCTCGCGGGCCAGCACGGATACGAGGGCGCCTTGCGCGAGTTCGAAGCCGCCTACGCCATCAGCCCGCAGTTCGCCGTCCTCTACAACATCGGCCAGGCGCACGTCGCGCTCGGCCGGGCGCGTGAAGCGATCGACGCGCTGACCCGATACCTGCGCGATGGCGGCGATCGGATCTCCCCCGAACGACGCGTGCAGGTGGAACGGCAGATCGCTCGGCTGAGCGCGTCGCTGCCCAACCCCGCTCTCCCGTCCCAGGCGGAGGTCGAACGGGCCACGGCCGCAGCCGCCGGCGAAGCGATCGCAGCGGCGTCGGAGAACGCGAGGCCCTTGGCTGACCGTCCGGGCACCCTGGCCGTCCGCTGCGCCGAGTCGGGCCTCAAGCTCACCCTCGACGGCAAACACGTCGACCCGACCGTCTCGGCGCGTGGGCTCGCGCTGCCGGCCGGCCCCCACCGGTTGGCGCTTGCGCTCCCGGGCAGGCGCCCGACGGAGCAGACGGTCGCCGTCAGCGACGGAACGGCCACCGTCGTCCTCTGCGAGAACCTGGTTCCCCCGCTCGGCGCCGGGCCGACGCCGGCGCTGGGTCCCCCGGTATTCTCGGACCTCGGCACCGGCGGCCCCCCGCCCACCATCCATGCCCGGACGGTAGCTTACCTCCTCGGCGGGATCGGCCTGGCGCTGGGCGGCGCGGCGATCGGCGTCTACGTCTGGAACCGTGGCCTGGCGGCCAGCACGCGGACCGAGTACGCCCACCTCGACGACGGCGGGCTCCCCGGCTACTACGACCGCGCCGTCCAGTACGACCAGGACGTCGACGAGGTGCACCGGAACAGCGAGCTCACGATCGGCCTGGCGGTCACCAGCGTCGGGCTGCTCGCGGGGAGCGTTTATCTCTGGCTGCGCGAGCACCGGCGCGGCGAGCGGGCCAGGGCGGGAGCCGGCGCACGGAGCTGGGCGGCCGTCACCCCCGCCGGCGCCGTCTGGGGCGGCGTCTGGTAGGGGCACGATGAACGTGCGGCGCGCCTCTCCCCTTCTCCTCGCTCTGCTGGGCACGCTGCCCGCGACGGCGGCCTGCTACGACCTCAACAAGGTGCCCACCGG
>DATNDC010000100.1:0-14421 GCA_035607055.1 Polyangia bacterium
GGACGCCGCCCGCGTCGACCTCTGGCACGCCGAGCTCCCCGACGAGTGCGTGATGCTGTTCGGCAGCGAGACGGCCGGCGTGTCGCCGGAGCTGCTCGCGGCCGCCGACCAGATCGTCGGCATTCCGATGTACGGCATCAACCACTCGTTCCCGGTCACGGTGGCCGCCGGCATCGCCATGGCCGAATGGACCCGCCGCCACTACGCGACGTAGGCTCCGTCTGTTGTGTACAATTAGCGCTCGTGTCGGCTGGATCCCGTGACAGGCGAGGTCAAGTGGAGTTACCTCACCACCGACATGGCCGGCGCCAGCGCGCCCACGATCGCCAGCAACGGGTGCCTGTTGACGATGATCATCAACCTCGACTACTCGGGCGTGGGCGATGCGGTCTGCCTGCGGAGCAGCTCGCACGGCGTCGCCGCGACCCCCTGGCCGCTGACGCTCGGTCACAATCGGGCCACGCCGGGCGCCTTCTGACCGCAGTGGTCCTCGGCGAGGCGTGGCACGTTCAAGCGCTCTTAGGCAGCAGAACCAGCGTCTCGACGTGCGGCGTGTGGGGGAGCATGTCGAAGGGCGTGACGGCGCGCGCGCGGTAGCCGTGCGCGGCGAGCGCCTCCAGATCGCGGGCCAGCGTGTCCGGGTCACAGGAGAGATAGGCGAGCGCGCGCGGTGCCAGCCGGACGACCTGGGCGAGGACGGACGGGGCGCACCCCTTGCGGGGCGGGTTGAGCACGACGAGGTCGGCGCGATCGAGGCCGGTCAAGAGCGCGGCCGCGTCGCCCACGACGAAGCGGGCGTTGGTGATGCCGTTCAACCCAGCAGACGCGGTCGCGTCGGCGACGGCACCCGCATGTGACTCGATTCCGATCACCTCGCTCGCGAACGGCGCCAGCGCGAGCGCGATGCCGCCAGCGCCGGAGTAGGCGTCGACGATCCGATCGATCGAACGCGCGCCGAGCCCCGCGGCGAGCGCCGTGTAGGCGAGGCCGGCGACCGCGCGGTTCGCCTGGAAGAACGCGCCGGGCGAGAGCGTCAGGAGGACGCTGCGCCCCGCCACCTCGACGCGATCCTCGATCGTTCCAGCTCCGTCGAGGATTCGTTCGTTGTCGCCGGCGTCGGAGAAGAGGACGTTGCCGCGCGTGCGGTTCTCGTGCTCGACGACGCCCACCACCTCGGGGCGGACAGCGCGGAAACGGCGGGCCAACGCTGCCCCGTCGGGGAGGGGACGGGCGGCGATCCAGACGGCCAGCACTTGTCCGGCATGGTTGGAGCGCAGGACGACGTGGCGCAGGTTGCCGGTCAACGTCCGTTCGTCGTACGGGCGCACGCCCGCTTCGTCGAGAATCGCGCGCAGCGCGGCCGCCGTCTCGTCGAGCGGCGATTCGGCGATCCGGCAGCCGGCGACCTCGACGACGTCGTGCGAGCGCGGCGCATAGGCGCCAAGCACCAGCCTGCCCTGGTCAGCGGTGCGCGCGACGACCAGCTTCGACTTGTTCCGGTACCCGAGCGGTTTGGGCGACGGAACGCAGGGGTCGATCGTGATGCCCGCCAGCACGGATCGGGCGGCGAAGGCGTCGCCGACGCGCCGTCGCTTCCAGGCGAGCTGCGCCTCGTAGGCGAAGTGCTGGAGGATGCAACCGCCGCAGGAGCCGAACGCGGGGCAGGCCGGCTGGCGGCGCTCGGGCGCTGGCGCCTCCACCGTCACGAGGCGCGCCCAGGCCGCCGGTTCCTGGCGCGAGACGTGCTCGACGACGGCCGTCACCCGCTCCCCGGGGAGCGCGCCGGCGACGTGGACGCGCCGTCCGTCCACCGCGCCCAGGCCGGCGCCCAGGTCGTCGAGGTCGGTGCAGGTGATCGAGAGCTGCTGGCCCGGGTTCATCGGTCGAGGTCAGCGCGCTGGCCGCGCGCCGATCGCCGCCGCCAGCTTGGGGAGCGAGACGTCGTAGCGATACGCCGTCCCCCGGTGGCCGTCGTCGAACTCCTGGTGCTCGCAGGCGACGCCCAGCGCGCGCAGCCGCGCCACGAAGATCCGCGCCCCCAGATCCAGGTTGTGCTCGTCGCGCGTCCCGGCGTCGAGGAAGACGAGCTTCATCCGCCGCAGCGCCTCGGCGTGCGCGGAGAGCAGCTCGATCGGGTCCCAGGCCTTCCAGCGCTTCCAGACCGCCCAGTCGATCGCGCCCGTGTCGACGTCGAACGGCAGCGCCACGCCGCCCGGCCGCCCCGTCTCAGGTGAGTAGGCGCCCGCCTGGGCCAGCACCATCATGGTGGTGAAGTCGTCGCCGGACTTCCTTTCGCTGGCCTCGAAGTGGGCGATGAAGGCCTCGACGCCGCCGCGCCGTCGCAGCGTGCGCGCCGCGGTTGGCAGATCCTTGAGCGCCGAGAGCTCGAAGGCCATGTCGCCCGCGTGGCTGGCGACGGCGGCGAACAGGTCGGGGTGGCGCATCGCCAGCACCAGCGCGCCGAAGCCGCCCGAGGACTTGCCGCCGATGGCGCGCCCGTCGCGCGCGCCGATCGTCCGGTAGCGACGGTCGATCGCCGGCAACACCTCGGCGCAAAGGTGCGTCTCGTAGTTGCCCAGCGCCGGCGAATCGAGGTACTGCGCGCCGCCCCAGCGGGTGAAACAATCGGGCGCTACAACGATCGCCTCGCCCAGGGCGCCGCTTTCGACCAGCCGATCGAGCCGCGTCCCCAGCCCCGGCTGCCAGGGGTTCCCAGAAAACAGCATCTCGCCGGTGCCGCCGTAGCCCGCCAGCCAGACGATGACCGGATAGCGGCGGTCCCGGTCGCGCGGGTACGACGGTGGCAGCCAGATCGCCACCTGGCGCGCGGTCGGATCGCCCAGCGGATTGCCGGCGAGCGCGCGGCTCTCGACGGTTTCGATCACGACCGACATCGCGCGGTCAGTGTGGCATAGTCCGGCCCGCCATGAGGCGCCTTCGATCCGTGGTCGTGATGCTGGTGCTCGCGCTGGCCCCGGCCGCCGCCCGCGCCGCCAAGCCGGCCAAGGCGGCGCCCGCCACCGTTTCGTCGGTGGCGGCGCCCAAGCTGGACGTCAAGAACTGGGCGCTGCCGAACGGCCTGCAGGTCCTATTTTTGGCCGATCACAAGGCGCCTATCGCAACGGTGCAGGTCTTCTATCACGTCGGATCCAAGAACGAGCACGTGGGCATCCGCGGCGTGGCGCACATGTTCGAGCACATGATGTTCAAGGGATCGACGCACGTCCCGCCCGAGGAGCACGCCCGGCTGCTCAAGGAGGTGGGCGGCCAGGTCAACGCCTTCACCACCGAGGATCTGACCGCCTACCACGACACGGTGCCGCCCTCGTACGTCGGGTTCGCGCTCGAGCTCGAGGCCGAGCGGATGCGGAACTTGAAGCTCTTTCAATCGACGATCGATTCGGAACGGAAGGTGGTGGAAGAGGAGAAGCGGCTGCGCGTGGACAACGATCCGGTCGGCAAGGCGATCGAGAAGTTCCGCGCGCTCGCCTACACCAAGCACCCCTACAACTGGACGGCCATCGGGACGATCGAAGATCTGGAGAAGGTCACCCCCGCCGACTGCCAGCGCTTCTACGACACCTTCTACCAGCCCAACAACGCCACGCTGATCGTGGTCGGCGACCTCGACGAGCAGACCGTGCGCCAAGAGATCGAGCGGTACTTCGGCCCCATCCCGCGCGCGCCCGCTCCGCCGCGCGAGCACGCGGCCGAGCCGCCCCAGACCGAGACGCGCAGCGCGACGCTGCAGATCGAGGTGCAGATCCCGATCGTCGTCGGCGGTTACCACATCCCGAGCGCGGCCGATCCCGACATGCCGGCGCTGGAGGTGCTGGCGGCGATCCTCTCGTCGGGCGAGTCGTCGCGGCTGCCGGAGCGGCTGGTGCGCCACGATCACCTGGCCATCGCCGCCGGCGGCGTCACCGAGTCGATGGAGGATCCCGGCCTCTTCATCGTCTACGCGGCGTCGCTCCCCAACAAGGACCAGGCGCAGATCTGGACCGCGCTGGCCGAAGAGATCGCCCGTGTGCGCGACAAGCCGGTCGAGCCGGCCGAGCTCGAGAAGGCCAAGAACCAGCTGGCCGCCGGGTTCGTGTTCGGCCTGGAGACCGTCGACGGCATCGCCATGCGGCTCGGCGAGGCGCAGTACGTCGAGGGGGACTGGCACCGCTTCATCGAAGGGGTGCGGCGCTACCTGGCGGTCACCACCGCCGACGTGCAGCGCGTGGCGAAGAAGTACCTCCTCGACACCAACCTCACCCGCGTCGCGCTGGTGCCGGGAGGGAAACCGTGAAGCTCGCGCGAAGATGCCTGTTGGTGGCGGTGGCCGCGGCGCTCGGCTGCGCGGCCGCCCCGCCCCCCAAGCCGGCCGCGCCGGCCGGCTCGATCGACGTCCAGTACGAGCCGGTGGCCAAGCCGGCCGCGCCGGCGGCGGCGACCTTCTGGACCGGCCGCACGGATCTGATCCAGGCGCCGCCTCCCCCCAAGCCGGAGGCGCTGGCGCTCCCCAAGATCGACCGCTTCTCGCTCTCGAACGGGATGCAGGTGATCGTCGTGGCGCGCAAGGCGCTGCCGGTCGTCAGCTTCGGCCTGGCGGTCCAGGCCGGCGGGTACGACGAAGACCGCGACAACCTCGGCGTGTCGGACTTCGTGGCCGCGATGCTGCGCAAAGGAACGAAGAACGATGCCAAAACCGGCAAGAAGGAACGCAGCGCCGACGACATCTCGAAGGCGATCGACTTCGTCGGCGGGGTGCTCGACGCCCAGGCCACCAACGAAGGGACCACCGTCTCCTGCTCGGCTCTCTCGAAGGACGGGCCCCTCTGTCTCGACCTCCTGTCGGACGTGCTCTTGCACCCCTCGTTTCCCGACAGCGAGATGGGCGACGTGCGCGACCAGATGCTGGCCGCCGTGGCTTCGCGCTACGACAACCCGGGCGAGCTGGCCGCGGCGCACTTCGACAATCAGCTCTTCGGCGAGGGCCACCCCAACGGCTGGGTGCTGACCGCCGACGACGTCCACAAGATCGATCGCGCGCGCCTGGAGAAGTTCTGGAAGACCTTCTATCACCCGGGCCGCGCCATCCTGGCCGTGGCCGGCGACGTCGACGTCGCCAAGCTCAAGCCGCAGATCGAGAAGGCGTTCGGCGCCTGGGCCAAGGGGAACCCGCCCGCGCGCCCCGGCTGGACGGTGCCGCCGATGGCCGGGACGCGCATGCTGCTCGTCGATCGTCCCGATCTGACGCAGGCCACGATCATGCTCGGCCACGGCGGCATCAAGCACGCCGATCCGCACTGGTACGCCGTCACGCTGATGAACTACGTGCTGGGCGGCTCCGATTTCTCTTCGCGCCTCATGACCGAGGTGCGGTCCAAGCGCGGCCTCACCTACGGCATTGGGTCGTCGTTCGGCGCCTCGCTTTACCAGGGGGCGTTCCGGGTCAGCGCCGCGACCAAGAACGAGACGGTGTGGGATGCCCTGCTCGCCTCGGTCAACGAGATCCGGCGCATGCAGGCCGACGGCCCGAAGCCGCTCGAGCTGGAGAAGGCCAAGGGATACTACGCCGGCAGCTACCCGTTCAGCTTGCAGACGGCGTCCGGGCTCGCGGCGGCGCTGGTGGGCGCCGAAGAGCATGGGCTGGGGCTCGGCTACGTGCGCGACCTGCCGCTGCGGCTGGCGGCCGTCGACGAGGCGCAGGCCAAGGCGGCGGCCAAGGACTACCTGCACCCCGATACGCTGCTGGTGGTCATCGTCGGCAAGGGAGACGCCGTCGAGCCCCAGCTCGCTCGGAGCGGCGTGCAGTACGAGCGGATCAACTTCAAGGACCCGATCGACGCCGCCGCGCGCGCCGCCGCCAAGAAGCCGGCGCCCGCGCCGGCGGCTCCCGCGGTCAAGAAGTAGCGCCCACGCGGCGAAGGCCAGGCGAAGGCTAGGCGGCCGGCTGCTTCTTGGCGCCGATCGAGGAGAGCGCGAAGGCCCGACCGAGGAAAGCCAGCGTATAGCCGCCAATCACGTCGGCGATGAAGTGCTGCTTCGTGGTCAAGGTCGAGATCGCCAGCAGGGTCGCCATCACCAGCGCCACCCGCCCCAGGCGCGGCCGATCCCGCAGCAGCAGGAACGCCAGCATCGAGGTGTGCGCCACGTGCAGCGAGGGGAAGACGTTGCCCGGCGGATCGACGTGCTGCACCCAGGCCATGAAGGCGTACGAGAGGTTGGGGTAGGGCGGGTAGAGGATCGGACGGGGGTACTCCGCGCCGACGAAGAGGTGGCCCATCGCCCCCAGCGTCATCACCAGCACCACCGCCAGGGCCGTGCGGTTGAAGAGCCGCTTGTGCCGGAACCCGCCGATCGCGAGCAGGAACGTCCCCGCGTAGAACGGCAGGTAGCACCAGGCGGTCCAGGGCCAAAAAGGAATGGCGTCGTCGAGCCGCGTGCGCAGCAGCTCCGTCGAGCGCGTGAGGTGCGCGTGCCCTATCCCGAAGTAGACCGCCGACTGCAGCAGCGCCAGCGCCAGCCCCACCGACCAGCGGTAGGCCGGCGAGGCGAGCGGCCCATCGGGATCGACGGCCGCCGCCGCGCGCGGCTCACCGTCCGGGGCGGTCACGGTCGCTGACGACATCAGAGTGTTATTACCGCGAATTTGAGGTAATCGCCTTCGGGAAACTGCGGGACCACCGGGTGGTCGACGCCGGCGCCGTGGACCTCGCGGACCTGGGCGCGCCGGCCGGCCTCGCGCGCGCCGTCGCGGACGGTGGCCAGGAACGCCGCGCGGCCGACGTGGCTCGAGCAGGAGGCGGCGCAGAGGATTCCCCCGGGCGCGGTGACCGCGGCGCACAGGCGATGCAGGCGCTGGTACGCGCGCAGGCCCGTCTCGAGCGCCCGCCGGCTGGAGGCGAAGCTGGGCGGGTCGGAGACGACCAGGTCGTACTTTTGGCCCGCCGCCGCGGCGCGGGTCAGGAAGGCGAAGGCGTCCTCGGCGGCGAAGCGGGCGGCCTCGACCGGGAGGTGGTTGCGCGCGAAGTTTCGCCGCGCGGCCGCGATGGCCGGCGCCGCGACGTCGACCGTGGTGGTCTCGCGGGCGCCGCCGGCGGCGGCGTAGACCGAGAAGGCGCCCGTGTAGCCGAACAGGTTGAGCACGCGACGGTCGCGCGCCATCCCCCGCACCCGGGCCCGGTTCTCGCGCTGGTCGAGGAACAGGCCCCCTTTCTGGCCGCGGCGCAGATCGGCGCCGAAGAGGAGGCCGTTCTCGCGGATCTCGAGCTCCCCCTCGGAGAGCGTGCCCTCGAGCGTCAGCGTTCGGGCCCCGTCGTCCCCGTCGGCGCCGCGCGGGCGCCGCTCGACGATCGCCTGGACGGAGATCCCCACCCGGCGCGCCGCCGCCCGCAAGCCGGCCGGCAGCTGGCGATAGAATGCCCGCGCGCCACCGCCGTCGAAGCGGACGCCGAGCGCAGTGGCGTAGAGGTCGACGTGGACGCCGGGCAGGCCGTCGGCCTCGCCGTGAATCCAGCGGAAGGCGTCGGTCTGGCGGCGCTCGATCGCCTGCAGCCGGCGGTCGAGCGCCCCGGCCACGGCGCGCTCGACGGCCGCCGCCGGGTCGGCCTCGTCGGCCGCGGCGACGATTCGGACGGCGATGGGCGAGGTGGCGTCCCAGAACCCGCGCGCCAGCGGCCGTCCATCGGCGTCGGCCACCAGCACCAGCGCTCCCTCCGGAAGGCGCGGCGGGGACGCCAGGGCGTCGCGGTAGATCCAGGGATGGCCGCCGCGAATCGCCCGCGCGAGCCGCTTCCGCAGGACGACCCGCGGGAGGGATCTCCGCGCGGCTGCCTCCCTCACTTTGCCGGGGGGCGATCGGCGACCGGCACGGCGACCGCCACCGGGCGGGCCAGGCTGGAGACGGTCTTGGCCGCGGCCAGCACGCGCGCTCCGCTCGGGAAGACGACGTCGATCTTGCCCGCCCCGGGCGAGCCGGCGACCACGCCGACGCCGAACTGCGGGTGGGTGATCCGCTCGCCGGCGGCGTAGGCGCCGCCGGCCGCGTAGGGGCGCATCGGCTTCGAGGGATCGAAGGCCGGGACGGCCGGGACCGGGGTCGGCGTCTTCGCCGCGCGCGATCGGTTCGGCGAGAAGCTGCGCCCGGCCCGGGCGCGCGGCGCCTCGGCCTCGGCCTCGTTCTCGTTCCGGTAGCGGTGGTGGCCGCCGCAGCGCTTGCAGACCACCTTGGCGATGCGGTCGCCCATCTTGGCCATCACCACGTGCCAGACCTGGCCGCACCGGCCGCAGAGCGCTTCGATGTCCTGTCCTACTCCGGGCGTCGCCATGGCCCGTAACTTAGCGCGCTTACAGCTCCGCGGGGTCGCGATATTCGCCAAACACCTCGCGAAAGACGTCGCAGATCTCCCCGAGCGTGGCGTCATGCCTCGCCGCCTCGAGCACTGCATCCATGAGGTTGCCAGTGCCGCGCGCGGCCTGGCGCACACCCTCGAGCGCCGTCGCCGCGGCTCGGCCGTCGCGCCGCGCCCGCAGCGCGGCCACCGCCGCCCGCTGGGCTCGCTCGGGGCCGTCGTCGATCTTCAAGGTCGGGATCGCGGCGCCGGCCTCCGCGTCAGCGTGCCGGTTGACGCCCACCACGCCGCGCGCGCCGCTGTCGACCTGCCGCTGCGTCCGATATGCGCTCTTGGCGATCTCCCGCTGCGGCCAGCCCGCGTCGACCGCGCGGACGATCCCCCCCATCTCGTCGATGGTCCGCAGGATCGCCTGGGCCTCGGCCTCGACCCGATCGGTCAACGCCTCGACGTAGTAGCTGCCCCCCAGAGGGTCGGCGACCGCCGCCACGCCGGTCTCCTCGGCCAGGATCTGCTGCGTGCGGAGCGCGAGCGTGGCCGATTCCTCGGTCGGCAGCGCGTAGGTCTCGTCGTACGAGTTCGTGTGCAGCGACTGCGCGCCGCCCAGCACGGCCGCCAGCGCCTGGAAGGCGGTGCGCGCCACGTTGTTGAGCGGCTGCTGCGCCACCAGCGACACGCCGGCGGTCTGCGCGTGCGCCCGCAACAGCCAGGAGCGCGGGTTCTTGGCGCCGAAGCGCTCGCGCATGATGCGCGCCCACATCCGCCGCGCCGCGCGCAGCTTGGCGATCTCCTCGAAGAAGTCGCTGTGGACGTCCCAGAAGAACGACAGTCGCGGCGCGAAGGCGTCGACGTCGAGGCCCGCCTCGCGCCCGAGCTCGAGGTAGCCGATGCCGTCCGCCAGCGTGAAGGCCAGCTCCTGCACGGCCGTCGCCCCCGCCTCGCGGATATGGTAGCCGCTCACGCTGATGGTGTTCCAGCGCGGCATCCGGTCGGTGCAGTACACCAGCATGTCCCGCATGATCCGCAGATGCGGCCGCACGCCGCAGATCCACTCCTTCTGGGCGATGAACTCCTTGAGCATGTCGTTCTGGATCGTGCCGGCCAGCTCGGCGGGCGCGATCCCGCGCCGCTCGGCGGCGACGACGTAGAAGGCCAGCAGCGCCACCGCCGGCGCGTTGATGGTCATCGAGGTCGTCACCTCGGCGAGCGGGATGTCGGCGAAGAGGCGCTCCATGTCGGCGACCGAGGCCACCGAGACTCCTTCGCGGCCGACCTCGCCCAGCGAGCGCGGATCGTCGGGGTCGAGCCCCATCAGCGTCGGCATGTCGAAGGCCGTCGAGAGCCCTGTCTGCCCGTGCGCCAGCAGGAAGGCGAACCGCCGGTTGGTGTCCTCGGGCGTGCCGAACCCGGAGAACATCCGCATCGTCCACAGCTTTCCCCGGTACATGCTGGCGTGCGGCCCGCGCGTGAACGGGTACTGGCCGGGGTCGCCCAGCTTCGCGGCGTAGCTCCAGCCGGCGCCGAGGTCGGACGGTCCGTAGGACGCCGCGCGCGGAATCCCCGACGAGGTCTCGAACTTTTTGTCGTCCTTCGGGTCCGACATGGCCGGCGACGAGTCTACTCCCCTCAGGCGAGCCCCGACCCGCGCTGGCGCCCACTTCGGCGCGAGGCCGCGGCTCAAATCCGCGAGGTCAGGCGCGGGCCGTGACTTCGGGGGCGGCGCCCTCGGGGCCGGGGACCACCACCGGGACCGTCTCCAGCGTCAGCTCCAGCGCCTCGTCGATCTTCTTGACGAAGACGATGTCCAGCTCGGCGCGGACCGTCTCGGGGACGTCGATGATGTCCTTGCGGTTCCGGTCGGGCAGCGCCAGCCGCTTGATGCCCGACCGGTGGGCCGCCAGCACCTTCTCCTTGATGCCGCCCACCGGCAGCACCGTGCCGCGCAGGGTGATCTCGCCGGTCATCGCCACGTCGCCGCGCACGCGCCGCCCGGTCAGCAGCGACACCAGCGCGACGGTGATGGCCACGCCCGCCGACGGACCGTCCTTCGACACGGCGCCCTGCGGGACATGCAGGTGGATGTCCGTCTTCTCGAAGTCGGCGGTGATGCCCAGCTCCTCGACGTGGGTGCGAACCCACGACAGGCCCGCGCGCGCCGACTCTTTCATGACGTCGCCGAGCTGACCGGTGAGGATCAGGGTCCCCTTTCCGGACATCGCGGTGGCCTCGATGAAGAGGATGTCGCCGCCCGTCGGCGTCCAGGCCAGACCGGTCGAGACGCCCGGGATCTCCGTGCGCTCCGCCGCCTCCGAGTAGAACTTCTGCGGCCCCAGGATGTCGGCGATGGCCGCCGGCGAGAGGTTGGGGTCGTAGGTCTGGTTCTCGGCGACCTTCACCGCCACGGCACGGATGACGCTGGCCACCTCGCGCTCGAGGTTACGCACCCCCGCTTCGCGCGTGTACTGCTCGATGATCGTGTTCAGCGCGTCGTCGGACAGCTTGATCTTCTGGTCGTCGAGGCCGTGCTCGGCGACCTGCTTGGGCACGAGGTGCCGTTTGGCGATCTCCAGCTTCTCCTCGCGGGTGTAGCCGGGGATCTCCAGCACCTCCATGCGGTCGAGCAGCGCCGGCGGGATGGGATCGAGCATGTTCGCCGTGGCGATGAAGATGACGTCCGAGAGGTCGAAGTTCACCTCCAGGTAGTGGTCGGAGAAGGTGGAGTTCTGCTCGGGGTCCAGCACCTCGAGGAGCGCCGCCGAGGGGTCACCGCGGAAGTCAGCCCCCAGCTTGTCGATCTCATCGAGCATGAAGACCGGGTTGCGCGTCCCCACCCGCCGCATTCCCTGGATGATTCGCCCCGGGAGCGCGCCGATGTAGGTCCGCCGGTGGCCGCGCACCTCGGCCTCGTCGCGCACGCCGCCCAGCGAGACGCGGATGAACTCGCGTCCGAGCGAGCGGGCGATCGACTTGCCGAGCGAGGTCTTCCCTACTCCCGGCGGCCCCGCGAGACAAAGGATCGGCCCCTTCTTCCCCGGCGCCAGCTTGCGCACCGCCAGGTACTCGAGGATCCGCTTCTTCACCTTCTTGAGGTCGTAGTGATCGGTGTCGAGGATCTCGCGCGCCTGATCGAGGTCGAGCCGGTCCTCGGTCCGCTTCGACCACGGCAGCTCGACGAGCCACTCGAGGTAGGTCCGCTGGACGGTGTACTCCGCCGAGGACTGCGCCATCTGCTTGAGGCGATCGAGCTGCTTGCGGGCGGTCTTCTCGACCTCCGCCGGCATCTCGGAGGCCTTGATCTTCTCCTCGAAGGCGTCGAGGTCGCTGGCGTCCTCGCCCTCGCCGAGCTCGTCTTGAATCGCCTTGAGCTTCTGGCGGAGGACCGCCTCGCGCTGGTGCTTGGAGAACTCTTCCCGCACCTGCGAGTCGATCTTCTGCTTCACCTTGATCAGCTCCACCTTGCGCTGGAGCAAGACCAACAGCCGTCGCAGCCGCTCGGCCACGTCGACCTCGACGAGCAGCGAGGCGCGCTCCTCGGGCGAGAGATCCACGGTCGCGGCGACGATGTCGCCGAGCCGCCCCGGATCCTTGTGCTGGTCGAGCACCTGCGCCGTCTCGTCCGGGATATCGGGCGAGATGGCGATCAACTGCTTGGCCACGTCGTAGACCGCCATGCCGAGCCCGTCGATTTCGATGGGATCCTTGCGGAGCTCGACCAGCGGCTCGTAGGACGCCAGCAGGTAAGGCTTCTCCTGGACGAAGCCCGTCACGCGGCGCCGCTCGGTGCCGCGCAGGACGGCGGTGACGCGGTTCTCGGCCGCCTTGACGATGCGGACGACCTCGCCTTCCACACAGATGGTGTAAAGGTCGGCGCCGGCCGGCTCCTCGATGTCGGCGTCCTTCTGCGTGCCGACGAGAACGCGCGCGCCTTTGCCGCCCAGCGCCTCGATGAGGCGCAGCGAGCTGGCGCGACCGATCTCCACCGGCATCACCGCGCCGGGGAACAGCACCAGGTTGCGGAGAGAGAGGAGCGGAAGAGTCTTCGTGGTATCAGCGCTCATGGGTGGGTTGACCTCTGCTTTAGGATGCCGTGGTCGTGAAGAAGGTATAACAGATTTGTTTCCGGGAACTGGGGGCAGGTGGGTTGCAAGCGCGTGGTCAAAATCGCCGGACGGCTCCCGAGGTGGTCCGGCGGCCGAACTCCTCGATCAGCTTTCGTGATTCGGCGTCGTCGGGCTTGATCTTGGGCGTCACGATCTCGACGCGGCAGAGCTGATCGCCGCGCGTCCCCTCGCTGTTCTTGACGCCCCGACCGCGGAGGCGAAGCTTGGCGCCGCTCGACGTCCCGGGCGGTACGGTGACTGTGACGCGTCCCTCGACGGTGGGGACTTCGATCTTCGCGCCCAGGGCCGCTTCGACGAAGCTGATCGGGAGATCGAGCTCGATGTCGGAGCCGCGCCGTCGCAGGTGTGGATCGGGGCGGACCTCGATGTCCAGGTAGAGATCCCCGGCCGTCCCGTTGCGCGACGGCGCGGGCGCCCCCTGCCCGGGGAGACGCAGCCGCCCGCCGTTCTCCACGCCCGGAGGAATGTTGACCTCGACGGTCGATCCGCTCCCGGTGCGGATGGTTCGCTTGCCGCCCAGCGCCGACTCGACGAACGTGACCTCCAGCCGCCCCACCGCGTCGGCGCCGCGTGCCTGGCGCGTGCGGACGCGGCGCGGGTCGAAGCCGCCACCCGCCGCGGCGCCGCCGCCGAACAGGGTGGCGAAGATGTCGCCGATGTCGAAGTCGCCGCCCACCTCGACGCCGCCCGCGCCGGCGCGCGTGCGGCCGAACGTCTGGGCGAACGCGTCGGCGTCGAACCCTTCGGGCATCCCGTCGGGCCGGACCGGGGCGTGCTTGAGACGGTCGTATTCCCTGCGCTTCTTGGAATCGCCGAGGACGTCGTACGCCTCGTTGATCTCCTTGAAGCGTTCGGTCTTGCGCTTGTCGCCGCCAGTGATGTCGGGGTGGTACTCCTTGGCGAGCTTGCGATAGGCCTTCTTGATCGCAGCCTCGTCCGCGTCCTCCGCGACCCCCAACGTCTTGTAGAGATCTTTCATGCGGGGTTGGTCACTCCATCATGACACGACCGCGATGCGCTGTTGCGGTTTGCGCGAGAAGGTCAATTCGCCGTCGTTTTTCTCCTGACTTCGCCCGACGAGGATCGTGTCCCCGGGGTGCAGGTCCCCGGCCAGGAGCTTGCGGGCCAGCGGATCCTGGACGTACCGCACCAGCGCCCGTTTGAGCGGCCGCGCTCCGTATTGCGGGTCGTAGCCCTGGTCGGCCAGGAAGCTGCGCGCCTCGGGCGCGAGCTCCAGGTCGAGATCTCGCTCGCGCAGCAGCTTGCGCAGCCGTCCGAGCTGCAGGTCGACGATGGTGTCGATCTCGTTCCGCCCGAGCGGGTGGAAGATCACGATGTCGTCGATGCGGTTCAAGAACTCGGGGCGGAAGGTGCGGCGCAGCTCCTCCATCACCCGGTCCTTGGCCTCGAGGTTGGTCCAGTCGTGCAGGAACTGGCTGCCGACGTTGGAGGTCATGATGACCACCGTATTGCGGAAATCGACCGTCCGCCCCTGGCCGTCAGTCAGGCGCCCGTCGTCGAGCAGCTGCAACAGCGTGTTGAACACGTCCGGGTGCGCCTTCTCGATCTCGTCGAACAGAACGACGCTGAACGGCTTGCGGCGCACCGCTTCCGTGAGCTGGCCGCCCTCCTCGTAGCCGACGTATCCCGGCGGAGACCCGATCAGGCGAGAGACCGTGTGCTTCTCCATGTACTCCGACATGTCGAGCTGGATCAGCGAATCCTCGTCGCCGAACAGGAACTCGGCGAGCGCCTTGGAGAGCTCGGTCTTACCGACACCGGACGGGCCAAGGAAGATGAACGACCCACCAGGCCGCTTCGGGTCCTTCAAGCCGGCGCGCGTACGGCGGATCGCCTGCGAGACAGCCTTGATCGCCTGGTCCTGACCGATGACGCGCTTGTGCAGCTCGTCTTCCATCCGGAGCAGTCGGCTTGTCTCTTCCTCGGTCAGCTTGAAG
>DATNDC010000115.1:0-17212 GCA_035607055.1 Polyangia bacterium
CTTCAACCGCAGCCACTCGGCGGCCTACGGCCTGCTCACCTACCAGACGGCGTACCTCAAGCGCTACTACCCGGTGGAGTTCTTCGCGGCGCTGCTCACCTGCGACAAGGACGACACCGACGCGGTGGTGAAGTTCATCGCGGAGGCAAGGTCCGACGGCATCGCCGTCCTGCGCCCCGACGTCAACGAGTCCGACACCGACTTCACTGTCTCGGCGACCCCGGGAGGGTCCCCGCCCCCCCCCGCGACGGGCTCGAGCGAGCGAGGGGCTGGAAGCTCGCTCTCCCCCGCGCGATCCGTTTCCACGGTCGACGAACACGGCGCTGCCCGGAAGGTGATTCGGTTCGGCCTCGGCGCCGTGAAGGGGGTGGGCGAGGGGGCGGTCGAGGTGATCAAGCAGGCGCGCGGGCAAGGGGGGCCGCTGCTGTCGCTGTTCGACTTTTGCCGCCGCGTCGACGGACGCAAGGTCAACCGCAAGGTGATCGAGGCGCTGGTCAAGGCCGGCGCCTTCGACGGTATCGCCCAGCAGAACGGCGTCACCCGCGCGCGCGTGTTCGGCGCCATCGGCCTGGCCAGCGAGCGGGCTGCCGAGGCGCAGCGCGAGCGCGAGAGCGGCCAGACCAACCTCCTGGCCCTGTTCGGGGGCGGCGGCAAGGACTCCACCCCTGCGCTGAACGAGGACAAGTATCCAGCGTTCGACGAGTGGATGCCGAAGGAGCTGCTCGCTTACGAGAAGGAGTCACTCGGCTTCTACATCAGCGGCCACCCGCTCGACCGCTACGTCTCCGAGATCCGCCGCTTCACCAACGCCACTGCCGCCAACTGCACCGAGAAAGGGGAACGCGCGGAGGTGATCCTGGCCGGCGTGGTGGCCGTCTACCAGGAGCGGCCGATGAAGAACGGGACGGGGAAGTACGCCTTCTTCACGCTCGAGGACCAGTCGGGCCAGATCGAGTACATGGTCGGCTCGAAGAAGGTCGAGGAGTACCGCGAGTTGCTCTCCAAAGATGAGCCGCTCCTGGTGACCGGCACCGTCGACACCCCGTTCGGGGAAGGCGAGACCGCCCGCGAGCGGCTCCGCTTCCTCGACGCCAAGCCGCTCGCGCGCATCCGCGCGGAGAAGAGCTCGCTGCTCGACATCAAGCTGAACGCCGACCTGGTCAGCGAGGCCCAGCTGCGCGCGCTGGAGAAGATGCTGCGCCTGCATCCCGGCGGCTGCCGCGCCCAGCTGCGGATGGAGATCCCCAAGCGCAGCGAGAGCATCCTGCCCCTGGGCGACGACTACAAGATCGCCGCCAGCGACGATCTGCTGGCCCGCATCGAGCAGATCTTCGGTGATCGCGTGGCCGTGTTGAGGTAGCCCGGGCGACGCCGGGCGGCTACGTGCCGCAGGTGAACGTGCTCGGGCTGCAGATGAGCGGCGACTGGCAGTCGCTGCTCGCGTTGCAGGGGGCGTTCAGGCCCTGGAACGGGAAGCAGGTCCCGAGCGAGCCGCTCCCCAGGAGCGAGGTCACCTGCTGGCCGTTCCCCTGCGAGAGGCAGTAGCTGCCGCTGGTGCACTCGGCGGTCATGTCGCAGCGCTCGCCGACCGGGATGTAGCCGACGAACAGCGTCGCGCAGACCGGGTTCTCGACCGCCGCTTGCACGTCGGGGCCGTCGCGACCGGCCAGCTCGGCGCAGGAGGTGGTGGTGTAGGCGTTGGCGCAGGTGGCCGAGGTCGCCGGATCGATGGTCAACAGGCCCTCGTTGAAGGCGGTGGAGACCAGCGCCAGCTGCTGCTCCGCCGAAAGCGTCGCGCGCCCCGTGCAGGTGGCTGCCCCGCCGTCGACGCCGGCCCCCGCGGTCGTCGACCCGGCGTCGCTGGTTCCCCCGTCGGGGAGCGGCCCGCCCGTTCCACCACAGGCCGCCTGGGCGTTGCAAAAGGCGTTGGCCAGGCCGACGGCCAGCGAGTCCGGGGTGATCGTGGAACCGGTGGGTCCCGTGTTCCCGCTGGTGCACCCGAGCAGGGACGCCAGAATGAGCGCGGGCGCGCCGCGCCCCATGACCCCCCAAAGAAGGCGATTTCGCATGTCGGCCATCAATAACACGCGCGCCGGCCGGAGCGCGTGATATGCGTCGCGCTGCAGCGCAGCGCGTCGTCGATTTTAGGCCGGTGCCCGAGGCCTATCCGCTGGCTTCGCGGAAGCGCCGCCACTATGATCCGAGCATCTTGTCCCGCGAGACCACCCGTTCGCGCCAGCGGGCCGTGCCGGTCATGACCGTGCGCCTGCTGCTGCAAGACGTCGCCGAAGGCATTCGCGTGCTTCAGACGCGCGACGGGGTCGAGCTGTCGGACGAGCAGATCAACGAGCGCGCCCGGAATATCGTGACCGGCCTGCTGGGCAACTACCGCATCCGGTCAATCGACGCCCGCGAGGCCCCCGAGCCGCCCGAGGCGCATCAGATGGACCTGCTCGATCAGATCGAGGCGCGCGCCGAAGCGCGCAACAACGGCCGCCCCGGCCGGGCGTAGCGTCGGTGCGCGGGCCCCTCAGGGCCGACTCAAGGGCCGGCGTTTAACGCCGATTCCCTAAGGTGGAGAGGCCTCGGTCCCCAACTTGATTAAATTGATGGCGCGGGGATTCCTTTGCGGGCTGGTGGTCCTGCTGGCTGGGGCCGGCGTGGCCCGCGCGGCGACCTGCACCTGGCAGGCGTCGGGCACCGCCGACTGGAGCTCCTCGACCGGCAACTGGACGTGCGGCCGCCTTCCACGCGCGACCGATGACGTCGTCTTTAACCGCCAGGGGTCGGGGACGAGCTCCGACTGCAACATCACCACCGCCATCTCGGTCAACTCGATCACGATCTCGAACTACAACGGCACGATCACCGGAAGCGCCAACACGATCGCCGTCACGACGACCTTCTCCGAGGCGAGCGGCGTCTTCACCGCCGGCAGCGGCGCCATCACGATCGGCGGGACGCTCACGGTCTCGGCCGGGGCGTTCACCGCCAGCAGCACCACGACCACCGTCGGCGGCTCGTTCACCCACTCGGGCGGCACGACGCTGCTGAACAACGGCGGGACGCTCATCCTCGACGGCACCTCGGCGGCGGGGCAGATCACGACGGGTGGCTCGAGCCTGGGCCTCCTCACCATGAGCGGCAGCGGGACCTACACCCTGCAAGACGATCTCATCACCACCGGCACGGTCACCGTCTCGGCGGGGACGCTCACGGCGGGCGCCAACGCCGTCACCATCGCCGGCGGGCTGACGATCAGCAGCGGCGCGACGTTCAACGCCTCGAGCGGGATCACCTCCGTGGCCGGCGCGTTCAACAAGAGCACCGGCGGGACCTTCAACGCCAACGGCGGCACGTTCTTCTTCAACGGCACCACGACGCTGTCGCACACCTTCGGGGGCGCCCAGCTGGCCAACGCCCAGGTCGGCCTGGGGACCACCGGCCTGGTCGGCTACTGGAAGCTGGACGAGACCTCCGGCACCACCGCCGCCGACAGCTCGGGCAACAGCAACGGCGGGACCTGGGCCAGCGGGGCCTCGGCGACGCCCAGCGTTCCCTCGGCGATCACCTTCAGCGACCCCGGGGCCATCTCTCTCGACGGGAGCGCGAACGGTTACGTGACGCTGGGAACGAACAACTTCCCCGCCAACAACGCCCCCCAGAGCATCGCCCTCTGGTTCAAGGGAGCCACCAACGGGAACAACGAGAACTTCCTGGTCATGGCCAACCCGGTGAGCGGCAGCGCCGTGCAGCTCGGCTTCCGCGGCAGCAACCTCATCGCCTGGAACTGGGGCGGCACCACCCTGGTCAGCACCGCCGCCCCGTCGAACAACGTCTGGCACCACGTCATCTACACGTACGACGGCGAGAGCGACAAGATCTACGTCGACGGCGTGTTGAAGGCGACCAGCACCACCGCCCCCCACCAGACCGGCACGCCGACGGTGGGCTACCTCGGCACCTACAGCCCGGGCAACGAGATGTTCACCGGCTCGCTCGACGACGTGCGCGTCTACACCCGCGCCCTCTCGAACGTCGAGATCTCCATCCTGGCCGGCGGCGGCTCGCCCTCGGCGATCGCGGGAACGCACACCTTCAGCGACGCCTTCTCCTGCAGCGGGAGCTTCACGGTCCTGGCCGGCAACGTCAACGGATCGAGCACCTTCTCCATCGGGGGGAACTGGCTGAACGCCGGCGCCGGCACCTACACCGACACGGGGCTCGTCACCTTCACCGGGACCTCGACCGCCGGGACCATCACCTCGGGCGGCGACAGCTTCGGCGCGCTCACCATCAACGGCAGCGGCGGCTCGTACGAGTTCGAGGACGCCCTCTCCGTCGCCGGCAACCTCACCGTCACGGCCGGCGGGCTGACCGGCGCCAACCCGGTCACCGTGGGAGGGAACTTCTTCAACGCGGCCGCCTTCAACGACCTCGGGACGGTCACCCTCACCAGCGCCTCGTCCGGGGCGACCATCACCTCGGGCGGCGCGCGGTTCAGCGCCCTGACCGTCAACGGATCGGCGTCGACGGTCTACACCGTCGCCGATCGCCTGTGGGTGCCAGGCGGCACGATCACGCTGACGCAGGGGACGCTGGCCGGCGGCTCGTCGACGATTCACGCGGGCGCCTTCGCGATCGGCGCCGGGAGCTTCAGCGTCGGGACGTCGACCGTCATCTTTGACGGCAGCGCCAACCAGTCGTTGCCCTTCTCCAACTTCTCGGGGCTGCGCTTCGAAGATCCCCGCGAGACCAACCTGGTCGGGTACTGGAAGCTCGATGAAGGGCAGGGGACCTGGCTCGAGGACGTCTCGGGCAGCGGCAACACGGGCGCGCTCGGGACCGCCGGGATCACCTGGACGACCTCGTCGCTCCCCACCGCCGTCAGCTTCGACGACTGGGCCGGGATCACCTTCAACGGCAGCAGCACGGCGTACGCCCAGATGGGGGCCACCAATCTTCCTGCCACCGACGGGGCGATCACCATCAGCGCCTGGGTGAAGTTCGCCAGTGTGTCCGGGACCCAGGACATCGTGGCGCTGGTCGGCAGCGGGGGGACCAACATCCTGCAGGTGGGGCTCCGCGGCGGCAGCTACAGCGCCTGGCCCACCAGCACCTTCACCAGCGTGACGGGACCGACCGCCACCGCCGGGGCCTGGCACCACGTGGCCTACACTTTCGACGGGACCTCGGTCGACACGATCTACATCGACGGCTCGGCCACCACGGGCAGCTTCACCCACCAGACCGGGGCGACGAGCGTCGCCTACCTGGGGACCAACACCCCGGGCACCAACATGCTCAACGGCTCGCTCGACGACGTCCGCATCTACAGCGTCGCGCTCACGGCCAGCCAGATCAAGCAGCTGGCCGCGGGACGCTACGCCGGCACGGGCGGCTACGCGACGACGACCCTCTCCAACAACACCACGGTGAGCGGCCTCCTGGCCCTCGACGCGGGCAACCTCGACGGCAACGGCAAGACCATGACGGCCGGCGGGGCGACGCCGACCACCGCCCTCGTGAGCTGCGGCACCTACAGCGTCAGCAACGCGGCGCAGACGTTCAACGGCGGGCTGACCGTGCAGCCGACCGGGACGCTGAGCCTCGCCTCCAGCGGCGGGAGCGTCCAGATCGCCTCGGGCCAGACGCTGACCATCGACGGCGCGCTGAGCGCCTCCAACACCGGCGCCACCATTCAAGGCGTCAGCGGGGCCTCCTACACCTTCAAGGTGGGCTCGGTGGCCAGCGCGACGCCGACGGTGAACATCACGGGCCTGGCGGTGAAGAACACCAACGGCGGCATGCAGATCGGCGCCACCACCGCCGCCACCGCCACCTTCACCAAGTTCGACAACGTCGCCTTCAGCGGCGGCACGGGCGCGCAGTACCTGCTCATCAACGCGACGTCGCTTTTCCTGTCGTCGACCGGCTGCAGCTTCGACGCCGGCGCCGCCACGGGCCGGACCACCGTGGCGGTGACGCTCGCCGGCGACGGCACCGGCAACGGCGAGACGCGCGCCCTGTTCGGCGCGGCCAGCTGCGCCACCAACTGGGCGCTCAGCGGCACGGACACCGTCTGCACCAGCACCGCCAAGTCCGACGACGACGCGAACAACGACGGCGTCGCTGACAACCCGTTGACGAACGGCGCGGTCGTCGAGTTCGTGCGGTCGGTCGAGGACGACACCGCGGGGAGCATCGTCGGGTTCCCGACCGCGGCGTTCGACTGGAGCTCGTTCACGTACTACTCGACCTACGCGGCCTTCAACAACGCCTCCGGCGGAAACAGCGCCGTGGTCTACGTGCGCGGCGCGTCGGGGAACGCGCTCTACAACTGGACCGACGCGACCGCCAACGAGACCATCACCGGGACCCCGCAGTGGGTGACCGTCGGCGGCACCCACTACCTCTATGTCTCCGTCAACGGCAGCACCGGCAACAGCGGCAAGATCTACCGGTTGATCGACTCGGGGTCGGGGCTGGCGCCGGACGCGTCCTGGCCCACGGCGTCGCCGACCGGCGCCTACGCGTGCACGTGCACCATCACCTCCGACCTTTCGATGGACGCCAACAACGTCTACTGGGCGGCCACCACCGGCGCCTCGACCCAGAACCTGTTCGGAATCATTCAGTCGTCCGGCGCGAAGATCTCGACCAGCTGGCCCGTCACCACGCCCGCCAACGTCAGCGCCTCGTCGCCCACCCTGTTCACCAGCTCGGGGACGACCACCCTCTACCTCGGCCTCACCAGCGGCCTGGCCAGCCTGGCGGTCAGCGGCACCACGTTCGTCCAGGACACCAAGCCGGGGAGCATCACCGGCCGGGTCAGCGTGGGAACCAGCTTCCTGACGGCGACCACCGGGACCAAGCGCATCTACGTCGGCGACGCCTCGTTCAACCTGACGGCGATCAGCCCCAGCGACTTCACGGGCACCCACTTCCTCTGGCAGTACGGCGCGGGCGCCGCCATCACCAACAACTACTACGACGCCGGGACCGACACGGTGCAGTTCGGGACCTCGGGCGGAACGATCGTCGCCCTGAACGCCGCGGGGAGCGGCACCGGCGGCTCGAAGGTCAACAGCAGCTATCCCTTCACGCTGAACGCCTCCGACCCCATCACCGCGGCGCCGCTGTACGTCAACGGCGTGCTGGCGGTCGGCACGACGCTGGGCAAGCTCTACTTCCTCGATCGCAACACCGGGAACGCGACCGCGCCCAACGGCGTGAAGATCATGATGGAGTACTACTTCGGTCCGACCGAGTCGGTCTCCACCGTCGGCTACGACTCGAACATGAACCGCTTCATGGTCACGACGTCGTCGTCCTCCGCGAAAGACGGCCGCCTCTACTACTTCGACGCGGTGACCGACCCGACGCCGGGGTCGCTGTGAACATGATGCGCCAAGATCGACAGCAGCGATCCACCGCCGCCCGCCGGGGGCTCGGCCTGGGCGGCCTGGCCCTCGCGCTGGCGGTCATCGGAGCGGCGCGCCCGGCCCGCGCCGACGATTGGCCGACCCCGGGCCTCGATGCCGGGCACGGGCGGCTCTCGGCCGAGCTGTCGGGCGCCGCGTTCACCGACGGAAAGTGGTCTTACGTCCCGGCGGGCGACGCCGGCGCGCTGGCGTCGCCGGTCGTCTCCGACGGGCTCGTGGTCAGCGCGCAGCTCGATGGGACGATTCGCGGCCTCCGGGCCGACAGCGGCTCGGTCGTCTGGCAGGTCGCGCTCGGCGCCTCCGTGCAGGGGACCCCGGCGATCGCCAACGGGCGCGTGTACGTCCCCACCCTGGGGAGCAAGATCGTGGCGCTGGCGCTGGCCGACGGCCAGACGCTCTGGTCGACCGATCTCGGCGGCCTCAACGTCTCCTCGCCGGCGATCGTCAACGGCGATCTGATCGTCGGGACCGGAATGCCGCGGCAGTTCGTGGCGCGCCTCGACGGGGCGACGGGCGCGGTCGTCTGGCAGAGCCCGCCCGGCATGGAGGAGTTCAGCAACACGGCCCCGGCGGTGGGTGGCGGCCTGGTCGTGGTGGGGACCAACGGCGGTCACTACTACGCGTTCGACGTGACGACCGGGCTCCCCCGCTGGGACTACGTCGCCGACGGCATCGTCAACCTCGCCGCGCCGCTCATCGCGGGCGGCCACGTCTACCTGGCGGGCGGCCAGGAGAGCGATCACGTCCACGCGCTCGACGCCGCCACCGGGCTCCCGCTCGCCGGCTGGCCCATCACGCTGCCGACGCCCGATCCCGATCTGGCGGGCACGCCGGTCTACCGGCGCCGGTCCGTCTCGTCGTTCGTGTGGGCAGGCGGCGTCGTCGTCCTGCAGACCCGCCAGGACGACGCGCTCGACACCGATGCCGATGCCCTGGCCGATCAGGTCCTCTCGCGCGAGTCGGTCGTCGCGCTCGACCCCAACTCGGGCGGCGTCGTCTGGCAACACCCGATCGCCCGGGTGGTCTTCGCCGACCTGAACAGTGTCCCTGGCTTCGTCGTCTGCCCGACACCGGCCGCCTACTCGACCACGGGTGGCCCGGCGCTGCTGGCGGTGGCCTCGTCGCTCGGCGCCACGCTCAGCGTCCTCGAGGCGCCGACGGGCGCCGACGACGCCGACTTGACGACCGCGGGGCGCGCGCTCGCCTCGCCGGTGATGGCCAACGGACGTCTGTTTACGGTGGCCGAGAACGGCACCGTCGAGGCACGGCTCTCCGGCGTCAACCACCCGCCGACGGCGCCGATGGCGGCGGCGAACCCGCGCGCGCTCGACGCGGCCGACGTGACGTTGCGCTGGTCGGCCTCGATGGACGCCGACGGCGAGCAACCGACTTACGAGTTGCGGATCGACAGCGATGGGGAGCTGCTGGAGAGCTACGCGCAGCAGATTTTCCCGGCGCAAGGGGCGACGTCGGTGGCGGTGACGGCGCCGCTGGCGCCGGGCGTGACCTACACCTTCGCGGTGCGGGCGCGCGATCCCCACGGGGCGCTGTCCGGGTGGTCGGATCCGGAGACCTTCACGGTGGCGACCGCCGGGACGGTGACGGTCAACGGCACCCCGGCGGCGAATCTGCGCACCGCGCTCGACGGCGCGATGGCCGGCGACGTGGTGGCGCTGGGGGCGGGCACCTTCCCGCTCTCGGACACGCTGCACGTGGCCGGCGGCGTGGTGGTCCGCGGAGCGGGTGCAGGCCGGACCGTCATCGACGGGACGGGGCTGGCGGTCGGGATCAGGTTTGACGGGACGGACGCCCACACGCACGCGGCGCTCGACAAGGCGACGGTGACGGGCGCCGCCACCTGCGTCTCGGTGACGGGCGCCGCCAGCGGCGTGGAGCTCACCCACCTCGTCGTGCGCGACTGCGCGACGGCGGGGATCGACGTGGCGGCCGGCGGCAGCGCGGCCATCGCCAACGGGACGCTGGTGGCGGACGGGATGGGCGTCGACGCGGCCGGAAGCACGACGATCAAGAACAGCCTCCTGACGGGCAACGAGGTCGCCCTCAAGAGCGAGTCGCCGAACGCAATCGCCAGCACCTACGACGACCTGTTCGGGAACACCACCGATTACCAGGGGCTCGCGGCAGGCTCGGGGGATCTGGCCGCGGTGGTCGCGTTCGCCGACGCGGCAGGCCACAACTACCTCCTCCCGGGGCCCCAGGCCTCTACCGATCAGGGTGACCCCGCCGACGACGTGGGATCCGAGCCGACGCCCAATGGCGGGCGCATCAACCTGGGCGCGTTCGGGGGCACCGCAGACGCCGAACTGAGCACGCCCGCGGCGGTGGGGACGGCGGGAGGCGGCTCGCCGTCGCCGATGACCTCCACCGCGGGTCCGCCAGCCGAGCAGGTCTCAGGTGGTGGCACGGCCGAAGAGGGGGGATGCGCGCTCGGCGGAAGAAGCGGCGGAGGCTGGCCCGTCACGTTACTGGCGCTCGCGCTCGTCGTTGACCTTTCGCGTCGCCGATCGCGACGTGCCTCCGCGCGAAAGCTCTCCAACAAGACCTGACTCAAGCGTAATCTCGTCGCTGCCGAGCTAAACGGTGGGGAGATCCACCGCGCGCCGGTGGTCGACATTGATGGTCATTGCTTTCTCGAAGGGGCGTTCCAGGCTACGGGCGGACGGCGAGCTTGCCCGTGCCCGGCGTCTCGTCGCCGGCGTCGTCGCCGCGACGATCGTGCTCCTCGCCGCCGGGCCGCCGGCGCGCGCCGGGACGAACACCTGGACGGGGGCCACCAACAGCAACTGGTCGAACAACGGCAACTGGAGCAACGGACAGCCGCCGCAGACGAGCGATGACGTGGTCATCACCGGCGCCGTGCCGGTGAGCCTCAATGCCGGCTCGACCGTCACGGTCAAGACGTTCACCATCAACGCCGGGTACTCGAGCACGGTCACCCAGAATGGGTCGACGCCGCTGCACGTGACGGCGGCGTTCACCATCGCCACCGGCTCGACCGGGTCGTTCGCCGCCAGCGGATCGAGCTCCGTCCAGATCGACACCGCCCTCAACGTGCAGGGCGGGACGTTCACCTCGAACGGCACCACGCTGACCGTGGGCAGCCTCTCTGTCTCCGGCGGAAGCTTCGACGGCGGTACCGCCAGCATCGTCGATGCGGGCGGCCTCTCGCTGACCGGCGGCGCCTTCACCGCCACCACCGGCACGATGCAGATGGGTGGCGCGTTCAGCCACGCTCCGGCCAACACCTTCACCGGGGCCGGCACGATGCTGTTCAACGCCACCAGCGCGCACTCGCACACCTTCGGCGGCGCCTCGATGCCGAAGGTCATCATCAACGACGGCCTGGCGGCCTACTGGAACCTCGACGACGGCAGCGGACGGGCGAGTGACCTCTCGGGGTACGGCAACGCCCTCAACCCCAACGGGACGACCACCTACGACACCACCGGTTTGCCGTCGGCCATCAGCTTCTCGAACGCCGACATGCTGACCTTCGACGGCGCGACGGGATACGCCACCAACTCGTCGCCCGCGGCGATGCCGGCGGCGAACGCGGCGCAGACGATCAGCCTGTGGGCCAAGTTCGCCGCCTCGAGCACCACGCAGGCGATGCTGGCGCTGACCGGCGGCTCGAGCGCGGTGGTGCTCGGCCTCGGCAGCGGCAACATCCGCGCCTGGAAGAACGGCGGGACCGATCTGGCCCACACGGCCGCGCCGACGGACAACGCCTGGCACCACGTCGCCTACACCTTCGACGGCGGCAACGCCGACAAGATCTATCTCGACGGCGTCCTGATGACGGGGGGCCTCAACCCGGGGCATAACTCGGGCGCGGTGACGGCGATCTTCATGGGCGCCGCCAGCGCCAGCACCAGCTTCTACAACGGGTCACTCGACGACGTGCGGGTCTACACCCGGGCGCTCACCGCGCGCGAGATCGCCGACCTCGCCTTCGGCCACATGCCGGGGACCGGCACCGTCACCCACACCTTCTCCGACGTCTTCACCACCGCGAACAACTTCGACTTCGTGCTGGCCTCGGGCGTGGTGGCGGGATCGTCGGCCGTCACCGTGGGCGGCAGCTGGCTCAACTACGGCGGCAAGTTCTCGGGGACCGGGGCCATCACCCTCGACAGCACGCACAACGAGACGCTCCTCACCGGCGGTCAGGTCTTCACCAACCTGACCCTCAACGCGACCGGCAAGTACGTCACGGCCGATCGGTTGTGGGCCTCGGGTCAGACCGTGACCCTCGGACAGGCAGGCGCGCTCAGCCCCTCGTTCACCGCCCACGTGGGCGCCATCGCCGAGCTCGGCGGCAACACCAACGGCTTCGCCTCCGGGAGCACGGGGACCGTGGTGATCGACGGACACAGCAACCTGGCGCTCAGCGAAAAGAACTTCTACGGCCTGCGCCTCGAGGACGCGCGCGAAACGGGGATCGTGGGCTACTGGAAGCTCGACGAGGGGCAGTCGACGACGGCGCGCGACGTGTCGGGGAACAACAACACGGGCACGCTCTCGACCGGCGGCTCGACCTGGACCAACCCGCCGGCCACGATCACCTTCGACGACGCGGCGGCCGTCAAGCTCGACGGGTCGAGCGGCTATGTCTCGCTGGGGACGACCAACCTGCCCGCGGCCAACGCGACCGAGACGATCAGCGTCTGGGTGAAGCTGGGGTCGACCTCCGGGACGCAGGACTTCATCGCGCTCGGCAACGGCGCCGGCAGCGGCGTCAAGCTGGGGCTCTCCGGCGGCACGCTGGCGGCCTTCACCTGGGCCGGCACCTCGCTGGTCACCGGGACCACGCCGGTCGACGGCGCCTGGCACAACGTCGTCTACAGCTACGACGGGACGAACAACCGCCTCTACCTCGACGGCGTGGCGGCGACGCCGACGATCACCGCCCACCAGAGCGCGTCGACCACCGCCGCTTTTCTCGGCACCTACGACGGCACGCACGAGCTCTTCCACGGCTCGCTCGACGACGTGCGCGTCTACGACACGGCGCTCTCGGCCGCGCAGGTCGGACAGCTGGCCAAGGGACGTTACGCGGGGACCGGCGGCGCCGCCACGGTCACCCAGACCGGCGTCGCCATCAACATCCCGATCGGCGACTTCGGCTTCATGATCGATTCGGGGAACTACGACAGCAACGACCAGAACGTCACGGTCAGCGTCACCACGGTCCCCTGCATCGTCTACGCGGGCACGCTGCACATCGGATCGGGGATCATGAACTGCGACGGCGGTCTCACCATCAACCCGATGGGGACGCTCTCGATGGACGCCACCAGCAACCAGTTCCAGCCCGGGAAGAACTCGACGGTGGCCATCGACGGGACGTTCAACGCTTCGAGCACCAGCGCGCTCATCTCGCGCGACAGCAACGGCGAGACCTATTCGATCCAGGTCGGGACCTTCACCGGCTCGACGCCGGTCCTCAACATCACCGGCCTCACCGTCCGTTTCATGGACGCCAACGGCTTCCAGGTCGACAATCTGGCCGGGACGCCGACCGGGGCCACCACCACCTTTACCCACTTCGACAACGTCACCTTGCGCCAGGCGCCCAGCGGCGGCGCGCAATTCTTGGAGATCTACGCCAAGACCCTGTTCTTGAGCTCCAGCGGCGTCACCTTCGGGAACAACAACGACAACAACTTCCCCGCGGCGGCGGTCAAGCTGGTCGGCAACGGGACCGGCGACGGCGAGACCCGCGCCATCTTCGGAGCGACGACTTGCCAATCCAAATCCGGCGCCTGGACGGGCGGCGGCAGCGACAGGATCTGCCTCGCCGCCGCCAAGTCCGACGACGACAGCGACGGGAACGGGATCGCCGACAGCGCCACCGCCAGCAGCAACGGCGCGGTCGTGGAGTTCGTACGCGCTGCCGAGGACGACACGGCCGGGACGGTGATCGGCTTCCCCACGGCCGCCTTCGATTGGAGCACCTTCACCTATTATTCGACCTACGCCGCCTTCCACAACGCCGCCTCGGGGAGCAAGGACGTCGTCTACGTACGCGACGAGCTGGGCAACCCGCTCTACTCCTGGACGGTGCCGAACGCCGGCGAGACCATCACGGGGACGCCGCAGTGGAACACCAGCGGGACGACCCACTTCGTCTACGTCGCCACCAGCGCCGGTAAGATCTACCGGCTCATCGACACGGCGACGGGGACGACCTCCGGGACTTTGTCGCTCGACACCGTGAACAGTCCCTGGTCGACCACCAATCCGTTCAGCTGCGGCTGCACCATCAGCACCCCGCTGGGGATGGACGCCACCAACCTCTACTGGGGGAGCACCACCAGCAACAAGAACTTCTGGACGCTGGGGCAATCGACGCAATCGAACCCGACGCCGATCTCCATCAGCCAGACCGTCACCAACACCGGCCTCTCGATGGCGACGATCAGCTCGACGGCCTACGCGTTCATGGGGGTCGCGGGGGCGGTGCTGGAGATCAGCACGGCGGGAAATTCGATCAGCGCGACCAACACCGGGTCGCCCGGGACCATCGGCTCGATCCTGGGGCGAATCCAGATCGGCTTTCAGGGCGGGGCGGTGCGGGTCTTCGCGGGTGACGACGCGGGGACCATGTGGGCGCTCGACGGGGCGCCGGCGTCGTTTGGCGGAGCCAAGCTCTGGAGCTACGCCGCGGGGAGCGCGATCAAGAGCTCGCCGTACTATGACAACACGACCGACACGGTGCAGTACGGGACGCAGAGCGGAGCGATCGTCGTGCAGAGCGGCGCCACGGGCGTGACGTTGAACAGCGCCCTCAACGCCTACCCGTACACGCCGGCCGCCGGCGACCCCATCACCGCCGCGCCCCTCTATTACAGCGGCGTCCTGGCGATCGGGTCGACGGGCGGCAAGCTCTACTTCATCGACCGCAACACGGGGAGCTCGAGCAAACCTGTCTCGATCATCCGCGAGTATCAGTTCGGCTCGTCCGAGTCCATCTCGGGCGTCGGCTTCGATTCGGCGGTCAACCGCTACATGGTGACCACCGCGTCGTCGTCCGGCGACGGGCGGCTCTACTACGTCGACCTCATCGCGGATCCCACGCCCGCCTCGCTCTGATCCATGCGCGCCAACCGACAGAATGTCCGCTTCGCCGCCGCGCTCGGCGCGGCGCTCGCCGCCGCGCCGCTGGCGGCGCGGGCGGACGACTGGGCGACAGCGGGGCTGGACGCCGGACGCTCGCGCCTCTCGGCGGAGCGCTCGGGCGCCGCGTTCGGCGACGGGCACTGGACCTTCACGCCCGCGACGGCGGCGCGCGCGCTGTCGAGCCCGGTCGTGGCCGAGGGGTACGCGGTCAGCGCCGACCTCGACGGGACGGTGAGCGTCCTCCGCGCCGACAGCGGTCAGCTGGTCTGGACCGCGCAGGCGGGCGCGCCGGTGCAGGGGACGCCGGCGGTCGCCCGGGGGCGGCTCTACGTGCCGACGGTGGGGAACAAGGTGCTGGCCTACGCGCTCGCCGACGGGACGCCGCTCTGGACGGTCGACGTGGGCGGGATGACGATGTCGTCGCCGGCCCCGGTGGAGAGCGACATCGTGCTGTCGGCCGGGTTTCCCCAGCACCGCGTGCTGCGTCTCGACGGCGCGACCGGCGCCCTGGTCTGGCAGAGCCCGGCGGTGATCGCGCAGCCCGGCAACAGCTCGCCGGCCGTGGGCGGGGGCCTGGTCGTGGTGGGGAGCAACCGCGGCCAGCTCTTCGCGTTCGACGCGGCGACCGGGGCCTCGCGTTGGACCTACCAGGCCGACGGCGTGGTCCACCTGGCCTCGCCCGTCATCGCCGGCAGCCGCGTCTACCTGGCGGGGGGAGACGACAGCGATCGGGTGCACGCGGTCGACCTTCAAACGGGGACCGCCGCGACGGGCTGGCCGGTCAAGCTGCCGGCGCCGGACATCGACGTCGCGGGGAGGCGGCTCGATCGCCACCGGGCCGTCTCGTCGGTCGCCGCGGTGGGCGGCGACCTGGTGCTCGAGACGAGGCTCGACGACATGATCGACGTCGATGGCGACGGCGTCCCCGATCAATATCTCTCGCGCGAGACGGTGCTGGCGCTCGACGCGGGGTCGGGGGCGATCGTCTGGCAGACGCCGCTCGGGCGCGCGCTGGTCACCGATCCCAACGAGGTGCCGAAGTTCTTCCTCTGCCCGACGCCGGCGTCCTTCGGCACCGAGGGGGGGGCGCCGCTCGTCGCCGCGGCCTCGTCGCTCCTGCCCAAGGTCAGCCTGCTCGACGCCGCGAGCGGCGCCGATGACGCCGACCTGGCCGTCGCGGGCCGCGCGCTGGCCTCGCCGGTGATGGCCAACGGCCGCCTCATCACCGTCGCGGAGAGCAACGTCGTCGAGGGGCGACTGTCGTCGGTGAACCATCCGCCGACGGCGCCCGTGCTGGCGGCCAACCCGCGCCCCCTCGACGCGGCGGACGTGACCTTGCGCTGGGCGGCCGCGATGGATCCGGACGGCGAACAGGCGAGCTATGAGCTGCGCATCGACTCCGACGGTGAGGTGCTGGTGAGCTACGCCCAGCAGATCTTCCCCACCCCGGGGACGACCTCGGTGGCCGTCGCGGCCCCGCTGGTTCCGGGCTCGACCTACACCTTTGCCGTGCGGGCGCGCGATTCGCACGGCGCGTTGTCGCCCTGGTCGGCCCCGGAGACCTTCACCGTGGCCACGGCGGGGACGGTGACCGTGAACGGGGTTCCGGCGACGAACCTGCGCAGCGCGCTCGGCGACGCGGCGGCCGGTGACCTCGTCGGGTTGGGCCCGGGGACCTTCCCGCTGCCGGAGACGCTGCACGTCGCGGGGGGGGTCACCGTGCGCGGCGCCGGCGCGGGGCGCACGATCATCGACGGCACCGGTCTGGCCGTGGGGATCAGCTTCGACGGCACCGACGCCAAGACGGCCGCCACGCTGGACAAGGCGACGGTGACCGGCGCCGCCACCTGCGTCTCGGTGTCGGGCAGCGCCAATGGCGTGCGGCTCACGCACCTCATCGTGCGCGACTGCGCGATGGCCGGGATCGACGTGGCGGCCGGCGGCAGCGCCGCCATCGCCAACGCGACGTTGGTGGCGGACGGGATCGGGGTGGACGCCGCCGGCAGCGTGAAGATCAAGAACAGCCTCCTCACCGGCAACGACGTCGCGCTCGAGGGCGAGTCGCCCGGCGCGCTCGCCAGCCGCTACGACGATCTCTACGGGAACACCACCGACTACCAGGGGCTCGCGGCGGGCAGCGGCGATCTGGCGGCAGCGGTGGCGTTCGTCGACGCCGCCGGCCACAACTTTCTGTTGCCCGGGCCCGAGGCCTCCACCGATCAGGGCGACCCGGCGGACGAGGTGGGAACCGAACCGACGCCCAACGGCGCTCGCATCAACCTGGGAGCGTTCGGCGGCACCGCGGACGCCGAGCTGAGTCTCCCGGCCGCCGTCGGCGGCAACCCGGGGACGCCGACTGGCACGCCGTCGACGCCAACCCCGGCGGGCCCGACCGGCCCTACCGGCGAGCCTGCAGGCGGCGGAGAGGGCGGCTGCGTGACGGCCGGTCGAGCGCCCGCATCGGGTGGATCCTTGATCCTGGTCTTCGTTTCGCTGGCGCTGGCCGGCGTGCGGCGGCGTCCCCGGTCGTCGCGGTCGTAGTTCCGGACGCCAGGCGTGTTACGTTTGTCGGCGGGGGGCCGGCGAATCGCCGGGCGCGGATGAGCGCGACACCATCAACGGTT
>DATNDC010000118.1:0-7422 GCA_035607055.1 Polyangia bacterium
TAGACCTGGCGGGGACGGGCGATCTTCGTCGACGCGTCCTCGCTCATCTCCTTCCAGTGGGCGATCCAGCCGGGCGTGCGCCCGATGGCGAACATGACGGTGAACATGTTCGTGGGGATCCCCAGCGCGCGGTAGATGATGCCGCTGTAGAAGTCGACGTTGGGATAGAGCTTCCGCTCGACGAAATACGGGTCGCTGAGCGCCGCCTCTTCCAGCTTCTTGGCGATGTCGAGCAGCGGGTCGGGGTGCTTCATCTTCGACATCACCTTGTCCGCCGCGACCTTGATGATCTTCGCGCGCGGGTCGTAATTCTTGTAGACGCGGTGGCCGAAGCCCATCAGGCGGAACCCGGAGTCCTTCTTCTTGGCCAGGTCGACGAACTTCTGGGGACCGCTGCCGTCGGTCCGAATGTGCTCCAGCATGGACAGGACCTCTTCGTTGGCCCCGCCGTGCAGCGGCCCCCACAGGGCGCAGATACCCGCGGAGATCGAAGCGAAGAGGTTGGCCTGCGAGCTGCCGACCTGGCGCACGGTCGATGTGCTGCAGTTCTGTTCGTGGTCGGCGTGCAGGATGAGGAGCAGGTTCAAGACCTTGACGATCTCCTCGTCGATCTCGTACGGCTCGGCCGGGACCGAGAACATCATGTTGAGGAAGTTCGCGCAGTAGCTGAGGTTGTTCTTCGGATAGACGAACGGCTGCCCGATCGACTTCTTGTAGGAGAAGGCGGCGATCGTCCGCATCTTCGAGAGCAGGCGCGCGATGGTCGCTTCCTGCTCGCCGCGGTTCTTTACGTCCAGCGCCTCGGGGTAAAAGCTCGACAGCGTCAGCACCATCGCCGAGAGGATGGCCATCGGGTGCGCGGTGCCCGGATAACCGTCGTAGAAACGCTTCATGTCCTCGTGAATCATCGAGTGGCGCGTGAGCGCCTCGGAGAACTTGGCCAGCTCCTGTTTGTCGGGCAGGTGGCCGTAGATGAGCAAATACGAGACTTCGACAAAGGTCGACTTCTCGGCCAGCTCGTCGATGGGGATGCCGCGGTAACGGAGGATCCCCTTCTCGCCGTCGAGGAAGGTGATCGCGCTCTTGGTGGAGGCCGTGTTCATGTAGGCCGGGTCGAGTGTCACCAGCCCGGTCTGGGCGCGCAGCTTGCCGATGTCGATGGCCCGTTCGTCCTCGGTCCCCACCACCACGGGAATCTCCAGAATCTTGTCGTCGACTTTCAGCTCTGCGTGGTGGTTGGTCTGGTCGGGCACGGCGATCCTCCTCGGGGCTGAAGCGAGCATAACCTATATACTCCGCGCGTGAACCTGCTAACCGTCGCCGTCGCCGTGGGCCTCGTCGCCCAGACCGGGACGGGTGGCATGCACGCGCGCGACGCCGGCGCGTCCGCTTCCGCTCTCCCGCTACCGACGCTGCTCGCGCGCATCGACGAGCTGCACCGTCGGCGCGACGACCGGTCCGCGTTCAGCGAATTGCAACGGCTCGTGCAGGCGGGGCTGGCGCGCGCTCCCGACGACTACGGCCTGCTCTGGCGCGCCGCCCGATTCTATTTCTGGGCCAGCGACGATCCGGGCGTGGCACGCGAGCAGCGCTCGCGCTGGGGGAAGGACGGCTGGGACATCGCCGAGCACGCGATCGCCGTCAACCCCAACGACGTGGCCGGCTACTACTGGGCCGCCGTCTGCATGGGCAACTACGCGCTCGGGCTCGGCGTGGTGAAGGCGCTCTCGATCGGTCTCGAGGGGAAGTTCCGCGATCGCCTGGGGCACGCGGCGGCGCTGAACGACGGGTACGAGAACGGCGGCGTGGAGACGGCCTGGGGGCGCTTCTTCGACAAGCTCCCCTGGCCCAAGCGCGATCGCAAGCAGGCCGAGGAGCACCTGCGGCGCGCGATGCAGCTGAACCCGGCGGCGCTGCGGGCGCGCGTCTATCTCGCCAAGGTGTTCCTGGACGACGATCGCGCGCCCGAGGCCAAGCACCTGGTCGACGAGGTGGTGGCCGCGCCGGTCGGTCGTTATGACACGCCCGAGGAGCGGCGGGCCAAGGCGATGGCCGTCGCGCTGCAGCCCGAGCTGGCCGCCAAGCTCAAGTGAGCGTGGTGGTGGCGACGGCGGACGGCGGCTGCGGGTAGAAGAGGTAGTTGGCGATTCCGGGGAGCCCGCCGTACTCGGCCGGGTAGCTGCCGGGGTCGAAGCCCGCCGGCGGCTCGACGATCTCGCCGAAGTCGAGGTGGCGGATGTTCCGCTCGGCCAGCACGCCGACCAGCAGCTGCAGCCGCTTGAGCAAGGTCGGCGCGAAGATCCCCGCCCGCGGCGCCTCCGTCACCACGAGGGCGCCGTCCGGATCGGGGGCCGCCGTCAGCACCACCTCCTGCACGGCCGCGAACGGCGCCAGCGTCGAGAGCGCGATGCGCAGGTAGACCTCAGTCACCGGCCCCTCGGCGATGGCGTCGGCGAGCGCCGCGCGGGCGCCGCTCTCGAGCGCCGACTCGCGCAGCTCCACCAGGGACGGTGTCCGCCCCACGCAGAGGACGTAGACGTAGTCGCAGGTCTCGTCAGCGGCGCCGGGACGGTAGAGCGTCGCCGCGCGCAGGCGGTCGGCCAGCGCCGCCGCCAGCGCGTCCCCCTCCCCCGGGCCGAGCCCGGCGCCGAATCCGGCCGCCTCGTCCCGCTCGTCCCAGCGGCGCGTCGGGTAGAGGCGCGCCAGCGCCTCGTCGATGGCGCCGAACATCCCGTGCTTGCGCGCGTCGCAGCCCCCCTTCTGGCCGCAGTTGGTACAGCCTTGGGACATCAGGGGTGCGGGTTGGCGAGGGCGGCCGCGCGCGCTTCCTCGATCATCTTGTCGTGCTCGGCGGGGTCGGCCCAGCGCGCCTGTCCTTCCGGCGGCAGCAGATCGATGGGGTCGAAGTAGAAGTAGACCACGCCCGGATGGACGGCCGGCGCCGTATAGACCGAGATGCCGGTCGTGCGCTCGTAGTGCTCGTAGGAGTGCGCGTCGCGCTTGCCGCCGCCTCCCGGCGCATCCACGACCACCGTGGGCGTGTTGAACCCGGCCGTGGCGCCGCGGATCTCCTTCTCGATCTGCAGCCCCGTGGCCAGCGTGGTGCGCAGATCCTCCACCCCCTTCACGAGGTCGTGCATGTAGATGTAGTAGGGATGGACGTTGACGTAGCTGAGGCGGCGGACGAGCAGCTGCATCGTGGCCGCGCTGTCGTTCACCCGCCGCTGCAGCACCGTCTGGTTGCGCACGGTGATGCCGCGCTCGGTGAGCTTGTCCATCGCCGCCTTGGTGATCTCGGTGATCTCGCGCGGGTGGTTGAAGTGGGTGTGGATCACCACCTCCTTGTGCAGCTTCCGGCCGTGCTCGACCACCCGGGTCAGCGCGTCGACCCAGGCGTCGTCGGTCAGGATCTTCTGCGGCATGACCGCCAGCCCCTTGGTCGCGTAGCGCATCCGCCGGATGTGGTCGATCGAGAGCAGCGTCTCGCCGATCTGGGTGATCTGCTCGGCCCGCAGCTGGTAGGCGTCCCCGCCGGAGATGACGATGTCCTCCAGCTCGGGGCGCGAGCGGATGTAGGCGAAGGTCCGCTCCCAGCGCTCGGCGTTGACCTTGAGCTGGAACTTCTCGACCTCTTCCGTGTCGATGCCGACCGCGTAGCTGCGCGTGCAGAAGCGGCAGTAGACCGGACAGGTGTCGAGGGCCAGAAACAGCGCCTTGTCCAGGTAGCGGTGGGTCAGCCCCGGCACCGGCATGTCGGCCCGCTCGTGCAAGGAATCGAGGTCGAGCCGCGGGTGGTCCGGCAGGAGGCGCGAGCCGAGCGGGATGAACTGCGTGCGCAGCGGGTCCTCGTAGGGGTTCTTCCAGTCGATGAGCGACAGCAGGTACGGCGAGACGCGCACCGACATGGGCGCCCGCTCGAACCCGCGCTGCGCGTCGGCCACGAACGCGTCGGAGACCAGCCCCGCCACCGTCGCCAAGAGCTTGGGGATGTTGGTGATCGAGTGCTTGGCCTGCCACTTGTGATCCAGGAACTCGGCCGCCGGCACCTCGGCGTAGGCCGGGATCTGGCGCCAGAACTCGCCCCCCCGCAGGTCGCGGTGCCCCAGCGTCGCCGGGTCGACCGGCGGCTTGAGGGCGGGCGGCGACGGCGCCTCCACCTGGGCGAGCTCAATCTTGGAGGCCATGATCCTCTTGATCGTAGCGCCGGATCACGCTCACGAGCAACGGGTGCGAGGAATCCGAGCGAAGCGCGGGGATCAAACCGCCCCGGCCGTAGGCGCCCGCCAGGCCGGCGGGGTCCGGCGCCAGCCCCCCGATTCCGAACACCGCCACCTCGTCGCCGGCCTGTAGTCGTCCGGCGTTGACCAGCCTCCCCCCGTCGCAGAGGACCAACGCGGCGCGCCCGTCCCCGCCGCGCAGCACGAAGTCCTCGCCCTCCTCGACGGCCCACAGACCGGCATCGTCCTCGACGGCGGTGGCCCGCCAGAGGTCGCCCGCCGCGCCCCCCAGGCGCTCGCAGGTTCCCCGAAGCTGAAGGGGCTCGCCCGCCGCGGCGAGCTCGGCCGCGGGACCGGGCGCCGGCTCGGCCCCCAGCGCCCGCAGTCGGCGCCGCACCAGCGGCGCCAGCGGGGCGGCGCGCCCCCGGGGGAGCGGGAGCCAGTCGGTCCCCACCACGGCCGCCAGCGCGCGCCAGGAGCCGAAGCGCGCCAGGCCCTGCCCGAGCAGCCCCTCCGGATCGGTGGCCGCCACCTCCATCAGCAGCGCGCGTACGCGCTCCATCGCCTGGCGCGGCGGAAGCGCCCGGCGCGACGTCACGGCGGCCCGCTATCCGCGGTAGACGACGATGCCGCGGGTCGGGTCATACGGCGTGAGCGCGACGGTGACCTTGTCGCCGAGCACGACGCGAATCCGGTGCTTGCGCAACTTGCCTCCGAGGTGCGCCAACACCTGATGGCCGTTCTCGAGCTCGATGCGAAAGTTTCCGGCAGGCAACACCTCGATGACGCGCCCTTGGAATTCTATATGCTCTTCACGACCCATCGGCGGCGCAGACCTTAGTCGCTCCGAGGGGCTCGGTCAATGACAGCCTCCCTGAATTCGTCGGCGGCGTTCCGGACGCTGGCCCATTACGCCGAGGACCCGCGCGCGCTGGTCCCCGGGAACAGCGTGCGTCTGCTGCGCAACGGCGCCGAGGCCTTCCCCGCCTGGCTGGCCGCCATCGACGGGGCGACCGAGCGCGTCTCGCTGGAAATGTACATCTTCAGCGACGACGGCATCGGCCGGCGGTTCGCGGAGGCGCTGTCGCGGGCCGCCCAGCGCGGGGTGGCGGTGCGGCTCCTCTACGACTTCGTCGGCTGCCGCGAGACGCCGGCCACCTTTTTCCAGCGGATGCGCGGGTTCGGCGTCCACGTGGTCGGCTACCACAAGTACCGCTTCTGGCGCCCGCGGATCTGGTCGCTCATGCGCCGCAATCACCGCAAGACGTTGGTCTGCGACGGGCGGCTCGGGTTCACCGGCGGCATCAACATCTCGAACGAGTGGGTCAGCCAGGCCGAGGGGGGCGGCGGCTGGCTCGACGCCGCGGTGGCGCTGGAGGGGCCCGCGGTCGCCGCCGTCGAGGCGACCTTCCTGCGCACCTGGAACCGGCGCGCGCCCAAGCGGATGCGGCTCGACCCCGAGCGGTTGCCGGCCCCCGCGCGGGCCGGCCTGGTGCCGCTGGCGGTGATTTCTAACGGGGAGCGGCGCGACCGGTTCGCCATCCGCCGCGCCGCGCTGCACGCCATTCGCGAGAGCCGGCAGCGGGTGCTGGTGGCCAATCCCTACTTCGTCCCCGATCGGGGCGTGCTGCGGGCGTTGCGGGCGGCGGCCGGGCGCGGCGTCGACGTGCGGCTCCTGGTGCCGCTGGCCGGCGATTCGCGCATCCTCGACTTCGCCACCCGGGCGATCTTCCCGCCGCTGCTGGCCGCGGCGGCCCGCATCTTCCGCAGCCCGGTCGTCACCCACACCAAGGCGTTGATGGTCGACGACACCTTCGTCTCCATCGGCAGCTACAACTTCGACCATCGCTCGCTCGCCTACAACCTCGAGCTGGTCGTCAACGTGATCGATCCCGCCACGGCCACCGAGGTCGGGACCATGCTCGTCTCCGACATGGCAGCCAGCGAGGAAGTGACCGCTTCTGGCTTCGCCCAGCGCGGCTGGCTCGTTCGCCTGCTCGAGCGCCTGGCGTACAGCCTCCGCCGGTGGCTCTGAGCGCCTGCCCTACTTTTTCTTGGTCGGTTTCTTGGCGGCGGCCGGCTTGGGGGTCTTGGGCGGCTTGGCGGGGGCGCCCGGCTTGACGGCGGGCTTGGCCGCGGCCGCGGCCGCCGGCGCCGCCCCGGCCTCCTTCCGCTTCCAGAGGCCGAGCACGTTACCGTCGGGGTCGGCGAACAGGCCCACCTCGCCGCCGCCGGCGAACGGCAGGCTCCGCACCAGCACGCGCCCGCCGGCCTGCTCGACCTCCTTGAGCGTCGCCTCCAGGTCGTCGACGGGAAGGTAGGCGACGGGCCCCGGCGACTGGACCAGGTCGACGCGCACCCAGCCGCCGCTCGGCGTGTTGGCCCCGGAGAGCTTCATGTAGCTCGCCGAGGCGTTCTGCTCCATCTGCCAGTCGAAGACCTTCGCGTAGAACTCCGACGTGCGGGTGAAGTTCGCGCTCTTGAACTCGATGTGGACGATCTCGGGGGGCATGCGCGGCGACGACCGTATCGCCCGGCGGGGAGACCGTCAATTGCGCGACGTCTGCCGCGCGGGCCGGCCGGACTCGGCCAGGCGGCCCAGGTGGGGGACCACGACCAGCACCGGGACCCGCGCCGCCCGGATCAGGCGCTCGTTCTCGTACCCGAAGAACAGCCGGTGCTGGACGGCGCGGTTCTCGGTTCCCAGGACCACCAGATCGTACTGCCCCTTTTCCACCTCCTGGGCGACGGGGCTCGAGCGGGGGTCGAACGCCAGGTGGATGATGCTCGGCTTGACCGCCGAGGCGCGGAAGACGACCGAGATGCGCGCCAGCTCTTCGTCGCTGGTGGCGGGGGCATCGACCAGCGGGTGCGTGCCGCTCATGTCCGCGTAGGCCGCCGCCTGCGGGCGCCGCTCGGTCAGCACGGCCAGCGTCAGATCGGCGCCGGTCGACTCCGCGTAGCGCAAAGCCAGCTCGACGGCCAGCCGGGAGCCGACGCTGCCGTCGACGGGGACCAGGAGGTTGCGGTACTCGCCGGCGGCGGCGGGCGCCTTGAGGATCGCCACGTGGCAGGGAGCGCCGCCCACCACCTGCTCCACGACCGGCCCTCCGATCGAGGGCCCCTCCCCCGAGCCGATGACGATGAGGTCGCAGCCGCGCTCGGCCTCGAGGCAGATGGCGGGCGCGATGGCCGGCCCGCGGAC
>DATNDC010000148.1:0-3694 GCA_035607055.1 Polyangia bacterium
CGCGACTACGCGGCCGCGCAGGGGATGGCCCCCGCCGAGGCCGTGACGGCCGGCCTGCGTGAGAAGGCGGAGGCGTTCCGCGAAGCTGGTCAACGGCTGTACGTGGCCGACGCCTCCGGCGGGGAGTAGCGCCATTCGCCTGATGCTCTGGGCGGGGCTGCTGAGCGCGCTGGCGGTCGGCGGCTGCACGACCGGCGACGATCCCGGGCCGCCGGTGCCGGTCGACCCGGCGGTGATCTACGCGCAGATGTGCGCCCGCTGCCACGGCGCCGACGGGCGCGGAGACCCGGAGATCAGGAAGACGCTCCCCACGGTGCGCGACTTTCACGATCCGGAGTTCCTGGCGCGCGCCACCAACGATTCGATCGCGCGGACGATCATGGCCGGCAAGGGGCAGATGCCGGCGTTCGGCACCGCGCTCAGCGTCCCCAAGATTCAAGAGCTCTCGGGCTACGTCCACCGGCTGGGACGCGCCCACGGAGGGCCATGAAGACGGCCATGAAGATGAGGACCGGCGCCGCGGCGGTGACGTTGCTGGCGCTGGCGGCGGGCGCCGCGCAGGCGAGGGACGCCGACCCGGTGGCCGTCGGACGCTACCACCTGAGGAAGGCCAACCAGCTGGCGGGCGAGGATCATTGCCACTCGGCGATCCACGAGTACACGCTCGCTTACCAGAAGCTGAACGACCCGGTGGTGTTGTTCAACCGCGGCGAGTGCTATCGGCGCATCCACCAGGACGAGAAGGCGGTGAGCGACTACCGCGCCTTTCTCGAGGCGGTGCCGGCTGCGCCCAACCGCGCGGACATCGAGGCCAAGATCGCCGCCTTGAGCCCGGGGGCCGCGCCGGTTGCGGCGGCCGGGCCCGTCCGCTCCCCTGCCCGCCCGCCCGCGCCGCCGTCGGCCGGGCCAGCGCGCGTCCATCCGCTTTCAGCCGCGCCCCCGGCGGCACCGCCGCGGGCTCCGATCATCGACGAGCCACCGGCTGCCCCCGAGCCGCCGGAGATCCCCGAGCCGACGGCGGCGCTGCTGGCCCAGCCGGCCCCCGCGCCGGCATCCTCGGTGGCGGAGGATCACGCCGCCGCCCACCACGGTCACACCTGGGTCTGGATCGCCCTCGGGGCGGCGGTCGCCGGGGGGGCGGCGGGCGCTTACTTCGCGCTGCGGCCGCCGACGACGACGCCGCCGGTCACCGACCTCGGCAACTACAAGTTCTGATGCGCTCCGTTCGTCATCGCGCCCTCGTCCCGGTCGCGGCCGTCGCGGCCTCGACGGTGCTCATCGGCTGTCATCGCGGCGACTCGATCCTGCTCGTCGAGGTGGCCGGGGATCTTGCGCTCGCCCCCGCGTCACTGAACGTCTCCGTCCAGCCGGCGCAGGCGGCGCAACGGACGTTCACGGTCGCGCCCAAGGACGATTCGGCCATTTCGCTCCCCACCAGCCTGAGCGTCGAGATGGCCCCCAACCTGACCGGCCCGGTGACGGTCGAGGTCGGCGCCGTCGTCGGGGCCTTCATCATCGCCAGCGGAACGACCACCCTGGAGAACATCAACGTCGGCGGCGAGACGATCGCCGTCGTCATGCTGAACGGCGGCACGCCGGCGCCCGTCGACGCCGGTGCTGACGCCACGGGGACAGGCGGGACGGGGGGGACCGGCGGGGGCGGAGCGGGCGGCCTGGGCGGGGCCGGCGGCGAGGCCGGAGCCAGCGGGAGCGGCGGCGCGACGGGCAAGGGCGGGTCGAACGGGACCGGCGGCGCCACCGGGACCGGCGGCGCGACGGGGTCCGGTGGCGGCGGCGGCATCGACGCGAGCGCGGGCGACGCGGGAGGCGACGCGTGACGATCGGGATCGACCGGGCGACGTTCGCGCTCCCCGTCCTCGACGAGGCGACGGGCGCGGGCGAGGGGGACTGGCGCTGGCAGCTCCGCCACCGCATCACGGCCAAGGACGAGATCGCGGCGTTGCTGCCGCTCACCGACGAAGAGGCGGCCGGCCTCGACGCCGCGCCCGGACGGTTTCGGGTCGCGGTGACGCCCTACTACTTCTCCCTCATCGATCGCGAAAATCCGGCCTGTCCGGTCCGCATGCAGGTGATCCCGCGCGCGCGCGAGCTGGTGAACGAGCCGGGCGACCTGGTCGATCCGCTGGGCGAGGACAGCCACTCGCCGGCCACCGGCATCTTTCACCGCTACCCCGACCGCTGCTTGCTGCTGGCGCTGGACCGCTGCGCGATCTACTGCCGCCACTGCAATCGACGGCGCCTGGTGGGGAAGGACGAGGCGCCCATCACGCGGGGGGATCTGGACGGTGCGCTCGAGTACATCCGCCGCACACCGGCCATCCGCGACGTGCTCATCTCCGGCGGCGACCCGCTCACGCTCTCCACGCCGCGGCTCGAGGAGATCGTCAAGGCGCTGCGCGCGATCCCGCACGTCGAGATCGTCCGCATCGGCACCCGCGTCCCGGTGGTGCTCCCCATGCGCGTCGACGACGAGCTCTGCGCGATGCTCAGGAAGTATCACCCGCTCTACATCAACACGCACTTCAACCACCCGAAGGAGCTGACGCCGCTGGCGCGCGCGGCGTGCGAGAAGCTGGCCGACGCCGGGATCCCGCTCGGCAACCAGACGGTGCTCCTGCGCGGCGTGAACTCCTCGGCCCCCGTGCTGCGCAAGCTGTTCACCGAGCTGCTCCGCTGCCGCGTCCGGCCCTACTACCTCTTCCAGGGGGACGTCGCCGCCGGCACCTCGCACCTGCGCACCTCCGTCGAGACGGGCATCGCGCTCATGCAGGAGCTGCGCGGGCACATCTCGGGGCTGGCCATCCCGCACCTGGTGATCGACACCCCGGGCGGCATGGGGAAGGTCCCCATCGGCCCCGACTACGTCGTCGCGCGCGGCCCCGACAAGTGGACGCTGCGCAACTACGAAGGGAAGCTGGTCGACTACCCGCAGCCCGCCGAGAAGGACGCCACCTGCGCCTACGACGAGGTGTACTTCCTGTCGGGGAGCGGCGGTTAGCTCTCGATCCCGGCCGACGGACAGAACGAGGCCAGCGTGCACTCGGCGCAGTTCGGCTTGCGCGCGAAGCAGACGCGCCGCCCGTGCCAGATGAGCTGGTGCCCCATCCGGATCCAGCTGTCGCGCGGCAACACCTTCATCAGGTCCTGCTCGATGCCCTTCGGCTCGGTGGTGCGCGTCAGACCGAGCCGCATCGCCAGCCGCTGGATGTGGGTGTCGACGACGATCCCCTCCGCGAGGCCGAACGCCGTCCCCAGCACGACGTTCGCTGTCTTGCGCGCCACGCCCGGCAGTGTGGTCAGCTCGGCGAGCGTCCGCGGGACCTGACCCCCGAACCGCTCGACGATCCCGGCCGCCGTCCCCTTGAGGCTCTTGGCCTTTTGCCGGAAGAACCCGGTCGACTTGATGATCTTCTCCAGCGCGGGGAGGGGCGCGCGCGCCATCGCCTCGGGCGTCGGGTAGCGGCGGAACAGCTCCGGGGTAACCTTGTTCACCCGCTCGTCGGTGCACTGGGCGGAGAGGATCGTCGCGCAGACGAGCTGGAAGGGCGTCTCCCGGTCGAGCTCGCAGTCGACATCGGGGTAGAGCTCCTCGAGTCCGTCCACGATGGCCCGGACGCGCGCCGGCTCGGGCGGCCACTTCCCGCGGACGGGACGCCGGTTCGCCTTGGTGATC
>DATNDC010000160.1:0-22586 GCA_035607055.1 Polyangia bacterium
TTTATCTGAAGCCCGGCGAGCTGGCTCTGGTGCCCGCCGGCGCAGCGGCCCGCGTGGGTTTCGCCGTTCCGGACGGCGGCGCGACCTTCTTCTTCCGCCTGCCCGAGGCGCTGGAGATCGTCGGGCCGATGAAGCTCCGCCTGCACGTCGAGCTGCAAGGGACGACTGACGCGCACCTCTTCGTCGGGGTCTCGAAGATCGAAGGTGGGGCGAACGGCGCGGACCATCGGGAACGGGCGCTCCCCTTCGAGGGCGCGTTCGGCTTCGGCCGCGACGTCGTGGCGCACGGGTGGCTGCGGACCGCGCACCGGCGGGTCGACCCCTCGCGCAGCGAGCCTCACCGGCCGTATCTTCTCGGTGACCGGGCCGAACCGCTGCGCGCGGGCGAGATCGCCCCCGTCGAGATCGAGATCCTGCCGTCCGCCACCTCCTTCGCCCGGGGCGATCTCCTGCGGCTCGACGTCCAGGGGCGCTGGTTCTGGCGGCGGAGCATGTTTTTCGGAATGTTCCCCAGCGCCTACGCGCCGAGCCCGAGCGGCACCACCGTCCTGCACCTGGGCGACGTCCATGACGCGCACCTCCTGGTCCCTCTCGTCAGTTAGCGATCAGGGCTGAGCCGGACGGCCCGAGCCCGTTTGCGCCGCGCTTGTCCAGCCGGCGCTGCGGGAACCGCCCCGCGTCAGGCGCCGGTCTCGACCGTCTTCTTGAGACCCTCCAGCATCATGTTCCAGTTGCGGCTCGATTCTTGGCGGGCCTTCTCGTCGCCGGCGTGGTCCTGCGAGAGATCGACGTGGACCTCACCGTCGATCCCCTCCACCTGGATCGTCACGGTGTGGTAGCTCTCGGGCCGGTCGGGCTCGCCCGACAGCGGGCTGAAGTGGCTGTAGCGCAGCCGCTTCCCCGGCTGGATCTCCAGGATGCGCCCCTTGTCCTCGAAGGGTTTCCCTTTCCATTCGCCCCTCCAGACGATCGGGCTGCCGACCTTCCAGTCCGAGACGACGTCGGCGCCGAACATGTAGCGCTTGATCTTGTCGGGGCTTACCAACGCGTCCCACACTTGCGAGACCGCTCCCTTGATGGTGACCTCTGCCGTGGCGGGCGAGCTTTCAGGCATGGCGCTCCCTCCTCACCGGAAATCCTAGCCATCGCCCGGCGGAGCGCTGCGGGCCGCGGCGTCAGCGGCGCTTGAAGAACTGCACGGCGCGCTCGTGCTTCTCGGCCGCGGCGCGCGTCTTGAACGTCCCCAGGTTGCGCCGTTTCTTGGTCTTGGGGTCGAGCTTGCGCGAGTAGAGACGGTAGAGCCCGGACGAAAGCTTGCGGATCATTTTCACCCCCCCTGGCCGTCAATATGAGCACCGCGCTCAGGGACTGACGGCCAGGTTCTCGATCAGCCGTCGCGTCGTCGCGATGCGCATCACCATCCCCAGCGCCAGCGCGCTCACCAGCAGGACGGCGGCAATGCCGTAGAGCGTGAGGTCGTTGCCGATCCGGTCGGCGATCCAACCGAACGCCAGCATGCCGATGGTGACCGCTGCCATGTTGGCGCTGTTGAAGGTGGTGAGGACGCGCGCGCGCAGCGCGGCGGGCGTGCACCCCTCGACCACCGAGATGACCACCGGGTTGAAGGCGGCGTTGCTCCACCCGATGATGACCATCAGCGTGCCGGCGGCCAGCTTCACCGTGGCGAAGCTGAGCGCCGCGATGGAGACGCCGCCCAGCACCGGCGCCAGCAGGGCAATGCGCAGCATCTTGGAAACCGACCCCGTCCGCACCATGGCGATCGACGCGGCGGCCAGCAACATCCCCAGCCCGAACGCTGACCAGAGGAACCCGAGCCAGAGCGAGCCCGCTTCGATGTCGCTGTTGACGAAGCCCGGGAGCATGAAGATGAAGGCGCTGGCCCCCAGGTTCTGAAAGCCGGTCACCAGCGTGAGGACCAGGATCCCGGTCTGCTCCCGGAACAGAAACGTCAGGCCCGCCCGCAGATCGCCGGCCAGCTCGCGGAGCGAGAGCAGCGCGCGCGCGGGGACGACCGTCTCGGGGAGGCGGATGAAGCCGACGCAGGCGGCGAAGAGCACGAAGCTGGCGGCGTCCACGTAGAAGACGCGCGAGATCCCGAACAGCGAGATCCCCAGCCCGGCGACCGCCGGACCGAGCAGCACGCCCACCGTGGAGGTGGCCTGGACCAGCGCGTTCGCCGCCGTGAGATCGCTGGCCTCGACCAGCAGCGGGACCGCCGTGGAGAGCGCCGGCCCGGCGGCCGCCCCCACCACCGAGAGGACGAACACGATGAGATAGAGGAGGTTCAAGGAGAGCAGGTGCGCCGCAGAGAGCAGCGGGATGGCCGTGACCAGCGCGCCGCGCGCCAGGCTGATCACGACCAGCGCCGGTTTTTTGCGCAGCCTATCGAGGGTGACCCCGATGAGCGGCCCCAAGACGAGCGGCGGAATCGTCTGCACCACGCCCACGAATGACATGCGCAGCGTCGAGTGGCTGGTCTGGTAGGCGAACCAGAGCAGCGCCACCCGGTTCAAGCTGTCGCCGATCTGGGACAGCGCCTCGCCCAGCCAGAGCAGCCCGAAGTCGCGCCTGCCGAGGAGCCGAAACGGAACCTTCATCGTCGACACGGAGGGCGCGGTCCCGTATCCGATAAGCGCCCCGCCGCCGCCCCGCAAGCGGGCGCCGACCCGGAATCGACGGAAGGTTCCCAGCGACGCGAGGATCCTTATCTTCCCTCTGCGCCGTCGCAAGTGAGACGACGGCTCGAAAAGGAGCCCAGGTGAGAATCGCTCAGGTCTGTCCCCTCAGCGAGAGTGTCCCGCCCAAGTTGTACGGGGGGACCGAACGCGTGGTCGCCTTTCTGACCGACGAGCTGGTGGCGGCGGGTCACCACGTCACGCTGTTCGCCAGCGGCGACTCGGTGACGCGCGCCGAGCTCGTTCCCTGCGCGCCGCGGGGCCTGCGCTTCGACCAGGGCTGCCTCGATCCGATCGCGCCCCACGTCCTCATGATCGAGGAGGTGGTGCGCCGGGCGGCCGACTTCGATCTGGTCCACTTCCACGTCGGCTATCTGCACTTTCCGGTCATGCGGCGGCTGGGGATCGCCCGGGTCACCACCGTGCACGGGCGGCTGGACATCCCCGATCTGCAGACGATCTATCGGGGGTTCCCCGACGAGCCGCTGGTGTCGATCTCCGACGCGCAGCGGTCGCCGCTCCCGGCGGTCGGCTGGCAGGGGACGGTGTGGAACGGCCTGCCCGCGGGCCAGCTCTCGTTTCACCCCGGGCCCGGGCAGTACCTGGCTTTTCTGGGGCGGATCTCGCCGGAGAAGCGGCCCGATCGGGCGATCGAGATCGCCGAGCGGGTGGGGATGCCGCTCAAGATCGCGGCCAAGGTCGACCGGGTGGACGAGGCGTACTTCGCCGCGACGATCAAGCCGCTCCTCGACCATCCGCTGGTCGAGTTCGTGGGCGAGATCGACGAGCAGCGCAAGGACGAGTTCCTGGGAAACGCGGCGGCCCTCCTGTTCCCGGTCGACTGGCCCGAGCCGTTCGGCCTGGTGATGATCGAGGCGCTCGCCTGCGGCACGCCGGTGGTGGCGTTCGCCTGCGGCTCGGTGCCCGAGGTCATGCACGACGGCATCTCGGGGTTCGTGGTTTCGTCCGTCGACGAGGCGGTGGCGGCGGTGCCGCGCGCGCTGGCGCTCCCGCGCGAGCGCTGTCGCGCCTACTTCGAGGATCGCTTCACGGCCTCGCGGATGGCCGCCGCCTACGTCCGCATCTACGAGAAGATGATCGCCCGCGAGCGGCACCGCCGCGCGGCCCAGGCCGCCACGGCGGGAGGCGGCGAGGAGCTCGCCGGCACCAGCGCCGCCGGGGGCTGAGCGGCGCGGCGACCCGTCACCAGGCTTTCTCCTACCAAGCTTCGCCGAACGGACGCACCTCGAGCTCGAACGTCCAGGTGGACCGCGGCTGCCGGGCGAGCTCGAGCGCCGCCTCGGCGACGTCGTTCGGCGCCACGAAGAAGCTGTCCGGTTTGCCCGGCATCATCTGGCGCGTGCGCGGCAGGTCGACCACGCCGTCGATGACCAGCAGCGCCACGTGGACGCCGGCCGGCCAGAGGTGCCGGGCCATCGACTCGGCCAGGCTGCGCTGCGCGGCCTTGGCCGGCGCGAAGGCGGCGGTCTTCACGTTCCCGCGCCGCGACGCCGTGGCGCCGATGAAGACGATGCTCCCGCGCCCGGCGCGCTTCATCTCGCCGATCACCTGCTTCGAGGTCGCGAAGGCGCCGAGCGCGTTCACCCGCCAGGACTGCTCGAAGTCCCGGGCGGTGACGTCTTCGATCGTCCCCCAGACGCCGCTCCCGGCGTTGTAGATCAGCACCTCCACGGGACCCATCTCGGTCGCGATGGCCGAGAAGGCGCGCGCCACCGAGGCCTCGTCCGCCACGTCGCAGGCGTACGGGCGCGCGCCGTCGAGCTCGCGGCCGAGCTCGCCGACGAGGCCGGTCGACCGCGCCAGCAGCGCGACGGCGTAGCCCGCCGCGTGGAACCGGCGCGCCAGCGCCGCCCCGTTGCCCGGACCGACCCCCACCACCACGCAGACCGGCTTGCTCATCTGGTTGACCTAGCACCGAACGGCGGGCTCCGCAGCCCCCAAGACCACGGCGACCAGGATGGCCGCCGGAAGCAGCAAAACCAGCACGCCCAGCCGGGCCCCGGCGGCGCCGGCGAACACGGCCCCGGCGAGCAGACAGGCCCAGATGCGCGTCAGCACGATCGCCCGCCAGGCGTGCGTGTCCCAGGCGCCCTGGCAGTCGGAGACGGGCGCCCGCCGGGCGGCCAGCGCCAGATGGGCCCCGAGCTTGATCAGATCGCCGGTGACGAAGCCGACGTTCAGCACCTGACCGCCGACCCGCCGGATGGTCGAGCTCAGGACGCCCATCGAGAAGGCGAGCGCCAGCACGCCGAGCCAGCCGTGTCGCGGCGCCAGCGCGGTCGCGAGGGCGCCGGCGACGAGCCCGCCGAGGGTCAGCCCCGAGAGCGGCCGCACCGAGCGGCGGACGTCCCGGAAGAGGAGGGCGGCGACGAAGGCGCCGGCCACGAAGGCGGGGATCGGCAGGAAGTGGTGCGCCGCGCGCGTCGCGCTGGCCGCTCCCGCGCGGACGCCGGCCGACGTCGTGTTTCCGCTCATGAACGAGGCGAACACGCCGAACGTCATCAGCGCGTACGCGTCCACGCACCCCGCGGCGAGCGCGAGCGCCGCGGCCCGCCGCGACTCTTCCCGCGCGGCTCGCTCCTCGGGCGTCAATGCCTCCCCCCCGCGTGGCGGGCGACCTGGGCCATGGGTCGAACTTAATCAGCGTCCGGGATTCGAGCCGAGGGGCCGACTTGCTTTGCCCCGATCGTCGTTAAATGAGAGGGGAGAGGGGACGAGGGTGCGGAAAGGTCGGCGTTTTTGGCTGGTCGTGGCGGCAGCGGCGGCGTTCTCCGCCTGCGCCAGCGACCACCCGGTGATGGTGGGCCGGCACCAGGGCCAGATCTCTCTTCCGGACGAGCCGGCGGCGCTCATCCAGATGAGGCGAAACGGCTGTCTGGATGAGCCGTGTCCGGTCTACAGCGTCTCGATCTTCCCGGACGGCAGCGCGGTCTATGACGGGCGCGCCAACGTCGGGGTGATCGGCCGCCGGGCTCTCCGGGTGCGGCCCGAGGATCTCTGCGCGCTCATCAACTCGCTGGACGCGATGGACTTCCTGGACAGCGCGCAGAACTGCTGCCTCTGCCCGGACGCCGCGGCGCCGAGCACGGTGACGCTCGACTATCGACCGGGAACGGTGAGCAAGACCGTCGTCCACGACCCGCGCTGCGCGACGGCCCCCCCTGCGTTCTTCGGGCTGGAACGACAGATCGACCACGCCACCGGCGCCGAGCGGCTGGCCTTTCTCCCCGCGCGAAAGGGCGTCGCGCTCTCGGGCCAGGCGGGCGGCCGCTCCGGCCGGTAGTCCGTTTCGCGGCCGGGACGAAAGCGCTAAGGTTCAGCCGCCCGGCATGAACGTCCACGGCACGCCCACCCGCACGATCTGGCCCGTCGCCGACGGCGTCGAGATCATCGATCAGACGGCGCTCCCGCACGCGTACCTGGTCCGCAAGCTGCGCACGCTCGAGGAGGCGGCCCAGGCCATCGCCACCATGCAGGTGCGGGGCGCGCCCCTCATCGGCGTGACGGCGGCCTACGGGCTCTGGCTGGCGGCGCGCGCCGTCCCCTCGGACGCGGGGATGGCGGCGGCGCGCGAGACCTTGCTCGCCACCCGCCCGACCGCGGTGAACCTGCGCTGGGCGCTGGAGACGGTGGCGGCGCGCCTGGCGCCGCTGCCGCCCGCCGAGCGAGCCGCGGCGGCGCGCGCGGCGGCGGAGGCGATGGCCGACGAGGACGTCGCCATCAACGGCGCGCTCGGCGCCGAGGCGCTCCCGCTCATCCGCGCCGCGGGCGCGCGCCGGCGGCCGGGCGAGCCGATCGAGATCCTCACCCACTGCAACGCCGGGTGGCTGGCCACCGTCGATCGCGGGACCGCGCTGGCCGGTGTCTACGCCGCCCACGACGCCGGCCTGCCGGTGCACGTCTGGGTCGACGAGACGCGCCCGCGCAACCAGGGGGCCGCGCTCACCGCCTGGGAGCTCGGCCAGCACGGCGTCCCGCACACGGTCATCGTCGACAACGCCGGCGGCCACCTGATGCAGCGGGGGCAGGTCGACCTGGTGATCGTGGGGACCGACCGGACCACCGCCGCCGGCGACGTGGTGAACAAGATCGGGACCTACCTGAAGGCGCTGGCCGCGCGCGACTGCGGCGTTCCGTTCTACGTCGCCGCCCCGTCCCCCTCGATCGACTGGTCGATCACCGGCGCCGCCGACGTCATCCCCATCGAGGAGCGGGCGGCCGAGGAGGTCACCACCGTGGCGGGCGCCACCGCGGCGGGCGAGGCGGCCCGGGTGCGGGTGGTGGCGCCCGGCAGCCCGGCCGCCAACCCCGGCTTCGACGTCACGCCCGCCCGCCTGGTCACCGGAATCATCACCGAGCGCGGCGTCGCGCCTGCCTCGCGCGAGGGGCTGGCGCGGCTCTTCCCCGAGCGGGCCAGCGCGGCGACCGGCGCGCGCGGCGGGGAGCCCGCGCGGTGAGGGGGGCCCCAGCACCGCAGGCCCGAGCGCGCCGGGCGCTGGTCGACACTGTCCGCTGGCTGATGGCGCGCGGGCTCTATGCCGGCACGTCCGGGAACGTGTCGGTGCGCGCGGGCGCGGGTTTCGTCATCACGCCGACCGGGATCCCCTGCGAGGAGCTCGACGCTGGGTCGATGGTCCGCCTCGAGATCGACGGCGGGGCGCGCGACGGCGAGGCGCGCGGCCCGGTCGCGCCGTCGAGCGAGTGGCGGATCCACCGCGACATTTATCGAGGCCGCCCCGAGGTGGGCGCCGTCGTCCACACCCACTCGACGTTCGCCACCGCCTACGCTTGCCTGCGCCGGCCGCTCCCCGCCTTTCATTACATGGTGGCCAAGGCGGGCGGGACCGAGATCCGCTGCGCGCGCTACGCCACCTACGGGACGGAGGCGTTGTCGCGCCACGCGCTGGCCGCGCTGGCCGGGCGGCGCGCCTGTCTGCTCGCCAACCACGGTCTGCTGGCCGTGGGCCCGGACCTCGCCGCTGCCCGGCTGCTCGCCGGGGAGCTCGAGGCGCTGGCGGCCCAGTACGCCGCCGCGCGCGCGATGGGACGGCCGGTCGTCCTCCCGCCGCGCGAGATGCGCGCGGTCGCCGCCAAGTTCGCCGGTTACGGTCAGCGGGGCTCGGGCCAAGGATAGCGCGCCAGCGCGGCGCAGACCTCGGCGGAGGAGGTGAAGTCGACGCGCGGGTGGCGGAAGGGGATCCACTGAAACCGCTCGTAGAAGAGGCGGCCGGCGTGCGGCGGCCGGCGGTAGTCGTGCGGCGGCAGCGGGCGCAGCACCTCGCGGGTGCAGCGGACGTGCCGGAGGTTGGCGCGCTCCGATTGATAGATGGCGACGAGCTCTCGCTTCCAGGCGGCCTCGGCCTCGGTCAGCGGCAGGACCGCCTCGGTGCCGGACTCGGTGGGGAGTCGGTTGGCGCGGACGCCTGCCGCGGCGTTGTACTCGGAGAACTCGAGCACCGACGCCTGGCCGCGGAACAGGCTGCCGAGGAAGTTCGTCACGTCGTGATCCTGGTGGCCCCCCTCGTAGGCGGGGGCCCAGATCTGATCCGCCGCGGTCTCCTCCAGGTGCCGGGCGCAGAGCGCGCGCGCCTCGAGGAGGTGGGCCTTGAGCTCGCGCGCCGGCCAGTCGGAGAAGCCGAGCCGCTCGACGCCCAGGCGGGCGGCGGCCTCGCGGGCCTCGCGCCGCCGTCGCTCGACGCGCAGCGGGTGGTCCGCGCGGCGCCAGGGCCAGGCGCTGGCCGGCGCGGGGACGCCGGTCGTCAGATAGAGGGCGAAGATCTGCGCACCGGCGGCGCGCGCGCGGCGGATGGCGACGGCGCAGCCGACCACCTCGTCGTCGGGGTGGGGGACCAGCAAGAGCACGCGCCGCCCGAGCTCTTTCACCGCGCTTTCCCCACCGCGGCGGCCGCCCGCCGCCAGACCGGCAGCAGATCCTGCTCCAGCACCTCCCGCCAGGTCGGCACGGTGGCCTCCACCCAGCGGCGCCCGGCGGTCCCCAGGCGGTCGCGCAGGGCGGCGTCGGCCTCGAGGCGGGCGAGCGCGGCGGCCCAGTCGGCGGGGGTGCCGCCGGCGACCAGCCCGGTCTCGCCGTCGACGACGGCGCCGCGCGCGACGGCCGCGCTGGTCACCAGCGGGCGGCCGCTGGCCAGCGCCTCGAGCACCACGTTGGACGCCTCCTCGATCTCCGACGGGTGCGCCACCACGTCGGCCGCCGCGTAGACGCGCGCCAGGTCGGCGGGCAACAGCGTCCCGGGGCAGGTGGCCGCCGGTCCGAGCTGCTCGGCGACGGCCGGCCGGTCGGTCCCCTCGCCCGCGCAGAAGAGATGAAACGGGCGGCCCGCGCGCGTGAGGGCGTCGAGCGCCGCCACCAGCGTCCCGACGTTCTTGCCCCGATCGACGCGGCCGACGAAGAGCACCAGCAGGCGATCGGGCGGCACGCCGAACGCCGTCTGCAGCCAGCGGCGGTCGCGACCCGCCGGCGAGAACAGCTGGCGATCGATCCCGCGGCGCAGGAGGCCCACCCGCGCCGGATCGAGCGCCCGCGCCAGCGGGGCCAGCTCCTCCTGGCGCGAGACCAGCGCCGCCGCGCAGAGGCGCTGGTGCGCGAGCAGCCGGCGCCGCATCCGGGCCTCGAGCCGGCGCGGCAGATCGAACCGGTCGCCCAGCAGGCGCCCGAGCCGGGCCCGGCCGCAGAGGCGCTCGATGGTCTCGGCGGTGAACAGGCGCGTGTAGCGGGGCGTGTCGGTGTGGACCGAGTTGGTGAGCGCCAGGCCCCGGCGGCGCGCGATCCGCTCGGCCGTGTGGGCGAAGGCGAAGTAGGCGTCGGTGGTGTGGAGCAGGTCGGCGTCGCCGAGGTGACGCGCCAGCGCCGGGTGGTGCGGCGCCAGGTCGGTGTGGTCGGGGACGTGCGACAGGAACGGGAGCCGCGCCGTGCTGAACGCCGGCCGGTGCAGTCGGTAGCGGACGTTGTCCGCCAGCCGCCGCGTCGCCGGGGCGGCGCCGGCGAAGTGAACGGTCAGATCGAGCCCGGCCAGGCCGGCCGCCGCTGCGGCCAGCTTCTCCCAGGCCTTGACGTGGCCGCCCGCCTCGGGCCGGTGGAGCAGATCGACGAGGACGCTCACGCGCAGCAGGTCCGGGGGCGCTGTTGGCTCAGGCATCGCAGTTCTCCGAGAGGCCGCCGCGTGCGCGGGCACGGCGGCGGGCGAGGGGGGCACGTTCGGCGAGCGCCCAGGCGACGAGGCCCGGCAGCCCGACGACAATCTCGCGGAAGCGCTTGACGAGCCCCAGCGCCAGCGCTTGCTCGAGCGGCACGCCGAGGCGCCGCGAGAGATAGAGGAGCATTCCTTCCTGCACGCCGATCCCCCCGGGGACGAAGAAGGCGGCGGCGCGCGCCGTGGCCGACAGGCTCTCGATGGCCAGCGCGGCGCTCCAGGAGACGCGCGCGCCGCAGAGGGCGAGCACCAGCCAGGTCTCGCCCACGTGGGAGAACCAGCCCGCGAGGTGCCAGCCCGCCGAGGCGACCAGGGCGTCGGGACGCCGGGTGAGCGCCCTCATGCCGGCGTCGGTGGCGGCGATCCCACCCGCCAGCGTCTTGGCCCGCGTGCCGAGCCGCCCCGCGAAAGGCACGCGCGCCAGCAGCCGCCCGGCGCCGACGTGCAGGAGCGCCAGCAGCCCGAGCGCCGCCGCGAACAGCGCCACCGACCCGAAGGCGATGGAGCGGCCCGGCCCGCCGGGCAAGTCTTCGGCGAAGGCGAGCAGTCCGGCGATCCCGAACAGCGCCTGGGTCAGCGTCCCCACCGCGATGTCGGCGATCATCGCGGCGGCCGCGGCGCCCCCGTCGACGCCCGCGGCGGCCAGGAGCTGCGCGCGCACCAGGTCGCCGCCGATCTGCGCGGTGGGGATGAGCGAGTTCACCGCCTCGCCGATCCAGCGCAGGCGCAGCAAGGTGCGGAACCGCGGCCGCTCGCCGGGCGGGACGAGCAGGCGCCAGCTCCAGGCGTAGATCGCCAGCGTCGGCACCCGGTAGGCGGCGGCGGCCACCACCGGCCAGAGGCCCAGCGCCAGCGCGCCCGCCAGCGCGGGGCCGTGAAAGACCCAGCCGAACCCGGCCAAAAGGCCGATCCCGAACCCCAACCCGACGAAGACGAACCAGCGCATCAGTAGGGGTACCCCAGGACGACGTAGGCCTGCACGCCTTCGCTGGCGTAGGCGACGTCGACCCGCCCGAGCACGTTCGGCTTGACCCAGGCCCGGAACCCCGCCCCCACCGAGTACTGCACGTGCGAGACGAGGTCGGAGAACCGATCGTAGACCTGGCCCGCGGCCACGAAGGGGTCGATGCGCCAGACGGTGTCGACCCCGAAGATGTGCGTCTCCAGCAGCCGGAAGCGCTGCTCGACCTCGGCCTCCCAGGCGCTGTGGTCGATGAAGCGGTCGTCGGGGAAACCGCGCAGCAGGCCGTCGCCCCCCAGACTGGCCTGGTAATAGAACGGGATCTGCCCGTCGCCGCCCAGCTCGCGCGTCCAGTAGAGCCGCGCCGCGCCCTGCAGGAGCGAGGTCTCGCGAACGAGCCCCCGCGTCTGCCAGGTCACCTGCCAGAACGGCGGGAAGGCGGTGAGCGGCCGGTTGTAGCCGAGCCGCACCTCGGAGGCGATCCCGGCGTCCGAATACTCGGCAGCCGGGCGGGTGTCGAACCGGAGGCTCGCTTCGGCGGCGGCGAACCCGGCGCCGTCGATGCCGGGGACGGTGGGGAACAGATCCTGCGTGGCCGGCAGGCCGAAGATCGGGTAGCGGAGCAGGCGGTCGTCCCGGACCGTGCCCCGCACCCCGGCGTTGAAGTGGCCCGGGAAGTTCCACCCCCCGCGCACGGTCGCGCCGGAGACGGTTCGCGTGTAGCTGCTCTGGTTCGACTCCAGGCTGTCCGGCCCCAGGCCGAAGAAGCGATAGAAGATGTTGCGGCGGATGAGCGCGTCGACCTCGAGCGTGAAGCGTCCGGGCTCGACCGGCAGATCGAGGTAGGTGACCCAGATGGTGCGGTTCACGCGGGTGCTGGCGGCGGCGATGACGCTCAACGAGCGGGTGACCCGCGGGTAGTAGTAAAAGCGCAGCGTGCCCGTCACGCCGGCGGCGCTGTTCCAGCTCACGCTGGGGGCGCCGATGACCCGCACGATGCCCGCGCCGTTCACGCCCAGCAGCACCGGCATGAGACCGTAGGTGCTCCCCTCGGTGGGGACGGTGGTGTACATCGGTATCGGGAAGAACTTGATCTTCCCGTGCGGCGCTTCGCGGGCGGGCTGGGCGTCGGCGCTGGCGGCGTCGTCGTCTTGAGCGGCGCCGCGCGCGGATGCGGCGGCGCCGAACGCCGCCAGCGCGACGAGGGCGGCGGCGCGTCGAGGCCGCGACGCGAGCCCGCCCTTCATGTCGCCAGGGCGGACGAGCCGGCGCCGGCAGGCGCGGGGGCGTAGTCGTGGTCGATGAACCAGCCCACCGCGCGCTCCAGCGCCGGCTCGATGGGGCTCTGCTGGAACCCGAGCTCGCGCACGGCCTTGCTGGAGTCGAAGAACATCAAGGCGCGCGACATGCGCACGCCGTCCAGCGGGACGCGCGGATCGCGTCCCAGCCAGCGGCAGAGCGGCTCCTCGAGGTGGGCGATGGCCAGCGGGACCCAGTGGGGCAGCTTGAAGCGCGGCGGCGGCAGGTGCGTGAGCCGGCCGAGCAGCTCGAGCAGCTCGTGCAGCGTCATGTTGAGGTGGCCGAGGATGTAGTTCTCGCCCGGGCGCCCGCGCTCCGCCGCCAGGAGGTGCCCCGCCGCCACGTCGCGCACGTCGACCAGGTTGAGGCCGGTGTCGACGTAGGCGGGCAGGCGCCCCGACAGGAAGTCGACCACGATGCGGCCGGTGGGCGTCGGCTTGGCGTCCCGCTCGCCGACCGGCGTCGAGGGGCTGACCACCACCACCGGCAGCCCGCGCGCCACCCACTCGTCGACCACGCGCTCGGCCAGGAATTTGCTGCGCTTGTAGTCTCCCACCATGTCGTCGAGCACCGCGCGCGCGTTCTCGTTCGCCGGCGCCCGGTGATGGAGCGACAGAGTCCCCACCGAGCTGGTGTAGACGACCTTCCGCACGCCGCTCTCGGCGGCGACCTCCAGCACGTTGCGCGTCCCCTCCACGTTGTTGCGGTAGAGCTCGCCGGGATCGCGCGCGTAGAGGCGGTAGTCCGCTGCACAGTGGAAGAGCAGCTCGGCGCCGGCCATCGCCCGCCGCAGGGAGCTCTTGTCGCGGAGATCGCCCATCACCCAGGCGACGTTCAGCTCCTGGAGGTCGGCGCGATCGCTGGTGGGGCGGCAGAGGCAGGTCACCGTCTCGCCGCGGGCGACGAGGGCCCGCGCCACGTGCGATCCGATGAAGCCCGTCGCACCCGTCAACATCACGCGCATCGCCGTTCACCGTGCTTCCAATCGTGCTTCCAACGCTGCTTCCAACCCTGCTTCCAACCCTGCTTCGAGGAAGCGTAAGGACGTCACCGAGCGAGACAACTCGGGCTACCTCTGAGATCGCGTGACGGCCGTCAGTCGGCGGCGCCGCGCCCCGGATCGCCGAGCGCCTCCGGGCCCAGCTCGGCGGCCACCGTGGCGGCGACGGCGGCGACCTCGCCGCGCGAGAGCTTCGCGCCCAGCCCTCGCTCGGCCAGGAGGCGCAGGTTCGAGCGCGCCAGCCCGGAGATGAAGGCGTTGAAGGCCACCAGCCGGGAGTCGGTCCCCGCCTCGCGCAGCAGGGTCACGTACTCGCCCGCGGCGTCCAGATCGCGGCGCGCCAGCTCGAGCGCGACCGCAGTGGCACCAGGCGGCAGATAGACGCGCCCCTCCTCGGCGTCGCGTGGCGCGTCCTTGAGGATGTTCACCAGCTGCAGCCCCTCGCCGAACGCGGCGGCGCGGTGGCGCAGCGCCTCGGCGGGCGCGCGCAGCTCGACGCGTCCCTCGAGGTAGAGCTCGGTCAGCATCTCGCCCACGATGCCGGCCACCGCGTAGCAGTAATCGCGCAGCTCTTCGATGGTCCCGAGGTTGAGCCGGTCGCGCTCGTCGGCGCGCCGGACGAAGGCTTGCATCCCCTCCACGCTCCGCGTGACGTACCGGACGATCACCTCGCGCGTGCCGGCGGGCAGCGCGGCGAGCTCGCGGAGCACGAGCGGCATCCGGGCCAAGAGCTCGCGGTAGCCGGCGTGGTCGCTGGGCGGATCGCCCAGACACTCGACGGCGAGCGCCTCCGCCTCGGCCGGATCGCGGCCCAGGAGCTCGACGAAGCGGTCGAGCGCCGCCAGCCGCCGTTCGCGGGGCCAGTTCACGCCGTCCTCGAAGGTGTCGGCGATCCGGAACAGCAGGTAGGCGATCCCCACTGCACCGCGCGTCGGCTCCGGCAGGAGCGGGATCGCCAGCGCAAACGTGCGGCTCGTCCGTTGCAACAGGTCGTCAATGGCTGACATAGGGCAAAGGCTAAGTCTCACCCTTGCGAAGGACAATTGGAGTGACTCCCTCTCAGCCTTGAGGTCATGGCGACGAACAGCAAAGAACGCGCGCCTGCGCGCGCGACAGGCAACGTCGGGCGGACCGGGAGCGTCCAACTCTTCCGCCCCTTCCTCGATCGCGGATCCAGTACCGGGTGTTTTCGTCCCCGGCGGGCCGCTTCTCTGCCGCTCATGTTCGTCGCAAGCTGCCTCGGCCTCTCGGTTTCATTGTCGCGCGCGCGCGCGACAGAGCCCGCGGCGGAGGCGCCACCCGCGTTCAAGCCGCCGCGGCTCACGCGCTTCGTCGAGGCGGTTCCGCCCACCGGCGTCCGGCGCGAGGCCGAGGTGGTGTTGACCATCGACGTCGACGAGAACGGCAAGGTGACTTCGGTCGAGGTGGCCAAGCCGGCGGGCGGCGAAAGCGGCGAAGGGTTCGATCGGGCCGCGGTGGCGGCCGCGCGCCAGTTCATTTTCGCCCCCGGCGAGGCCGGCGGACATCCAGTCCCGGTGCGAATTACGTATAGCTATCGTTTCGTGCTCAAACCGCCGCCGCCTCCGCCGCCCCCGCCCGCGGGGACCGTCCCCACGGTTCCGCTGTCGGGGCTCGTGCGCCGGCGGGGCGATCGCGTGCCGGTGGCGGGCGCGGTGGCGCTGGTCGAGGTCGCGCCGGGCGACGAGCGGCGGGCGGTGACCGACGCGCAAGGGCGGTTCTCCTTCGCCGCGCTGCCGGTCGGCGACCACCAGCTCGTGCTGCGCGGTGTGGACCTGGCGCCGGTCGACCTCACGGTCGCGCTGCACGCCGGGAAGGCCACCGAGGTGAGCCTCTACGTCGACGTCAAGGAACGCTACGCCTCGACCGTGCACGGGCGGCGTGCGGTCGTGGAGACGGTCGAGCAGACGCTGACCACCACCGAGATCCAGCACATCCCCGGCACGCAGGGGGACACGCTCAAGGCGGTGCAGAACCTGCCGGGCGTGGCGCGCGCGCCGTTCGGGATCGGCCTGCTGCCGGTGTGGGGCTCGGCGCCGGCCGACACGCGCGTCTACATCGACGGCGTCAACGTCCCGGTCCTCTACCACTTCGGGGGGCTGCGCTCGACCGTCAACAGCGAGATGGTCGAGGCGCTCACCTTCGTGCCGGGCGGGTACCAGGCCGACCATGGCCTGGGCCTGGGCGGCATCGTCGACGTCGACATGCGCCGGCCGCGCACCGACGGGTTGCACGGCTACGCGCAGATCGATCTGCTCGACGGGTCGCTCATGCTCGAGGGGCCGCTCACGAAGACGCTCTCCTTCGCGGTGGCCGGCCGCCGCAGCTGGATCGACGCCACGCTGCCGCTCTTCACCTCCAGCACCTTCCAGCTCTCGCCCGTCTACTACGACTACCAGGCGCGGCTCACCTGGCGACCGACCGCGCGCGACGTCTTCGACCTGTTCGTGTTCGGCTCCGACGACCGGCTCTCTTTGCTGGCCAGGGTGAAGGACGACGCGCTCAACGCGGCCGTCGACTCGCACATCTATTTTCACCGCGCGGTCGCCGACTGGTTGCACCGCTTCGACCGGGGGCGGACGCTCTCGGTCACCTCGTCCGTCGGCTACGACGCCCCGTTCGGGTTCGGCGTCTCGTTCGGGACGGTCCCCACCTCGATCGCCGAGCACACCCTGGCCTACGCTCTGCGGGCGGTGGGCCGGCTGCCGCTCACCGCCACCCTCCGGCTCGACGGCGGCGTCGACTTCGAGGGGAACCGCTGGGCCATCGCCCGCAGCGGCTCTCCGTCGGCGGTGACCGACCTCGTGGGTGGCTCGGGCGCCGGTGGCCTGGGGGCCAGCGGCGGCTTCAGCGGCTCGGCCAGCGGCTTCGCCACCGACGACCTCACGCTCTACACCAACAACGTCGCCCCGTTCGTGACCGCCACCTGGGCGCTGTTCGATCGCCGCTTCACCGTGACACCGCAGTTCCGCCTGCAGGTGATGACCTTCGCCGGCTATCGGGGCGAGCCGGCCACCTTCGCGCGCGGCTTCGTTTCGCCCGAGCCGCGGCTGGCGCTGCGCCTCCGGTTGACCGAGCGGGTGGCGCTCAAGGGGGCGGTCGGGCTCTACGCGCAGCCGCCCGATCCGACCGCGTTCTCCAGCGTGTTCGGCAACCCCAACCTGGTCCCCGAGCGCGGCGAGCAGTACGTCCTCGGCGCCGACTTCAATCTCCCCTTCGATCTGACCGGCGAGGTCGACCTGTTCTGGAAGAGCATGCGCGACCTGGTGGTCAGCGCCGAGAATCCCGGGGAGCCGCCGCTCGACAACGACGGTGTCGGGCGGGCGTACGGCGGCCAGCTCCTCGTTCGGCGCAACCTCGGCAAGCGGCTCTACGGCTGGCTGGCCTACACGCTGTCGCGCAGCGAGCGGAAGGATCACGCCGACCAGGCCTGGTATCTGTTCGCCTACGATCAGACCAACATCCTGACCTTCATGCTGACCTACCTCCTGCCGCGCGGGTGGCAGGTCGGCGGGCGGTACCGTTACGTGACCGGCGATCCCTACACCGCGGTCACCGGGTCGTTCTACGACTCGGTCTCCGACAGCTACGTGCCGATCGCCGGCGCGACCAACGGCGCGCGGCTGGGGGCCTTCAACCAGCTCGACCTGCGCGTCGACAAGGTCTTCACCTTCGACCGCTGGCGCTTCTCCGGCTACCTCGACGTGCAGAACGTCTTCAACTCGGCGAACCCGGAGGCGGTCACCTACAACTACAACTTCACGATCGCGCACCCGCTCACCGGGCTGCCGATCTTGCCGATCCTCGGCCTGCGGGGGGACTTCTGATGCGCGCAGCGGGATTGTGTGGGGTGTCTGTTTGCGGCGTTTGTGTGGCGGCGGCGGTCGGGGGCTGCCAGAGCTTCCCCGATCCGCCGGTCACCTTCGTGGCCGGGCTGCGCGTGCTCGGCATCAAGGCCGATCCCCCGCAGGTCGCGGCGGGGGCCAGCAGCTCGATCGACACGTTGGCGGTCGACACCGGCGGCGCGACGCCGGCCGCCACCTGGAGCGCCTGCCTGGAGCCGCCGCTGCAGGGGGAGACGGTCAACCCGGACTGCCTCGCCACGCCGCCGGCGGCCTTCCTGCAGCCGATCGGCAGCGGGCTCACGATCACCACCACCATGCCGCAAGTGACGGCCGCGGCGCTGGGCGAGCCCGACGCCTCGGGCGGCGTCTACCTGCCGCTGGTCGCGGAGGTGACCGCGCCCGGCGCCGGCGCGGTCGTCGCGGTCTACCGGTTGCGGCTGCTCCAGGCACCGCCCGCCAACACCAACCCCACCATCGTCACGGTCTATTCATTGGACGGCAGCGGCAACATGACGCCGCTCGATCCCGCGTCGCCGACGCCGGTGGCGAGCGGCGGTGCGCTGTCGCTGGGGGTGACCTTCGCGGCTGGCAGCGCCGAGACGTACACCGCCGCTGACGGCACGACGGCCACCGAGACGCTGACCACCTCCTGGTTTGCGACCGCGGGCGACTTCAGCGTCGAGAAGACGAGCGCCACGCAGCCGCAGACGGTGCTGCACCTCGACCAGCGCCTCCCGGCGGCCGGCGCCTCGATCGATCTGTGGGCTGTCGGGCGCGACGAGCGCGGCGGCACTGACTTCGCTCACCGCGTCCTCCAACTTCAATGAGGCGGCGGCGCAACTGGAAGCAACGAAGCAACAAGAAGCAACACAAGGAAGTACGAAATGGATGTCTCGGGACGTTTTCTCGCCTTCACCCTGCATGGTGCCGGGTGGGTGCTCTGGCTGCTGGTGGCGCTCAGCGTGCTGAGCCTGGCCATCATGCTCGAGCGGCTCTGGTTCTTTCGCACGCATCGCATCGGCCGGCGTGACCTGGCGGCCGACATCCGGCGGCTGCTGGCGGAAGGAGACGCCCGCGCCGACGGCGAGCGCCCGCAGCCGGCGGAGCTGGCGGCGGCGGTCGACGGGGCCAGGGCGCGCGAGAAGCTGCGGCTCGAGCGCAACCTGTCGTTTCTCGCCACGCTCGGTTCGAACGCGCCGTTCATCGGCCTGTTCGGAACGGTGCTGGGGATCATCAAGGCGTTTCACGATCTCGCCGCCGGACAGGCCGGCGCGGGCGCGGGCGCCTCGACGGTGATGGCCGGGATCTCGGAGGCGCTGGTGGCGACGGCGGTCGGCATCCTGGTGGCCATCCCCGCGGTGGTCGCCTTCAACTACTTCAGCCGGCGGGTCCGGGTGCGCATGACCGACGTCGACTGGCTGGCCCACATCGCCGCCGAGGACGTGCAGGCCGACTGGGCGCGCGACCCCGACAGGGAACCGTTGCGGAGGAGCGCCTGATGGCAGCGTCCGGTCCGGAAGACGGCGGGTGCTTCTCCGCCATCAACGTCACGCCGCTGGTCGACATCACGCTGGTGCTGCTGGTCATCTTCATGGTGGCGGCGCCGCTCATCGTCGCCAGCCCCTCGATCAAGGTCGCGCTCCCCAAGGCGGCGACCGCGGACGAGACCAAGCACTCGACGCTGGCGCTCACGCTCGAGCGCCAGCCCGCGGGCGGCTACAAGCTCTACGAGAACGGCCGCGCGACCGACGAGGCGGCGGTGCGCGCGCTGGTCCCGGGCCTGGTCAAGAGCGAGCCGGCGCTGCAGGCGATCATCGCGGCCGATCGCGGGATCGCCTACGGCGACGTCATGCACGTCGTCGACCTGGTCAAGGCGCTCGGCGTGACCCGGTTCGCGCTCAACACGCAGGCCGGACCGTAAGAGCCGTCCCTTGTCCCGTCGGGCTGACCTCGTCACCCTGGTCGTCGCCGTCGCCGTTCACGCGGGGCTGGCGGCGACGATCGCGCGCGGCCACGTGCCGAAGCGCCCGCCCCCGAGCACCGTCGAGCTGGAGTTCCCGCCCGAGACGCCGCCGGCGCCCGCCGAGAAGCCTCCGGCCGCGGCGGCGCGCAGCGCGGCCCCGCCCGCGCACCGGAGGCTCGCGCTCCGCGCGCGGCCCGTCGCTCCGGTGAGCCGGCCGGTCGAGACCCCGCCGGCGGCGGCGCCGGTTGCACCCGCGGCGCCCACCGCGCCGCCCGCGAAGCCCGTGTTCGCCGTGGCGATGGCCTCGACCAGCGAGATCGCCGTCCCCCAAAGTGGATCGACCGGACCCGCGGGCGCGGGGCGCGGGCCGTCCGGTCCGGGCGCGGCGGGCGGCCAGGGCGCTGGAGTGCCGCCAGGCGGCGGCGGACCGGCGTCGGAGTCCGACGTGGCGACGATGCCGGAGATCGACACCGACGCCTGCGGCCGCACCATCGTCTACCCGCCCGAGGCCGAGCAGGCCGGCGTCGAAGGCGACGTCCGGCTGCGCGTCACGCTCTCCTCCCAAGGGCACGTCGACAACGTCCGCGTCCTGACGGGGCTCGGCCACGGGCTCGATCGCGAGGCGATCGAGGCCTTGCGCCACCGCTGCCGCTTCTCGCCGGCGATCGGCAAGAGCGGCAAACCGGTGGCCTTCGTGATCCAGTCCTACACCTTCCACTTCGAGCTCCCGCGCTGAGCGCCGCTGACTCGTAACCGAGGTGCGCCGGGGCGCCGCCGCCGCGCTCTGGCGGTTACAATGGGCGCTTGATGCTCCGCTGGATCGTCGTGCTCGGGCTGGCCCTCGCGCCGGCGGCGGCCGCGGCGGCCCGCCGCGCGCCGGTCCCGGGGACCGATCTGGTGCTCACGCTCGACCGGGGCGGCCAGCTGTGGGTCGGGCGAGGGAACGTCCGGGCGCGCGTCTCCGTCGACACGGACCTTCCCCTCGATCTGCCGTACCCCGACTTCTTCCTCGAGGTCGCCGCGACGTCGACGCCGCCGGCGGTCACCGTGCGGCTGGAGGCGAGCTGCCTCGGCTGGCAGACGCGGGCGATCGCGCCGGCCCGGCTGGAGGCGCTGCTGGAGAACGCGGCGGCGGAGGCGCTCTTCCGGGCGAAGCGCTGGGACGAGGCGGCCGCCGGGTTCACCCGCGCGCGCGCGCGGGATCCGGCGCTCCTCGAGGCGAGCACGAACCTGGCGGCGGCGCAGGCGCGCGGCGGTCACGCGCCCGAGGCGATCGCCACGCTGGCCGCGGCGGCGGCGCGGGATCCGATCTGGGCCACCTGGCGGCTCGCCGCCGATCCCGATCTGGCGTCGCTGGCGGCCGCGCCGGCGCTGGCGGAGCTCCACGGGACGCCGGCCGGCGCACCGCCGCGCGCGCTCGACGGCCGGCAGGTGGCGTTCTCACCGGGCCGCGGGCTCTACGCCTGGCGCCGCTCCCTGGTCAACGGGATGTGCGACGAGGACGACTGCCGCACCGACCAGCTCTGGATCGCCGACGCCGCCACGGCCACGGTCCGGGCGCGTCTCGACTACGGTCGCGGCCGCGCGGGCGCCGCCGCCATCGGGCGGACGCTCGACGCGCTCGGTTTCACGCTGCGCGCCCCGATCCGGCGGCTCGGGGGGAACGACGGCGCCGACCCGGACCAAAGCTCGGCGGTGGCCTTCCGCGAGCAGGGCCTCACGGTCTCGCTCGCGGGCTCGGTCGCGCGGCTCACCCGCGACAAGCAAGTGATCGCCCAGGTTCGTTTCGACAAACCGAAGGGGACGGAGGTTCCCAACGCCGACACGAGCTGGACCGACCCCTGGGCGGCGCTGATTCCCGGCGCGGTCGTCGTCGGCGCCGGCGTCGCCATCGCCGAGGGCTGCGGCGCCTTCGAATATGACGAGGTGCGACTGCTCTTGCTGCCGCCGGCGGCGCCGCGCTGATCTACGGGACGGGGAGGCCGGGGGGCACGGACCCGCACTGGAAGATGAGCTCGATGGTCGTCTGGCCGGCGGCGCCGAGCTGGCTGCAGTACTCACCGTCCAAGGTGACGGCGGTGTAGCTGCTGTCGGTGTAGTTCCATCCCGCGTACCTCGTGGGGTCGTAGGGGACGACGGTGATCATGTTGTCGTGCTCGATGGTCACTTTGAGAGGGGAGCCGGGCGGCTCTCCGTTGGGGGTGGAGAAGGTGCAGTCGGGCGTCTGGCTGGTCTCCCTGGCGATCGCAGAATCGAGGGCGGCGACCCCGCTGTTGGCGGCGTCATAGTAGAGGGTGGCTCCGTACTGCTGTCCCAGCATCCCGGCGCGCGCCATGGCATTCAGGTTCGCGACGAGCTGGGCGTTGGTCGGATCGGCCACCGCGAGCACGAAGCTCGGGAACCCGGCGCTTGCGGCGGAGGCGATCGCCGCCACGGCCTCGCCGGTGTCGTCCGTGGTGCCGGTCTGGTCGCCGGGCGGGCAATTCGCGGCTCCGTCGGTGACGAGCAGGATCTGCTTCGAGTTGCTGTCATAGAGCGTTTCGAGATAGGTCACGGCGCTGGCCAGCGTCCCCGCCATCGGCGCCGCGCCGCCCGGGCTCACCAGGCCGGTGTCGTAGACGACGTCCGTCCAGTCACCTCGAGTGACGTTCAAGTCGGGGTAAACGGGCGTGTCGCAGGCCGCGCCGCCGGACCCGAAGAACATCAGGCCGTAGCTCAGGTCCGGGTTCGCGGACACGATGCCGTTGACCGCCGCTTGGAGCTGTTCCCACTTCGAGCACCCGGCGGTGCTGCAGGGTTGGCCATCAGTGCCGAGGTCCATTCCCTGCGACCGGCTCATGACGATGAGGACGTCCGGCGCCCGGACGTTTGTCACGTAGCCGATCCCCGGACACGTCCCGGTCCCGCCGGACCCCGTGCCACCGCTGCCCGTGCCGAAGCCGCCGCCGGTGCCGAAGCCGCCGCCGGTGCCGAAGGCGCCACCGCTGCCCGTGGCGACGGAGCCGCCCACGCCGAACCGGCCGCCGCTGCCGAAGCTTCCGCCGGCACCCGGGCCGGTTCCGGCGCCGAAGCCGCCCGCGCCCGGACCGGCCCCGACGCCGGCCGAACCGCCGGCACCGAAGCCCCCGCCGCCGCTCGGTGAGCCCCCGCCGCCGCTCGTGGCGGCGCTACCGCTCGCCCCGCCGCTGGCGGTCGGCGGGTGGAGGGTGCCGGTGGGAACGACGGGGCCGAGCGGCTGCGTGTTGCAGCCCCCCAGGGCGGCCGTCGCCGCGATCAAGCCCACCGTCGCCAATTTCCGCCCGCGTGGTTTCATTTGCACCCGACCGTCCGCTCTGGGGTTGATTGTAACCGATGGGTCCCGAACGAATGCTCTCCCAGTGTCTTGGGCGGGCGTTCACGGGTCATTGCAACGAGGTCACGCCGGCGTCGGGCGTGCAGTCGTACTGCAGCTCGATGTCCGTCTTGCCGACCTCGCCAAATTCGCTGCAGTACTCGCCGCTCAAGGTGATGGCGTCGTGGGTGGCGTCGGTGTAGGCCCATCCCGAGGCGCCGGTGGGGTCGAAGGGGACGTC